>CAZZXZ010000215.1:0-2058 GCA_964658135.1 uncultured Acetobacteraceae bacterium | reverse complement strand
TTTTACGTAGCGCAGATCATCTAAACAAACTGTCGCCTTTGGACGACTTGATTGTGTGACGCGCATCACGTGCCGCACGGTCGGGATTACCTCGAATGTTGTTAGTCGGCCGATCGCATGTGAAACGGGCTATCGAGTCCCTGCGCGCAACCGCGCTGTTTTTGCTCGTTGCCGCAGCGGCCGGGGTGCTGTCGCTCGACGTGGCGCGTGCGGCCGTCGCAAGCGAGTTGCTGGCGGCGAGCGTGGCAAAGCAAACCGACACCACGTTGGGCGGTTTGGTGCGCAGCCAGCGCTCTTCGTTCGCCGCCGCAGTTTTCGTGCAGGACGGGCAGACCTCGCTCGCACGGGCCTATGGCGTCGAAGATCCGGCGAGCAGATTGCCTTTTTCGATCGACTCGACCCTGGTCGATCTGAACTCGGAGATTAAGATATTCACGGCGACCGCCGTGGCCCAGCTCATCGACCGGGGAATGATTGCGAGCATCGACGATCCCATCAACCGCTACTTGAAACATTACCAACTGCCGCTTGCCTTTGGACACGAGGTGACCATTCGCGAAGTGGCGACACACAGCGCGGGGTTCGATGCGACCGATTTCGGCGCCGGCAGCCTCGCCGCGGATCCGGCGCGATTTTTCGAGCGGCGATTTCCGGGTTATTTCAAAAATGCGGGACTTTTTTCCACCTACGACAGCTATGGCCCCAAATTATTGGCCTACATGGTGACGGAATTGACCGGTGTCTCCTTTCCGCGGTATGTGCAGGATGCGATTTTAGGTCCGCTCGGCATGACTCATACGTATTTGGCGGCGCCCGCCATCCCACCTGCGCATCGGGTGCTCGCCTTTCAGCCAACGGCGCCGCTCAATACGAACCCGAGCGGTGACTTGACGTCGGAGGCGGCCGCCGTCGTGGCCGGCGTACCGATCTCGACCATGAGCGATATGGCGAAACTCATCCGGGCACTGCTGGGGCCCGCCGCCGACCAGCGCAGCGTCACGCCCACCATGCGTGACCTCATGTTTCGAATACTGCAGTCGAATGGAGCGCGCGGATCGGCGCATGGCTTGCTGTTCGATGCCGTGCGCAGCGGCCCGACCACCTTGTTCGTGCACGGCGGCGTGGGCCCAGGAATTCGTTGCGAGATGGCTCTCGATGTGACCCGCCACGCCGGCATTTTCTATTGCTACGGTAATGTAGCGAGGCGCTCGCCTCTGGATCCAGGCTTGGAGCCGCCGGCATTCGAGGACGTGGCCGCAGCGATGCTCAAGCCGTTGGTAGCCTGCGTCGCGGGCCCGACTATTTCCTGTGTACGCTACCCGCCCACCGTCTGGCGCCAGGATTGGGACCACTATCTCGGCGTCTACGTCGCCACCGCCCGTCATCATCGGGGCTTTTCTCGTTTACGAAGCTTGATGCATCCGACCCAGGTCCGCATCCGACGTGCCGGTCAAGCGCTCGAGCTCGACAACAGGCCGGGGTTCGTCGAAATCGCTCCCGGAACGTTCGGTAATCCCAAGTATCTGGAGACCTTGTCGTTCGTCGCGGATCCCACGACGGGCCGTACGATGCTCAGTATTTCCGATCGTCCGTCGGTCTATGAGCAGCCGCAGTTGTTGGATAATCCGCGGCTGATGTCCGCGTTACTCGTGCTGTTGGCCCTCATCGCAGCGTCCGGCGCGCCGTTCATCTTGTCGGCGACCTACGGCTTCAGCCGGCCGGCGCGACTCATCGTCGGCGCCTATGCGGCCATCGTCGGCTGCGGCATATTCACCTTGTTCGGCTTCCATGCGTTCGGCAGCCGTTATTTTAACGGCATTTCGTGGCCTTTGAATGTCGTCCGCTGCTGTGCCTTCCTGACCATTCCCGCCGCCGTCGCTCTGAGCGTCAGCGCGGTGCTCGCGCGAGCGACGATACGGCGCAGCACGATGGAACGGCTGGCGCGCGTGCATCTGGACCTGCTCGCGGTCTCAGCCGTGTTGCTGGTCGTGACCTTGCTCAGCGTGGATCTCATCGGTTTTTATCCGATCACGTGAGCATCGACGCCTCTAAACCTTG
>CAZZXZ010000214.1:0-2502 GCA_964658135.1 uncultured Acetobacteraceae bacterium | reverse complement strand
AGATTGCGCCGCTTGATGCGGCGCTCCGGCACGTTGAAATCGGTGAACGGCGTGCCGCGCAACGCTCTTGGGGCGCTGGGCGCGACCTCGCGGCCACCCGCGACACGGGCCAGCGAGCGCACCTGGCGCAGGCGCGCCGCCGCTCCCGCCGCGGACACGTCGTCGATGATCACGTGCAGCAGATAGGTCTCGCCGGAGAACACACGCTTACCCGCGAGCGCCACCCGTGCCGCTGCGAGCATGCCGTCGATCGGACCCGATCCCGCCTTCACGATGTTCCAGAGAAACCGCAGATCCTGTTTCGTGCCGGTGCTGGCCTCGCTCATCATGCGCACGAAGAACGGATCCCAGCAGTAGCACTCCGCGGCGAGACCCGAACGCCCGATCGCCGAGACGGCGGCGGTGACTTGCGCGTGCCCCGTCAGCGCAAAACTGGCATAGGCCTGATGCGGTGGAAACGGGATGAGCCGCAGCGCCGCCTTGGTCTTGAAGCCCATGGCACCGGTGTCGTTGAGAAACAGGCCGGTCGCATCCGGTCCGTACTGCCGAAAGTAAGGTGGAACGCCCTGGGTCGAAGCCCACGACCCGGTCTTGAGCACAGTGCCGTCGGCGAGCACGACTTCCAGCGCCAGTACGCTGTCGGCGGTCGTGCCGTATTGCGTAGATCCCAGGAACAATGATCCTTGCGAAAGTGCGCCGCCGACGGTAGCACGGTAGCCCGACATCGGTCCGAAGTAAGGAGTGCGCAATCCTTTCGCCTTCAGCGCTTCATAGAGACGCTGCCAGGTGCATCCCACCTCGACCACCACGAACATGTCGCTTTCATTGATCTCAAGGATGCGGTCCATGGCCCGCATGTCGATGATCACCGAGCGTTCGTTCAGCGGCGTGTAACCGCCGGTGTAGGAAAAACCGCCGCCGCGCGGAATGACGATGCGGCCGCGCGAGGTGGCGGCCGCCACCAGCCGGCGCAAGATCGGCAATTCGGCGACCTTCACCACCGCTTCCGCGGTCACACCTCGGCTCGCAATGTCGGTGGAGTAGAAAACCCGCGTCGCTGCATCGGTCAGCACCGCGTCCTTGCCGGCGATGGCGGCGAGCACACCGATGAAATCTCCGGCGCCCTCGGCGTCCCCGTCGATCGGTGCAATCTCTTCGTCGGTCGTCGCCAGTGGAAATGCCATCGAATGACGCTAACAGCGTCCGACCCGGCGTGCAATGACACTCATATATGTGATTTTCCGCAGTTCGCAGCGAGCGCGTGGAGATGCATAGGTCTGCCGCGGTTACGGTCTTTCTCGGCGCAACAACCCCGGCGTCGAATAGCCGAGAAAGGCCACCACGAGCGTCACCGGAACCGAGAGCGTTGCAACTGTTCCGCCGGCCTGCATGGTGATGAGCCCGCTCGCGGCACTCGCGCCCCAGGCAACCAGACCGCGCGCATGGAAGACCGGTGGATAGTTCTTTGTCTCCCTATCCGCATCGACAGCCGTTTCACGGCCATCCAACAAGATGTACCCGAGCGCGACGCCGACCCACGCGGTCAGAATGATGGCCTGATAATTGACGGCTATCAGTATGTATTTCAGGACATTTGCGGACAGCATGAAGCTCAGTACGAGCGCGCCGACCAACATGGCGCACAGCAACCGTGGCAGCCGGATGCGTGCGACCTCGCTAACAAAAGCCTGCACATTGGTCGCGGAAAGGAAGTAGTTGGCGGTATTGATCCGCGTCTGTGTCGCCCAAACGAAGAAGAGACCAAGCGGTCCTCCCAGCACCAGAAGGCACACGTCCATCACGACGGTTTCCGACACATTGGCGACACCGGCCTCTGCCGCGAGGAATATGCCCACGAACGAGTTGACGATGAAGGCCACGACATAAAAGGGCAGCCCAAAAGCAAAAAGGCCGAGGTAGGCCTTGTCGTTCGACCGGCCGAACCGGCCAAAGTCGAGGGTGCACATCATGAGAAGCTGCAGCCCGAAATACGCCATGGCGCAAATCCACCAGCCATACGGTGTACTCGAGGGCGGACCCACGTTCAACCACGCGTTCGAATAGCCATATTGGCGGATCGCGAGCATCACCGCCGCCGCCAGGCCGAGCAAATAGACGGGCAGCAGCAACCCATTTAGCTTGTCCAACCACCGTTGTACGCTTCCCCCAATGAGCGCGATGCTGTATGCGACGATGAGCACGCAGGCGGCGCCATACCCTATTCTCGGGATCACTTTGCTCACGGCGACCGCCACCACCGAGCTCTCGAACAGGGCGTAATACACGGAGGTGACTGCAAAGATGAGCGTCGCGAGGGAAGCTCCGGCGGTTCCGAACATTTCCCGGGACAACAGGTAGCAACTGCGCCCGCTGCGGATGGCGTATCGGGAAAATACATATCCCAACGCGCTCATCGCCAACGCCCCCAGAGCCGCGCCGACGAGCGCATTACGGGTCCCGAACGTGAGCGCGAGCGTTGCGCCCAGGAAAAGATAGAACATG
>CAZZXZ010000213.1:0-2739 GCA_964658135.1 uncultured Acetobacteraceae bacterium | reverse complement strand
CGACGTGGTCATCGTGGCTAGCGGCGGCGCCAACATCGCTTCGCTGCAATTCGCTCTGGAAAGACTCGATACCGTATCGGTGGTCACCGCGGACCCGCGGCGCATACGCGAGGCCACGCACGTCATTCTGCCGGGCGTGGGCGCCGCCGCCGATGCCATGACGCGGTTGCGCCGAGATGGTCTGCACGACCTCATCCCCACGTTGCGCCAACCCGTGCTCGGCATCTGTCTCGGCATGCAGTTGTTGTTCGATTCATCCGACGAGGGGCACACGCCGTGCCTGGGCATCATTCCCGGCCGCGCGGTGCGTTTCGCCGACGCCGACCGTCCGGTGCCCCACATGGGTTGGAACACGCTCGATGCGGCAACCGATTCTGCCCTTACCGTGGGGTTGCCAGGCGAGGCCTACGCCTACTTCGTACACAGTTATGCACTTCCCGTAAGCCCAGCCACCGTGGCGAGCACCTCGTACGGCATCCCCTTCAGCGCGTGCGTGGCATGGCGCAACTTCTACGGCGCGCAGTTTCATCCCGAACGCTCGGCCGCGACCGGCGCACGCTTGTTGAAGAATTTCCTGGCTTTCGAGTGAGCACCGACATCATGCGCCTCATACCCGCCATCGATTTGCGAGACGGCCGTTGCGTACGTCTGCTGCGCGGCGATTTCGCGGCGGAAACGCGTTACGACGCCACACCCATGGACCTGGTGGCACGCTACCGCGGTCTGGGTGCCGATTGGCTCCACATCGTCGATTTGGACGGCGCACGCGACGGTGCGCGGGTCAATCGGGATCTCATCGCCGGCCTGGCCGCCCAGCATGACCTCAAACTGCAAGTGGGCGGCGGCGTGCGCGACACATCGGCCGTTACCGAAGTGTTGGCCGCCGGCGTGGCTCGCGTGGTGGTCGGCAGCACCGCCGTCACCGATCCGGCGCAGGTCCGGACATGGCTCAAGGACTTCGGTACCGCGCATTTCGTGCTGGCCTTCGACGTTCGTCTCGATGCCACCGGCACGCCCTGTGTCGCCATCCACGGCTGGCGCGACCAGCTACAGATGTCGCTATGGACGGCGGTCGAGCGCTTCGCGGAATTCGATGTCAAACACGTGCTGTGCACCGACGTCAGCCGAGATGGTGCGCTGTCGGGACCCAACGTCGAGCTATATGCAGAGGCAGTGGAGCGTTTCCCGACCATCGAATGGCAGGCATCGGGTGGCATTCGCGATGCGCGCGATCTGCACGCGCTGGCCGGCATCGGCGCGAGCGCCGCGATCAGCGGCAAAGCGTTGCTGGACGATCTCATTCCGACCGAGGAATTGCAGCCATTCTTGCCAAACGCATAATTCCCTGTCTCGACGTGCGCGATGGCCAGGTGGTCAAGGGCGTACGGTTCCGGGAGCACCGCGTGGTCGGCGACATTCTTGAATTGGCCGGGCGCTACCGTGACGAGGGTGCCGACGAACTGGTGTTCTACGATATTTCCGCGAGTCCCCAAGGCCGCTCGGTGGATCGCTCGTGGTTGCAACGGGTGGCGCGACTGTTGGACATCCCGTTCTGCGTCGCGGGCGGTATCCGCTCGATCGAGGACGCCGAGGCGGTGCTGGCCTCGGGAGCCGACAAGATTTCCATCAACTCGCCGGCGCTGTCGCAGCCCGATCTGATCGATGCGCTGAGCAAACGTTTCGGCGCGCAATGCGTGGTGGTGGGTATCGACAGTCAAACCACGCCGCAAGGCTATCGCGTCCAACAATTCACGGGCGACGTGGAGCGCACGCGCGATGCCGCCCGCGCGACGCTCGATTGGGTGATCGAGGTACAGGCGCGCGGCGCCGGCGAAATCGTGCTGAATTGCATGGCGAGCGACGGGGTGCGCCAGGGATACGACCTAGTACAACTAGGCGCCGTGCGCGCGGTCTGCCAAGTCCCGCTGATCGCTTCAGGCGGCGCCGGAGCCGCAGATCATTTCACCCGCGTGTTTCACGACGCGCACGTCGACGGCGCGCTGGCGGCGAGCGTATTCCATTCCGGCGAGCTCGCCATACCCGATCTTAAGAAAAAACTGCGCGCCGACGGCATCGAGATACGCCCATGACGGAGCTTGCCGCGCTGGACTGGGATAAAGGCGGCGGCCTGTTGCCGGCGATCGTGCAAGACGCCTCGAGCGGGGCCGTGCTCATGCTCGGCTACATGAACCGCGCCGCCCTGGCCGAGACCCAGGCGAGCAGCCGCGTGACCTTCTGGAGCCGCAGTAAAAACCGCTTGTGGACCAAGGGCGAAACCTCCGGTCACTTCCTGGAGGTCCGCGCGGTGAGCGCCGATTGTGACGGCGATACCTTGTTGATACTCGCGCACCCGCGGGGGCCGGCCTGCCATACCGGCACGCGCACCTGCTGGGGCGAGGATGCACCCCGGCCGGCCGCCGCGGAGCTCGCATTCCTCGCGACGCTCGAGGACGTGATCATCGACCGCATCGACACGCGGCCTGCGGGTAGTTACACCGCGAAGTTGCTGGCCCAAGGTACCCGCCGCATGGCCCAAAAAGTCGGCGAAGAAGGCCTTGAACTGGCCCTTGCGGCGGTGGCTCAATCCGATGAGGAAATCGTCGGCGAGGCCGCGGATCTGCTCTATCACACCCTGCTGTTGCTGAGAACCAAGGGCCTGTCGTTGGCTCGGGTGATCGGCGAGCTAGAAGCACGACACGCCGCGCAGGGGCTGCCATAGCGACGTGTCAGGTGGGCGCC
>CAZZXZ010000212.1:0-2832 GCA_964658135.1 uncultured Acetobacteraceae bacterium | reverse complement strand
TCAGCGCTTGTGAGCGTCGTCCGCGATCTGGCGGCGCAGTTCCGCGCGCGATAGTTTGCCGACGGCGGTCTTCGGTAGATCGGTGCGAATTTCGAACTGCTTGGGAATTTCCATGGGCGATAGCTTGTTGGCCAGAAATTTCTGCAGCTCGGACAATTCGAGGTGCTGGCCGTCTTTCAGAACCGCATAGAGTTTGACGTTTTCGCCGCGATACGAATCGGCAACCCCGACGACGATGGCTTCGGAGATGGCGTGATGTTCGTAAACCGCCGCCTCGATCAAAGCCGGATACACCTTGTAGCCGCTGACGTTGATGACGTCCTTGAGTCGATCCACCAGGAACAGCCGGCCGGCCGCGTCCATGTAGCCAAGATCCCCGGTGCGCAAGTAGCGATCCACGAACACGGCGGCCGTCGCCGTGGGATTGCGCCAGTAGCCGGCCATCACCTGCGGACCCGCCACGCAGATCTCACCGATATCCCCGGTGGGCAATGCAACGCTCGGGTTCGCAGGATCGCGAATACTGACTTCGGTCAACGGAAACGGCGTGCCCGTGGACGCCCGGGCGGGTCCGCTGCCATCCGCGCCTTCGCTTTGCATGGCGATACCCGGCCCCGTCTCCGTCGAGCCGTAACAGATACGCACCTCCGCACCGGTCATTGCCGTGAACGCACTCTTGACTTCGGGTGGTGTCGGCGCCGCGGCCGACAGCACGTACCGCAAGCTGGACCAGTCGGTGGAACTCGCCGCAGCATCGCGCATCAGCGCGATCAACAACGTGGGTGCGCCCGGCAGAAACGATATCCGATGTTTGGCAATCGTCGCGAGTGCCTCGGCCGCGACGAAGCGGTCTGCGACGACGAGCTCACCGGCGATCGCGGTGGTGTAAATCAGCGCGGCCAGCAGTGAACCTATGTGCGTGAATGGCGCACTCACGTAGGTCACCTCGACCCCCGGCCGCATGGATTTGAACTTTGCGCGCTGCTGTACGCAGCTCGCGCACAAGTTGGCGTGAGTCAGCATGACCCCTTTCGGTTCTCCGGTGGTGCCGCCGGTGTATTGGATCATCGCGATCTGGGTTTTCGCGTCGAAGGTCGCTGGTGCGCATGCAGGAAGTTCTGGCGAAGCCGGTACCGCCTTCAGCCAGTCCACGGCATGGATCACCCCGGCGTGGCTCGGCATGTCAGACGGCACGCGGGGGCGGCCTGCCAGATCGCTCCCATCGTGTTTGAACAGCGCCAGTCGGACCGTGTTTTGGTCGGCGACGCGCTTGATTTTTTCCAGCGTAACCGCGGCATCCGTCGCGAGAATGAGGCGCACGCCGGAGTCCGCCGCGATGCGCATGAGCATCGGCTCTCCATACAGCGGATTCATGCCGACGCCGATGGCGCCGATCCGCCATACCGCGTTGACGGCCAATGCATAGGCAGGATGTGTGGCCATGCACAGCCCGATGCGATCGCCGGGCTCGATACCCGCTGCGCGCAAGCCCGCGGCCAGCGCGCACACCAGCGCGTCTGCCGCACCATAAGTCAAACTCACGTCGCGGTTGGTCAAATAGGGGCGCTCGGAATAGTGCCGCACGGCCGTGTCGAACATCTCCCACAAAGGTCGCGGCTGGATGCTTTCCAAAGGCTCGGGAAGCCCGTGCAAAACTTGTTCCCAAGCGCGAAATTCGGCGCTTTGCGTCATCGGCTTCTCCCTCAGATTCCTGCAATGAACGGCGGTCGCCAGGCCGGGACCTTACCGTGAGAAAGCATACTACTGGTATAGTATCCGGCTTCGCGGGCTGCATTGTAGAGTTGGCAAATGAACTCATCCGTCACGTCTCCGTACCGCTCCATCGAGCAGATTAAAACGGTTGCCATGATCGGTGCCGGGTCGGTGGGCAAGAGTTGGACGGCGCTTTATCTTGCCCGCGGCTATGCGGTGATCGCCACCGACCCTTCGGCAGGGTTCGAGAAGGTCTTGAGCGATTTCGTCGTCGATGCGTGGGAGTCGTTGCGCCGCCTACATCGGGGAGCGTCGGTGCACCCGCCGCTCGACCGTTTGTCGTTTGCCGGATCGCCCGCGGCAGCGGCTCGGCAGGCCGATCTGATTCAGGAAAATGCTCCCGAAGATCCGGATTTGAAGCGCCGACTGATGGCCGAACTCGACGCGTGGACGCCGCCGGAATGTTTGATCCTGTCCAGCACCGGCGGCATCGGGCCGTCGCTATTGCAAGCCAATTGCCGCCATCCCGAGCGCATCCTGGTCGCTCATCCTTTCAATCCCCCGCACATCATTCCGTTGGTCGAGATCGTCGGTGGTTCGGCCACGGATCCGCAGGCGGTGGAGTGGACCAAGTCGTTCATGCGTCGCTTGGGCAAGCGGCCCATCGTTCTGCGCCGCGAAGTCACGGGACATCTTGCCAATCGGCTGCAGGCTGCACTGCTGCGGGAAGCTTTTCACTGCTTGGTGGAAGAGGTTGCCTCGGCGCAGGATATCGACGATGCGGTGCGCTACGGCCTCGGGCTGCGCTGGGCGCTGATGGGGGGCTTGATGACCTTTCACCTGGCCGGCGGGCCCGGCGGGGCGAAACACACGCTCGATCTTGCGGCGGATGCATATGAAAGTTGGTGGGCCGATTTGGGCGACATCCACCTGACTCCGGCCGTACGCGCGAAAATCATCGAAGGCACGGCGGCGCTCGCGGGCGATCGTCCCATCGCTGAGTGGATTCGTTGGCGCGACGCGCATCTAGTGAATATCATCAATGAAACCGACGCCGAGGATAGCCAAACATGACTAGTACCCAGCACGTTTTGGACGTGACGCGCGCAGGCCCCGTGT
>CAZZXZ010000211.1:0-2839 GCA_964658135.1 uncultured Acetobacteraceae bacterium | reverse complement strand
CAAAATTCGCCAGACGAGACCGAAAAATCCGGCTATGGCCGACCTGACACTCATTCAATGCCTCCCGGCCGGCCCGCGCGTGCAGACGATCAGATTTTCTCGTCGATGCGGGCGGCCTTGCCCGACAGGTCACGCAGGTAATACAACTTGGCGCGGCGTACCGCGCCGCGGCGCTTGACGCTGACTTCGCTGATCGAAGGACTGTGAGTTTGGAATACTCTTTCCACGCCCTCGCCGTGCGAAATTTTGCGCACGGTGAAGGACGAGTTCAGACCCCGATTCTTTATCGCGATGACCACGCCCTCGTACGCCTGCACACGCTCGCGGTCACCCTCCACGACTTTGACTTGGACGATCACGGTGTCGCCGGGGTTGAACTCCGGAAACTTGCGCGTCGCGCGCTCGCTGTTCAATTGTTGGATGATCTTGTTCATTGTCTTGTCCTCACCATGCGCTGGGCATATTCGATCTTAAATTCTTCCAAAAGCGTCCGCTCTGCATCATTCATTCCGCGTCTTTCCAACAATTCGGGCCGGCGCAACCACGTCCTGCCCAAAGCCTGGCGAATGCGCCAACGCTCGATGGCAGCATGATCACCCGATGTCAGCACCGCGGGCACCGCGTTCTCCTCCACCGCCGGCGGCCGGGTGTAATGCGGCCAGTCGACCAGGCCGTCAGTGAACGACTCCTGAAGCGCCGACTCGGCGCTGCCGAGCACACCCGGCAACAGCCGCGCAATGGCATCGATCACTACCAAGGCCGGCATCTCACCGCCCGACAAGACATAGTCCCCGATCGACCACACTTCATCGATCTCGGTGTCGATGAAGCGTTCATCCACACCCTCGTACCGCCCCGCCACCAACACCAGGCCCGGCCAATCGCGTGCTTCACGCGCCATGCGCTGCTCGAACCGGCGACCATCGGCGCCCAGATACACCCGTCGGCTGCCGGGGGCCAAACCACCCAATGCGCTATGCAACGCGCTTCGCAATGGCTCCACCTTCAGGACCATGCCGGGGCCTCCCCCATACGGCCGGTCGTCCACGGTTCGATGCACGTCGGTGGCGAAGTCGCGCGGATCGACACAGCGCACCGACAACAAATCCCGTTCCACCGCCCGACCGAGCACTCCGTGCATCAACGCGTCGCGGATCATGATCGGAAACAATGTCACGACCGCGATCTGCATCGTACTTAAGCGGCTCCGTCCCAATCCACCACCACCAGGCGGGCCGCCAGATCCACGCGGCGCAGATGGCGAGGTTCGGCCGGCACCCAGTATTCGTGCTCGCCGCGTACCACCATCAAGACCTGGGCGGGCGTCTCGACGAAATGCAACACAAGCCCGAGGCGAATCCCCAAAAGATTCACCACCTCGCAGCCGATCAAATCGGCACGGTAAAAATCCTTGTCGTTGCGCGGCGGCAACTCGCTGCGCGGCACCCCCACCGAAGCACCGCTCAGAAGTTTCGCCTGATCGCGATCCTCTACGCCCGATAATTTCGCCGTCAGTTGTCCGGCGCTGCGCCCGCTCGCCTCGATGGTGTAAACGTTCCACGAGCCGCCCAAACCCAAGTGCACGGTGCGGTGCTGCAGCAGCCGCTCCGGCGGATCGGTAAACGAACGGAGTTTGACCCAACCTCGAACGCCGAACGGCGCCCCGACGACTCCCAACTCGATGAACGCGGCGGCCCCGACGCTCATCGCAATTCCAAATGCCTTCCTACGACGGCCTTAAGCCACCGCCTGCTTGCGAAACGACGTGACCAAAAACTTCACGCGATCGGACATGTGTGCGCCTTGGCTTACCCAGTGCTCGATCCGGGCGACGTTCAAACGGAGTTTGACCTCGGCACCGCGGGCCACCGGATTGAACAGACCAACGCTTTCCAAGCTGGTACCGCCCTGGCGCTTACGGCTGTCGGTAACGACAACATGATAGAACGGGGTTTTCTTACCACCGCGTCGAGTCAAACGGATCGTCACCATCGTAAATTCACCTTGAGCTTCCTAGCCGGTAATTGTAATGAAGATCGGGGGGTTAGAGCAACAAATCTCTACCGAGGGCCGAAACCCGGCGGTAAACGTCCGCCCATGCCGCGCATCATATTTTTCAACATGCCGCCTTTGGCGAGCTTTTTCATGGTTTTTTGCATGTGGTCGAACTGCTTCAAGAGCCGATTGACCTCAGGGAGCTGCGTTCCCGAGCCTGCCGCGATGCGGCGCTTGCGGGATCCATCGATCATGTCCGGGCGACGCCGCTCTCGCGGGGTCATCGAATCGATGATTCCCATCTGCCGCTTGAGCGTCTTGGCATCGACGGCACCCGCTGCCGCCGCGGCGTTCGCCTGCATCTGAGCGGGAAGTTTGTCCAAGAGCGCGGACATACCGCCCATATTCTGCAGCTGGCTCAATTGATCGCGTAGGTCCGCAAGATCGAAATTTTTGCCCTTGCTGATCTTTTTAGCGAGCTTTTCCGCCTTTTCCTGGTCTACCTGGCCCTGTACCTGCTCTACCAAGGACAGCACGTCGCCCATACCCAGGATGCGCGAGGCTATGCGCTCCGGATGGAACAGTTCGAGCGCCTCGGATTTCTCGCCGGTGCCGACGAAGAGAATGGGCTTCCCGGTGACTTCACGAACCGATAGCGCCGCGCCGCCGCGCGCGTCGCCATCGGCCTTGGTGAGAATGACGCCGGTCAGGCTGAGAGCTTCGTTGAACGCCTTGGCGGCGTTCACGGCATCCTGACCCGCCATGCTGTCGACGACGAACAGGCGCTCGTGCGGCTGGATGGCCGCTTCCAGTTCCTTGATTTCGCCCATCATCTCGGCATCGA
>CAZZXZ010000210.1:0-2939 GCA_964658135.1 uncultured Acetobacteraceae bacterium | reverse complement strand
CGCCGATTTATATGCAAGCTTCATGGACGAGGCGGGCGTCGAAGCTGCCGGACTTAAGCCACTGGCGGAGGAATTCGCGCGCGTGGATGCCGTGCGCACTCCCCGTCAGCTCACCGCGTTGATAGCGCATCTGAACATCATCGGCGTGAGCGCGCCGTTTACCCCCGGCGTGCACCTGGATGCCAAGGATGCCACACGGTACGTGTTCGATCTCGCCCAGGATGGTCTCGGGATGCCGGACCGCGATTACTACCTGCTGAACGACGACAAGATGAAGCAGGCTCGGGTGCGGTACGGCCGTTACGTCGAAACGATGCTGGGGTTGTCCGGCGATGCGACGGCCGCACGCGACGCCGCGCAGGTCGTCGGCCTCGAGACGCGGCTCGCAAAATTACAGTGGACCAAGGTGGAAATCCGCGATCCGGTGAAAGCTTATAACAAAGTGATGGTGGCGAAACTCGCTGCCATGGCGCCGGGTTTCGACTGGCCCGCCTACTTGGTGGAAACCGGTGTGCAAGGCAAGATCGACTCCTTGGTGGTGAGCCAGCCGTCCTACCTCAAAGGGGTGGGTGCGCTGCTGCGGACCACGCCGATCGCGGTATGGCGTGCGTATTTTCGCTGGCGTCTGATCAACGATTTCTCCCCGGATCTCGGCAAGGCGCTGCTCGACGAGCATTTTGCTTTTTACGGGACGGCGCTGCGCGGGATTCCCCAGAATAAACCGCGTTGGAAGCGCGGCCTCGATCTGCTCGAGAACTCCATCGGCGAGGCGGTCGGGGAGCTCTACGTCGCCCGCTATTTTCCTCCCGACTCCAAGGCGCGCATGGACCAGCTGGTGCGAAACCTTCTGGCGGCGTACAAAGCCGACATCGACACCCTGGATTGGATGTCGCCGCAGACCAAGCAGAAGGCGCAGGAAAAGCTCGCGAAGTTCACGCCGAAGATCGGGTACCCGGTCAAGTGGCGCGACTATTCGGGCCTGCGGGTCGAGAAGGCCGACTTGGTCGGCAACGTGATCCGCGCGCAGACCTTCGAATACGGTCGCAACCTCAACAAACTGGGCAAGCCGGTGGACCGCGACGAGTGGAGCATGACGCCGCAAACCATCAATGCGTACTATAACCCCGAGATGAATGAAATCGTCTTCCCGGCCGCCATTCTGCAACCGCCGTTTTTCAACCCGAAAGCCGACGACGCGGTGAACTACGGCGCCGTCGGCGGCGTCATCGGCCACGAAATCAGCCATGGCTTCGACGATCAAGGCAGCCAATACGATGGCGACGGCATTCTTCTCAGTCCGCCCGGTTGGTTCACCCAGGCCGATCTCGATAAGTTCAAGGCGAAGACGCGTGCGTTGGTGGCGCAATACTCCGCCTTCGAGCCGGTACCCGGCTATCACCTGAACGGCGAACTCACGTTGGGCGAGAACATCGCCGACAATGCGGGGCTGGCGATTGCCCACAAAGCCTACACCCTGTCCCTCGCGGGCCGGCCGGCACCGACGCTCGACGGCATGAGCGGCGATGCCCGTTTTTATGCGGGCTGGGCGCGGGTATGGCGCGGTAAATCGCGCGTCGACCAGGAGATCGTCTCCATCAAGACCGATCCGCATTCACCGTCCGAAGTGCGCGGTACGGTACCGGAAATGAACCAGAGTCCGTTTTACGACACCTTCGACGTCAAGCCGGGCGACCGGATGTACCTGGCCCCGGAGCAGCGCGTCACCCTGTGGTGAGCCCCGGTCACGAGCGGCTACCGGCCAGTGCCTTCAAGATCTCGGTCTCGCTGCAGACACCGATGATCTTGCCGCCGTCCGTCAGTATCACGGGATGGCCGGTCGACTGGCGCAGCTGAATGAGGGATTGCAACGATAGCGAGGCGGGAGCCACGACCACTCCAGGCGCGCGGTGCGTGGCGACTGCCGCGTCTTCCACGTAATGCAGGTCGTGGGCCATGCCGTCCAGCTGCAGCCCGAGCGCCTCATCGGTGGCGCTCATCGAGAGGCGATAACGCCGGCCGGCGTCCAGCCACAGCGAGTCAGCCTCCGCCACCAGGTTGGTCCGCGCGTTCATGATCATGGCGCCGGTGAGCACTTTCAGCGGATTCATGTGTTGGACGAATTCGGCGACATAGTCATCGGCGGGCGCCAAGACGATGTCCTCGGCGGTTCCGGTCTGAATGATCCGGCCGTTCTGCAGGATCGAAATACGGTCGCCCAAACGCAACGCTTCGTCGAGATCGTGGCTGACGAATAGAATGGTCTTCTTGACCCGTTCCTGCAACGCGAGCAATTCATCCTGCAGCTTGCCGCGGATCAACGGATCGAGCGCGGAGAAGGGCTCATCCATCAGGAGAATGTCGGCGTCCGTGGCGAACGCGCGAGCGAGTCCCACCCGCTGCTGCATGCCGCCGGATAGTTCGCTCACATAACGCTCGGCCCATTGCGACAAGCCGACCAACTGTAACTTGTCGTCGACGATGGCTCGGCGAGCGGCCGCGCGATCGCCGCGTAATTCGAGTCCAAAGCCCACGTTCTCGCGCACGGTGCGCCAGGGTAGCAAGCCGAATTGCTGAAAGACCATGGCGACCCGTTCGCGCCGCACGCGCCGCATCTGACCCGTATCGCAGGTGGCCACGTCGATGACCGACTCGCCGTCGCGCACCAAGACGGCGCCGCGGGTCACCGGATTCAAACCGTTGGCGGCGCGTAACAGCGTGGATTTCCCCGATCCGGATAAGCCCATCAACACCGAGATTTCGCCGCGCGCCACGCGCAGCGACGCACCGGCCACCCCGACGATCACACCGTAACGATCCTGGATCTGCGTGCGCGTGCCGCCCGCATCGAGTGCCGCGACGGCTTTGTGGACGGCCTTGCGGCCTTCGCGCCCGGGTTGCCGGGCGAACAGGATGTCGACGTTCTGGAACTCGACAGCGGC
>CAZZXZ010000209.1:0-2942 GCA_964658135.1 uncultured Acetobacteraceae bacterium | reverse complement strand
CGAGAGTGGCGCGGATGTTGGCGCCGTGGCGGTGGCGGCCGACGTGCGCCGTGCGCTGGGCGACCCCAAGTGCCTGCTCATCGATGCGCGGGCGCCCGATCGCTATGCCGGTGTCGTCGAGCCCATCGATGCCGTGGCCGGACACATTCCGAGAGCCGTGAACCATCCTTTCAGCCACAACCTCGGCGCCGACGACAAATTTCTCGAACCCGCCGAATTACAACGGCGGTGGCGGGAACGTCTGGGCGGCCATGCGGCGCGGCATGCCATCGTCATGTGCGGCTCGGGCGTCACGGCCTGCCACGATCTACTGGCCATGGAAGTCGCGGGCTTGTCGGGGGCCAGGTTGTACGCCGGGTCTTGGAGCGAGTGGATCCGCGATCCCGCCAACCCGGTGGCGGTCGGCAGCGCTCCAGAAGGTTCATAGTCCTACACTTCCATGTCACCGGCTGTCATTTACATGCAGCCCCAATTTGTTATCGTGCGCGCCACATGAACACATCCGTCAAAGTGCTGCCCACGAATCATGCCTGGAAGATCGGCGAGTCCCTGGATTTGTACCAGGTCGAAGCGTGGGGTAAGGGCTATTTTTCAATCAACGCCGCGGGTCACGTGGTCGTCAGACCCAGCATGGATCCGAAGCGCGAAATCGACCTCTACGACGTAGTACAGGGTCTAAAGGCGCGCGATCTTCACACGCCGGTCGTGATCAGATTCTCCGACATCCTGGCGCACAGGCTGCGCCATATCGCGGATGCTTTCGGAAATGCGATCGCCGAGAACGGCTACAAGAATCGTTATGCGGCGGTGTTTCCGATCAAGGTCAACCAACAGCGATTGGTGGTCGAGGAAGTGTACCGCTACGGCAAGGAATTCGGCTTCGGCCTGGAAGTCGGATCGAAGCCGGAACTGCTGGCGGTGATGTCGATCACCGAGAACGCGCCCGACCGCATCGTCGTGTGCAACGGCTTCAAGGACGATAGTTACATAGAGGCGGTGATTCTAGCCACCAAACTCGGGCGCACCATCATTCCGGTGGTGGAGAACTTCGAAGAAATCCATCTGATATTGAAGCATGCCGAACGTTACGGCGTGCGGCCCAAGATCGGCGTGCGCGTGAAGCTCGCCAGCGAGGGTGCCGGGCGCTGGCGCGAGTCGGCCGGCGAGAAATCTAAGTTCGGCCTCTTCATCAGCGAGATCCTCGATCTGCATGCGCTGTTGAAGGAACGCAACATGCTCGATTGCCTGAAACTCGTGCACTGTCATCCCGGCAGCCAGCTGCAGGACATCCGGCGCGTCAAGGATGCCATCAACGAACTTGCGCACGTGTATGCCGAGCTCAAGATCATGGGCGCAGGTCTCGAATACATCGACATCGGCGGCGGTCTCGGCGTCGATTACGACGGCAGCGGGACCAACTACGAGTCGTCGATGAATTACACGCTCAACGAATATGCGAGCGATGTGGTCTATCGAATCAAAAGCGTCTGCGACGCGCGCGACGTGCCGCATCCGATGATCGTCAGCGAGTCGGGGCGCGCCATCGCGGCCCACCACAGTCTGTTGGTGTTCGACACGCTGGGCTCCTCCAAACTCGATCAGTTTCACGTCACGGGCCGGCCGGGTGACGACTATCGCGGGATCGGCGAACTGCCGCAGCCGGTGCGGGATCTGTTCGACAGCTACAATTCGGTCAACGAGCGCCGGCTGGTCGAGTGTTATCACGATGCCCTGCAGGCGCGCGAGCAAGTGTTGCAGATGTTCAACCTGGGTTATTTGAGCCTCGAATTTCGCGGGCTGGCCGAAAAACTGTACTGGGCGACCTGCACCAAGATCCGCGACGAATGCCGCAAACTGGACCGTGTACCCGAAGAACTCGAGAATCTCGAGGACGTACTCAGCGACCTGTACTTTTGCAATTTTTCGGTGTTCCAATCGTTGCCGGACAGCTGGGCCATCGGCCAATTGTTTCCCATCATGCCGATCCAGAGATTGACGGAGAAACCGACGCGCAACGCGGTGCTGGCCGACATCACCTGCGATTCGGACGGCAAGATCGACCGCTTCGTGCATCCTCGGGTGACCAAACGCACTCTCGAGGTGCACGAACTGACCGCGAACGAGCCTTACTACATGGCCGCCTTCCTGGTGGGGGCGTACCAGGAAACCTTGGGTGATCTGCATAATCTGTTCGGCGACACGCACGTGGTGCACATTCGTCTGCAAGAAGGCGGGGGCTGGTGGATCGAGGAAATCGTCAAAGGGGATACTGCCAACAAGGTGCTGGAATACATGGAGTACGACACCGACGAGCTCTATCCGGGCATCGCGCGCGACTGCGAGCGGGCGGTGCACGAAGGACGGATGAGTTTGGGCGAAGCTCAAGCGGTGAAACGATTCTATGAAAACGAATTGAATGGTTACGCCTATCTGGAGGTGGAATAACGTCGCGAGACGTCCTACAGAACGAGGCACGTCCTACAAAACGCGGGGATTCTTGGGGTTTGCCAACCCTTTTTCCGTGCGGTAGCATCGGCTGATCGAGGGTGCGGGCCGCGACGCGACTCATTGCGAACCGGTCTATGTGTATAACCGCGCGTAACGAATAGGATGTTAGCGCACTGTCAGTGAGACCAGCCGAATGACGACGATTTACGTTGGCAATCTGCCATTTACCGCCACGGAAGACGAAGTGCGTAGTTTATTCGAACGCCACGGCAAGGTTGATTCGGTCAAACTCGTCACCGATCGCGAGACAGGACGGCCCCGTGGATTTGCCTTCGTCGACATGGCGGCGGGCGAGGCGCAAAACGCGATCCAACAAACCAACGGGTTTCAAATGGGCGGCAGGCCCTTGCGCGTGAACGAAGCTCAGGAACGAGCGCCGCGATCCAAACCTTCCGGCGGCGGTGGCGGCGGCTACGGTGGTGGTGGTGGCGGTG
>CAZZXZ010000208.1:0-2946 GCA_964658135.1 uncultured Acetobacteraceae bacterium | reverse complement strand
CGCGGTGCTTCGCCGTCGACCGCGTGCGTATACTCGTGCATGTGCGCACGATGAATCAGTCGATGGTCTTGGTGGTTTGAGGATGTCGGTCACCGCCGCCCAATCGGTCGATATTGCCCATTTGATCCAGGTCGCTTTGACGCCGATCTTCCTCATTTCGGCGATCGGCGTGACGCTCAACGTGTTGACGAGTCGACTGGCGCGTATCGTCGATCGGGCGCGTTCCATGGAGGATCGCCTGCTACAGCCGAATTACGTGCAAGACGGGCGCGATTTGCACGGTCAGCTGAAAATCCTCGAACGCCGTTCGCGTTGGATCAACGCGGCGATCACCCTCATCACGTTATCGGCCCTGTTCATCGCGCTGGTCGTGGTGATGTTGTTCGTCAATGCCTTTCTGCGCTGGGATCTGTCGGCGTTCATCGCCGGGATCTTCGTCATGTCGATGCTGACGCTGGCGGCAGCCTTGCTGGCGTTTCTGATCGAAGTGCGAATCGCGACGACGACCCTGCACATCGGTATCGAAGAGGCATCGCGTCAATAAGGACCGCGAGCGCCGTTAAAAATTCCAACGCCCATGACGTTAAGAAACTAAGATTGCAGTTCTCGAAATCGCGGAGTGCTCCATGCCAAGGACTTTAACCGTTTGCACCGGATATCTGGCGGCCGTTCTCGCATTCGGCCCCCACCTCGCGCTCGCGCAGATGGGTGGGCAGGGCGGTGGCATGGGCGGTATGGGGGGCATGGGTGGCTCGAGCGGCCGTCCGGGTGGGGGTGGGGCGGGCCAACCCACCGGAGAAATCGAAGGAACGCCGCGTACCGAGAAGCCGGATGTGGCGGCCGACAAGGCGTACAAGGCGGGCATGAAGTCGTTGGCAAAAGCGAAGGCCTACGAAGCGGCAGCCGCCAGTGCACCGAACGCGGACAAAAAGAACGACGCCTTGGAGAAGAAGAACGATGCCTATGGACGGGCGTTGGATCAGTTCACCGAGGCCTTGAGCAACAAAGGCGACATGTCCGAAGCCTGGAACAACGTAGGCTACATCCATCTAAAGCTCGGCGCCTACGCCGAAGCGGTGGACGATTACAATCACACCCTCGCCCTGAAACCGGATCTACTCGAAGCGATCGAACATCGGGCCGAGGCGTACGTAGCCATCGATCGATTGGACGACGCGAAGAGCGCGTATATGGATCTTTTCAATCACGATCGCGCGCTCGCGGATCAGTTGATGTCCGTGATGCAGCTCTGGGCCACTGACCATCGCGCCGATCGAAACGGCATGAGTGCCGCCGCGGTGGAGGGGTTCGATAAGTGGCTGCAAGAACGCGAGGGCATTGCCAAACAAACCGCGTCATTGCCGCCCTAGGATCGGCTCTTGAGTGCATCGAGTTCGCTGCGCATCGATACCACGAGGTCTTCGAGCTGTGCGACCCGCTGACTCAATGAGCCGCTCGAGGGGGCCGCTTCGACCGGCTCGTCGCTGGCGGGAACCGATTCGATCATGCCGGAAAATAGATGCGCGAATCGAGACTCGCGCGATCCTGCGGCACGCGGCAACCTGGCGATGAACGGTCCGTCTTCGCGTTCCATCAAATGCTGCAAGGTGGCCTCGACCTGCGCGGCATCGTCGAATTCGCACAAGCGATTGGTCCGGGACCGTAACTCGCCGGGCGTCTGCGGTCCGCGCAGCAATAAAACGCACAATATCCCCAGCGCCTGCTTCGAGAATTTCAGCGACCCGAATTCGGTATTGCAAAAGCGATGCTTGTACTTGGTGACGCGGCCGCCGTAGCCGGCGGACTTGTCGCTCACCATGTGTTTTTTCATCAGCGCATCGACGGTCTGCTGAACCGCGGCTTCGCCGAGTTCGAGCACGGGTTCGCGATTGGTTTTCTGGTTGCAGGCATTGGTGAGCGCATTGAGCGACAGCGGATACTGATCCGGAGTCGTGATCTCTTTTTCGATCAGGCAGCCCATGACGCGCGCCTCGATCGAGGAGAATTCTATGTTCATCGGCAGGCTCCACGTCGGATAGGGCCGTTTAGGATATCCTACGGCTCTTATGCAAGCGATTTCCGAACATGCCTGTTATGGTGGCATTCAACGTTTCTACCGACACGATTCGCGTGAAACTCGCGGGCCCATGAAGTTCTCTGTCTACTATCCGCCGCAGGCACAGCGCGGAAAAGTACCGGCGCTCTTTTACCTGGCGGGGTTGACCTGCACGGAGGAGACCTTCCCCACCAAGGCACACGCCCAAGCGCTCGCCGCCGAACTCGGCCTGATGTTGATCGCACCGGATACGAGTCCGCGCGAACCGCGCATCGCGGGCGACGCGACGACGTGGGATCTCGGCGTGGGTGCCGGGTTTTATGTGGACGCAACCGAAGCGCCTTGGTCGTCCCACTACCGCATGTATAGTTACGTTGCGCGCGAATTGTACGGGCTGGTCGCTACCAGTCTGCCGGTGCGGGTCGAATCGATCGGCCTGTTCGGGCATTCGATGGGTGGGCATGGGGCGCTGACGCTCGCCTTGCGCAATCCCGCACAATTCAAGTCCGTATCCGCCTTCGCACCGATTGCCGCTCCCATGCAGTGCCCGTGGGGCCAGAAAGCGTTCAGTCATTATCTGGGCGCCGATTCGCAGACGTGGCGCGACTACGACGCCAGCGAACTCGTTGCCCGACGTGCTTTTCCCACGCCCATACTCATCGACCAGGGCACGGCGGATCAATTTTTCAAGGATCGGCAGCTGTTGCCGGAAAAGTTCGCGTCCGGTGCCGCGACCTCCGGACAGAAGCTCAACCTGCGCATGCAGGAAGGCTACGATCATGGTTACTACTTCATTCAGACTTTCATGGCGGATCATCTGCAGCATCATGCGCAGATTTTGAAGACGTAGCCGCGGGCGGGCGCGAGCGCGGGCGCCGCGCGGGCAGACC
>CAZZXZ010000207.1:0-3034 GCA_964658135.1 uncultured Acetobacteraceae bacterium | reverse complement strand
CGGGGTTTGCCACGGGCGGTGCAGCCATCGCTTCCGGATGCGGGGGCAGTTCGTGCACTTCGGCCGCGAGCTGATCCAGGGCGCTGGGCTGGGTTTCGACGAATATCTTGTCCAACTCGCCCGCGGGTAGGGTGAACTCGAGCGACGTTTCGGATGCGAAGTCGTCGTCGGGCGAATCGATGAATTGCAGATGCGCGATTTCCATCCCGGCCGGCAGATAAGTATCCTCGGTCGGTTCGATCTGCGTATCGGTGGCCTCGAGAATTTCGTCGGCCCGCGTTTCCAGATCGAGCGAGGATTCGCGTTGAGTGAAGGCATCGACCGTACCGGACAGGTTGGCCAAGGCGCTGAAAACTTCGCCGCACCGGCCGCAGCGTACCTGGCCGGCGGCCGCCCGCAGCGTTTCGGCGGAGAGGCGAAACACCGTGTGGCATTGGCGGCACTGCGTGAACACGTTAGCGGGTTCTCCGGCCGTGTAGGCAACACCAGTCGTCGCGGACCACGATGTGCATCTCGTCGAACGCGGCAGCGTAAGCTGCCTTGACCGCATAAGCCTGAGTTTTCAGCAGTCCCGACAGCAGGAGATCGCCGCCCAATTCGCAGGCGGCGGTCAGGATCGGCGCCAATTCGATCAAGGGACCGGCAAGAATATTCGCCACCACGCAACTCGCCGGTCGCAACACGGCCGGGACACCTTGAACTTCGATGGCCGACGCGACGTCGTTGCGCCGGGCATTTTCGCGAGTGGCCAGCAGGGCTTGCGGGTCGATATCGACCGCGGTGACGTGGGCCGCCCCCATTTTTAACGCCGAAATTCCTAAAATACCGGAGCCGCAACCGTAGTCTATGAGCGAACGTCCCGCCAACGGCAAGGATTCCAGAATTTGCAGGCACAAAGCCGTCGTCGCATGGGTGCCCGTACCGAAGGCGAGTCCCGGATCCAATCTCACGACCACGGCGTCGGGATCCGCCGGCGCGGCGGCGACCGTCGGACACACCCACAAGCGTCGACCGAAGCGCATCGATTTCCAATCGGTGAGCCAGACGCGTTCCCAGTCTTTGTTCTCGACCGCGCGGACCCGCGCCGTCTCCGTGATGTGGGCGCCGAAGTGTGCGGCTAGGTATTCGAGTTTGACCACCGCGGTGTCGAGTCCTGCGGCAAACAGAGCGCGCACCAGCGTGTCGCTCCATAATCTTATTTCACCGGGTTTGGGTTCCAACACCGGTTCGTCACCGCGATCGAGCAACGTGATAGAACTGGCGTCGAGCTCGAACAATGCCGCCTCGACCGCGTCGCTGTCGAGCGCGGCGAGCGGAAATTCAATTTCATAGTAGGCACCGCGCGGATCGCCCTGTGCGCTCACTTCAATCCCAGACGCCGTTCTAGATAATGAATGTCGGTGCCGCCCTGGCGGAACGCCGAGTGATTGAAAATCTCTTGATGCAGGGGAATGTTCGTCTTGATGCCCTCGACCACCATTTCCGCGAGCGCGTTGCGCATGCGCGCGATGGCCGTCTCGCGCGTTTCGCCGGAAGCGATGACCTTGCCTATCATAGAGTCGTAGAACGGCGGCACGTTGTAGCCGGTATAGACGTGACTGTCGACGCGGATGCCCGGACCGCCGGGCGCATGCCACAGCCGCACCGGGCCGGGCGAGGGGACGAATGTTTTCGGATCTTCGGCGTTGATCCGGCACTCGATGGCGTGACCCCTGATCTCGATGTCCTTCTGTTCGTAGGGCAGCGGTTCTCCCGCGGCGATGAGGAGCTGCGCTTTGACGATGTCGATACCGGTCACCAATTCCGTGACGGGATGCTCCACCTGGACGCGGGTGTTCATTTCGATAAAAAAGAATTCGTTGTCCTGATACAGAAACTCCAAAGTGCCGGCATTGCGGTAGCCGACTTCACGACACGCCCGCGCGCATCGTTCGCCCATGGTTTTCCGCTGTTTCGGCGAGAGGCCAGGTGCCGGTGCTTCCTCGATGACCTTTTGATGTCGCCGCTGCATGGAGCAGTCGCGCTCGCCCAGATGCACGACGTTGCCGTAATTGTCGGCCAATACTTGGAATTCGATATGGCGCGGCTTCTCCAGAAACTTTTCCATATAGACCTGGGGGTTGCCGAACGCCGCGAGCGCTTCGGACTGCGTCACGCTGATGGCGTTCAACAGCGAGGCGTCGGTGTGCACCACGCGCATGCCGCGACCACCGCCGCCGCCCGACGCTTTGATGATGACCGGATAGCCGATGTCCTTCGCGATACGAAAGTTCTCATCGACGTCGCTGCCGAGTGGGCCATCGGAGCCGGGGACGCAGGGAACGCCCGCCGCCTTCATCACCTTGATCGCCGACACTTTGTCGCCCATCAGACGAATGGTTTCGGCGCGGGGCCCGACGAAGATGAAGCCGCTCTTCTCGACGCGCTCGGCGAAATCGGCATTTTCCGAGAGAAAACCGTAGCCCGGATGTATCGCGACCGAGTCGGTCACTTCAGCCGCGCTGATGATGGCGGGCATGTTGAGATAGGAAAGAGCGGATTGCGGCGGACCGATGCACACCGTCTCGTCCGCCAACAGCACGTGCTTGGTATTGAAGTCGGCGGTGGAATGGACGGCGACCGTTTTGATGCCGAGTTCACGGCAAGCGCGCAGGATGCGGAGCGCTATCTCGCCGCGATTGGCGATGACGACTTTTTCGATCATCGCGACTATTCGACGATGAAGAGAGGTTGGCCGAATTCGACGGGCTCTCCGTTCTTGGCGAGAATGGCGGTGACGCGTCCTGCTTTGTCGGATTCGATCTGGTTCATCATTTTCATCGCTTCGATGATGCA
The DNA here is from genome assembly GCA_964658135.1 of uncultured Acetobacteraceae bacterium. Lineage (GTDB taxonomy): Bacteria > Pseudomonadota > Gammaproteobacteria > Steroidobacterales > Steroidobacteraceae > Bog-1198. The sequence continues at coordinate 199 of CAZZXZ010000207.1, read as the reverse complement.
CAAAATCTGGCCGACCTTGATCTCCATGCCGATTTCTACGAACGATTTCGCGCCTGGCGCCGAGGCCGAATAGTACGTGCCGACCATGGGAGAGGTTACGGTCGATTCGTCGTTTTTCGGTTTGTGTTCGCCAGCCGACGTGGCGGGCGTCGCCGGTGCCGTCACCATGGGGGTCGCCGCCCTGAATCATAAAGTTGGG
>CAZZXZ010000206.1:0-3107 GCA_964658135.1 uncultured Acetobacteraceae bacterium | reverse complement strand
GGATCTTTGGGCGCTGCAGCGGGCGCAATCAACGTGGGGTCATCCTCGGCCTGGTTACGGCCGCCCGACGTGGTACAGGCGGAGCAGAGCACGAAGACGAGGAGCGGCACCGCCGACGCGGCACCGCGAAAACGACGCAACGAATCTTTTTGAAATAGATGAGCTGAGGGCATGATTGACATAGTCCAATGATATAGGCGGACCGTGCGCCGCACGACCCCGAAGCACGCGACGCGCTTCGCAGTTTGAGGTTTGTACAGCTTTTCGGCGGATGAGGCTTGATCGCTTTCACGATGGATGCGGTGGAATTGGCATTTCCGGCGTACTCCAAGGATGCGATTCCTGCGCTTAACTGCGAAACCATGTCCGCAACGGAATCTTCGCATCCGGCCGCCGAGTCTCAGGTTACTTCGAAGTGTTCGTTGCCGCTCAACCGGATGGATCCCGCGAGGGGTGTAACCGTGATGGAGCCGCGCGTCGCGGCTGGGATATTAAAGAAGGGTTCGTCGGGTTCGGAATGCAGGTACATATCGTCTTGCGGCGCGCCGCAGTGGGGGCAATGGTTCGCGAAATAGGCGTCGTCGGCGTCGAGACCGTTCACGCGTCGAAAGGTGGGCCATGCCGTCAACTGTCGGGCGAGCGCATCGTCGATGGCCCAAATGTCGGACACGGTGAACTGCGCCAGTGGTTCGTCCGCTACGGTGCCGCTGGCACAGTGAATACAGATGACGTCGATGCGTGCACGGCAGCATTGGCAACCGGTGGATGCCACGGCGACGTATGCGTGCGAAGAGGCGATGATGTATTCGTCATCGTGCGGCGAGTCGTCATCGTGCGGCACGGCCGGGAGCCATCTCGCGAAGCGGCTGAACGTCTCCCCGGTGTCGACGTACCAGCGCTTGGATTCGGCGTCCCAGTGGGCGCCGAGCCCTTGGACTTCGGATTTCTCCTCGGGCGGGACGAACAGATAAGTGCGTTGCACGGCGGTGTCCAGTGACTGGGTGCGTCATTCTGCCGTGCCAGCGCGAGTCTCGCCAGTTGCACGGTCCGGTGCGGCACGTGCGGCGGCCTTCGTTTTGCGTGAACGAACCTTGGTCTGACGGGCGGGAGCTTCTGGCTGCGGTGCGCGGGGCGGTGCGACGACGGCGGGTTTGCGCGCGCGGGCGGGGGTGGCGTCGCCCGCCGGCGTGAGCGTCACCTCCTGCCAGTCCGGGACCGAGGCCAGCTTGAGAAAACCCTCGAGGTCCGGCAGCCGTTCAATTTCCGAGGCCATCTTGGCGGGCTCTATTTTCAGTTGCTGGCTTCTCGTAGTGGAGGCGCGCCATTCTCCGGAGCGGTTCGTGGTGGCGCTGGTGGTATGGATGACCTCGCGCTGCCCGATGAGCTTGGATGCAAATTCGGAGGTGCCGCCGCGCTCGCTGGCGGAGCAGCGCAGGATGAGGGTGTTACCGCAATTTTCGACGATGGTCTCGGCGATGCCGCGACCGTAAGTGCCGGACACCTGGGCGATCGACTGAAAACCCAAGATGCAGCGGCCGCCGAATTTACGCAGGCGAGCGAGCGCATCTTTCAGTCCGTCGATCTCACCCAGAGCATCGAGTTCGTCGACGACGAACCAGAGGCGCTGGTCGGCCTCGTCGCGATCCATGGCTTCGAAGATGCCGATGCGCAGCCACGCTGAAATCATCGAGCGCAACGCGGCGATCTCACCGGCTTTATATGGCAGAAACAGGACGCCGCCCTGCCCGCCCGCGCTGCGGGCTGCGCCGTCTCTGACCCAGCGGCGTACTGAGAGGGGTGCGGCCTGCTGACGCGTGGTGTACTTGAGTGCAGCGACCGCGGAGCTTGCGATCGAACGCACGGAGCCGAACATTTTTTCATTGCCGGGTTCGAGGAACGGTCCGGCGGGCGTACCGGCCAAGAGCACGCGCAGCTCTTCGAGCGAGGCGGCGGTCAGCAGGCGATAGATTTCGACGTCGTCGCGGGCCTGCACGGCAATGGCTTGTTGCACGACGGCGCCGAACAAGGTGCGCGCATAGCCGACCCAGGTGCGATCGGAATCGCCGCTGTCCGGGATCAGCGAGCGGGCAAGCTGTTCGACATCGTAATCGTTGGTGATCTCCGCCAGCAGATCCCACTTCCGTGCCTCGCCATCGAAGGGATTGAGGATGACGTCGCCGCGCGCGGCATCGTAGAAGCGCGCGAGATAGCCACCATCAGGGTCGGCAATGATGGCGCGATCGCCGCGCGCCAGCGCCGCGCTCAACAGTTCGCGGATCGCGGTGCTCTTGCCGGTGCCGGTGGTACCGATGAGCTTGAAATGCTTAGTCTCATCGGCCAAGGCGACCGGGATGCCAGCGAGCGTCATACCGTCAGCGTGCCGAGCGGGGCCGACCGACGCGCCCGTGACGACCGCGCCGCGCCGATGCGTGGAGTCCGATGATGACTCCCTTCGCGCGAGTGCCCGACCGGCGGCGTAACTCGCGCCAGCGAAGCACAGCATGTTGAAGGCGAGCTGAACCACCACAAAGGAACTCCCGGTCGAAGGGGACCATAAGGAGCTCATCAACGCAACGAGCAGGGAGGCCATCAACGTCACAGGGATCGCCAGCAAGGGCGACATCAGCAACTTCCCCGCCGAAGCGTGACCGCTGCGTAGTCCGGCCAGCAAGGCGACCCAGGCAATGCCATAGGCGAACTCGAGGCCGCGGGTGCCGTGAGTGAGGTTCTGCAATGCTGACATCATGGGGAGGTCCTCATAGGCCAAGATCGTGATCGCGGTCGGGGGGTGGTTTGGAGCCGGCTTCAGGGTCCGGGGCGCGGGCCGGGTCACGCTGCCGCCACGCCTGCCAGGCGCGGGCAGAGTCCTCCGCCGTCGGCCCGGCCCCGTGTTGCGCGCGGTATGCCTGCCACTGCTTGGCGGATTGCTCGGCCGTGGGGGCGGCGTTCGGCGTGCGTTGGCGCGCGGCGCGCTCGCGACGATACTCGCGCTGCCTGCGGTTGACCTCGTCAGCGTGAGCGACGCGCCAACGACGCTGCTCCTCGCGGACAGACTCCGGGTTGCGCTGCATCCGAGCGTGATAATTCTGGCGGAGCGCCGCGCGGCG
>CAZZXZ010000205.1:0-3118 GCA_964658135.1 uncultured Acetobacteraceae bacterium | reverse complement strand
GGCTCCGTTCGCCGCGTGCGCAGCCGCGGGCGTTGGGGCGGCGGCGCTGCCCGGCGGCGCCTCGACGCCTGCGGAGGCCGAGGTTGGACTGGCAGGGGGCGCCATGGCCGGCGCACCGGCTGCGTGCCCGGCTTCATCCGCAATCACGGCAACCAACGCACCGACCGGCGCGGTGTCACCTGCCTGCACGAGGATCTGGGCGAGCCGGCCCGCGCCGGTGGCCTCCACTTCCATAGACACCTTGTCGGTTTCGATTTCGAACAGCAGGTCGCCATGGGCGATGGTATCGCCGACCGCGCGCAGCCAGCTGATGATCTTGCCCTCGGTGACGGTTTCACCGAGCTGCGGCATCAGAATGTCCATGCGAAGATTTCCTTCAACTCAGCTGGTCATTGAACGATGGATGGTCTCGACGATTCTCGCGACGCTCGGAATGGCCAAATCCTCGAGAATATCGGCGGCCGGCAGGGGAATGTGCGGCGTGGTGATGCGCACCGGCGGTCCATCCAGGTCATAGAAGGCTTCGTCGGCGATGATGGACACGATCTCGGCGCCCCAGCCGAGCACGCGCGGATTTTCCTCGACGGTGAACACCCGATGGGTCTTCGCCACCGATCCCAGAATGGTCTGCGTATCGAGCGGCACGAGCGAGCGCACGTCCACCACCTCGCAGCTGATGCCGTATTCGCTCTGCAGCCGTTCGGCGGCTGCCAGTGCGCGCGGCACCATCATGGCGAGGGCAATCACGCTGCAGTCGGCTCCGGCGCGCAGAATTTTCGCCGATCCCAGCGTGTCGACGATCTCGCCGTCGGGCACTTCGCCCTTGCTGGCGTACAAGGATTTGTGTTCCAGAAAGATCACCGGATTCGGGTCGCGCACCGCAGCGGCCAACAAACCGATGACGTCCACCGGGGAGGAGGGTGCGACCACCTTCAAGCCGGGGAACTGCATGCACCAATTCTCGACGCACTGGCTGTGCTGCGCGCCGAAGCGAGCGCCGCCGCCATTCCCCAGACGAACCACCAAGGGGCACTTCACCTGGCCGTTGGTCATGTAACGGCTCTTCGGGAACTCGTTGGCCACGTAGTCGTAGCACACCGCCAGAAAGTCGGCGAACATGATCTCGGCAATGGGCTTGAGGCCCGTCATCGCCGCGCCCATGGCGGCGCCCAGTATGGCTTGTTCCGAAATGGGGGTGTCACGCACGCGCAGCGGACCGAACTTGTCCAGCAAACCCACGGTTGCCTTGAAAACGCCGCCGGCTTTGGCGATGTCCTCTCCCAGAAACACCACATCCTCGTCACGTGCCATTTCCTGGGCGATGCCCCGGGCGACGGCGTCGCGATACGTCAATTCCGCCATGCCCAGCCTCCATCCGCGTACACATCCGTGAACAAAATATCCGTCGACGTGGTCGGCGCGGCCTTACAGGCCTCGGTGGCCGCATCCACGATGCGCCGGACCTCGGCGTCGATTTCCGCCAGGCGCGTCGTCTTGAAGCCCAGACCCGTCAGCCGCTCCTTGTAGATCTTCACGGGGTCGCGCTGCTTCCACCGCTCCAACTCGCCTTCCGGCCGATACTTGGCGGGATCCGCACGCGAGTGGCCCGAATAGCGGTAGGTGAGACATTCGACCAATGACGGTCCGTCGCCGCGCCGCGCCCGGTCGAACACCTCGCTCATGGTCTTGTAAACCACATCGGCGTCGTTGCCGTCGATGACGATTTTCGGCAACCCGTAGGCGCTGGCCCGGTCCGCCGCCGGGTGATGCACGGCTGTCACCTCGCTGATCGGGGTGTATTCCATGTACAAATTATTCTCGCACACGAAGACCACGGGCAATTTCCAGATCACCGCTAGGTTCAGTGCTTCGTGGAAGGCGCCGATGTTGGTGGTGCCGTCGCCGAAGAAGCAAACCGAGACATCCGATTGACCCTTGTACTGCGCGCGCCACGCGGCGCCACAGGCTATGGGCAGGTGGGCGCCGATAATGGCATAGGATCCCATGACGCCGTGCTCGACGGAGGTCAGGTGCATCGATCCGCCCTTGCCGCGCATCAGTCCGTTGTCCCGTCCCATCAATTCGCCAAGCACCTTCTCCACGGCCACGCCCCGCGCCAGCGTGTGCGCATGCCCGCGATAGGTGCAGAAGCTGAGATCGCCGGGCTTCATGGCGGCGGCACAGCCGGCCGCAATGGCCTCCTGGCCGAGGGATAAATGACTGGTGCCTTTGACAAGGTTTTGCAGAAACAGATCGTAGGCCCGCTGCTCGGATTCGCGCAGCAGCACTTGTAGTCGATACAACTCGAGACGGGTTGCTTCATCGATATCGATGTCAACGTCGCCGGGTGCGGGAGTCAACTTCTTCTCGCTGGATTGTTTTGACATGAAAATCTCTTGCAGGGTGGCTAGGGCGAGACGTGGCGTGAGGCAGTCCCGCGGGGCATGATAACCAACATTCCAAGCCTTGAAGCCGGGGCGCACCACGTTGGTTCGCCACATTGATATTTGAGCGTAATAATATCGGCAGAATAGCATTTCATGCAAGAATAATCGGTTATCTGAGGCTTAACTTAATTTTGACGAACGACAGCTGCAGTTGGATCGATCCGGCGCCAGTTCGTCGTTCTGTGCGCTCCCTTCCGCGATTTTCATCCGTGTCTGGTAGGCTTTCAATCAATGGAATCGCCGGTCGGGGCCTGCTGTGGGTAAGAAAAGCGCGTTTAATCGCGCCCTGACCAATATTTCGCAGCCGCAGATACTGTTTCCGGTCATCGCCGCCTGTCTGCTGGCGCTGATCTGGAGCAGCGTTCTCGCCGTGATTTCGGCGGGTTATGCCGCTGCGGAGCATGCTGCGGTGGCCAATGCCGGCGAGTTGCTAGATACGTACGAAGCGCAGGTGGTGCGTGCGCTGCGCGAAATCGATCAGACCCTGAATCTCGTGACGTTCTGGCAGCAGCGACTGGGCGGCCGCGGTGCACTTGTCGAACTTCGGGACAGAGGCTTGCTGCCGCCGGACCTGCTGTTCACCGTCAGCATTGCCGATGCCAGCGGCAGAATCGTGGACAGTACCCGCCCGCCGGTTGGCGGCAGCGTGGCCGGCACCGACTATTTCCGCG
>CAZZXZ010000204.1:0-3148 GCA_964658135.1 uncultured Acetobacteraceae bacterium | reverse complement strand
CTTCCTGCGCCCGATGCACCCGTGGGGTATTTCCCCCGAAGACGCGAAACAATGGCCGTCACACCGTGCATTACGGCTGCAACCACGACAGTCATCTCGAATTTTTTGAATTGCCGCCTGCATGAACGTTTTAATTGAAAAGTGGCAATGCGCACAACTTCCAAAAGAATGGGCTGACTGACGCGGTCGCCGTTTTGGCAATAGCTCAGGAGAAGATCTAGGACTTTTCTATTGCAATCCACTATATTCGATCAAACATAACGAAATTGCCACACGGGATACCCATTCGCCGGGCGCGATCCCCATCGACGTCCTCGGGCGGTCGCTTCGGCGCGAGTCGTTTTCATGATCATATGTGGTCGTTTTTGCCGAGCGTGTCTGCCGGTGCTGCCCTTGGTCGCAACGCTTGGATTCGTCCAAGTTTCGTTTGCCGACGATGGCGCGGCAACCTTGGACAAGGTCACGGTGATTGGCGAGCGTGAGCCGCCAGATTACCGCACGAAGGACATCCGCATCGGTCCCCTCGCGGACCGATCCGTGATCGATACGCCGTATTCGATCGATGTGGTGCCGGGCGATCTGAGTCAAAACCAGCAGCTGAAGAGCGTGCGCGAGGTTTTTCAATATCTGCCCTCGGTGCAGGGTGAAAACATCCGGCCGCAGACTCGCGGCATGCAGGCGGGCGTGGTGCAGAATACGCGCATCGATGGCATGAACATGGCGAGCACCACGGACTATCCGGTCGAACAATTCGATCGTATCGAAGTGTTGAACGGCTTGGCTGGCGCTCTCTACGGGCCGGCGAATCCGGCGGGTACCTTCAATTACGTCTTGAAGCGCCCCACCCTCGATCCCTTCCGCAGCCTCACGCTGGGTTACACGACCAAAGGCTCGCTGCTCGCCAATGCCGATGTCGGTGATTCGCTGGGCGAGAACAAGCGCTTCGGCTATCGCGTCGAGGTGCTGGCGGATCGCGGCGAGGGGTATGTGCAGCTCAGTCGTTTGGAACGTACGCTGGTCAGCCTCGCGCTCGACTACGCCTTGACGCCCGACACCAAGCTCGAGCTCGACGGCAGCCGTTATCACTACGTCGATAAAGGCTTGTCCGGCACGTTCGCGCTCGCCAACAACGTGCCATTTCCCGCAGCCCCCAACCCGACCACCGTCGGCTTGGGCCAGCCCTACGCCGGCGACGACAACGTGACGAAGACGTTTGATGGACGCATCAAGCAGGACTTTAATGCTGCCTGGCACCTCTCGGCCGGCGCTCTGCAACAGGACAGCGATCGCGCGTCCACGGTGCCGACGAACACGCTGACCAATCGCTCGGGCGCCTATACGACAACGGCCGCCACGACTACGTTTAGTCTGGATCGCATCTGGAGCAACACTGTGGCGCTCGATGGACACATTGACACCGGTCCCATCACTCATGATGTGATCGCGTCCAATACCGGGTTCAACTGGAATCGTTTCACGCCGTATCAAAGCGGGGCGATCTTGTTGGGGAGTTCCAATCTTGCCGACCCCAAGCTGTTTGCCGAACCGGAGTTTCCAAATTTCGAGAATCGCTACGAGTCGCTGCATACCGAGCAACAGTCGGTAACCTTGGGCGACACGCTGGCGTTCGCCACTCATTGGTCGCTTGGGTTGATCGCCAGTCAAAGTTGGATCGACGTGGCCAACTTCGGTAAAACCGGTGCGACGACGAGCCGGTACAACGCGAACGGAGTGAGTCAGAACGAGACGCTGTCCTATGAGCTCGCGGCCGATATGTCGATGTACGGGTCGTACGCCGACAGCTTGCAACAGGGCGACATCGCGCCGGCCATGTCGGCCAACATGGGTACCGAACTCGCGCCGTATCGGGCAAAGCAGTATGAATTGGGGCTCAAATGGGCGGTTGGGGGCGTTAATCTGGCGACCGATGCGTTTCGCATCCGGCGTCCGTACGCGGTGGTCGGTGCGAACAATGTCTTCAGCCAGCAGGGCGATCAGACCAACGACGGCGTCGAATGGTCGGCGAGTGGAACATTGGGTGATACGCTCAGCATCTTCGGTGGCGTGACGTACCTCGATCCGCGCGTAACCCACACGGGCGTCGCGGCGACGGACGACAAACAGGTGCTCGGTTTGTCCAAAGTGGTCACCAGCATGCTGCTCGACTACCGCATCGTGGCCGTGCCGGGCTTGGCCTTCAATGTCCATGGACGCTACGCGTCGGCGCGCTTCGGCGACAACGCCAATTCCTTCGAGGTCGCCGGCTTCACCACCGTGGATATCGGTACGCGTTATTCGGGCCGCTTGTGGGGTTTCGTGGCGAATTGGAACCTCACCGTCGACAACCTCGCCGACCGGCGTTACTGGGCGAACATCACACCGAGTGGCCAGAATGGCTATACCGGTGCCGGGAACGGCACCGGCACCTTGGGCACGCCGCGCTGGGTGCGCGCCTCCTTCCAACTGGAGTTTTGAACCGATGCGCATCGATTACACGTTGTTGTTGCTGGCTGCGATGACGCTTGCGTCGGTTTCGCCGGCCCAGGTGCCGGCCGAAATGCAGGCCGAAGTACCGGTCAAAGTGCTCGCCGCGGGGAGTCTGACGGGTGCCATGATCGCCGTGATTCATCTGTACGAAGAGAAGACCCACGAAACGGTTCAGGTGGACTTCGGTGCGGCCGGGCTCTTGCTCGAGCGCATCGAGAAGGGCGAGCAGGCGGACATTTTTGCCTCCGCCAACATCACCCATCCGCGCAAGCTGGCCGACGCCGGGCTTGCCACTCAGCCGGTGGTCATGGCAAGAAACCGGATGTGCGCGACCGCCTTACCCGGGTTCGGTCTCACGTCGCGCAATCTGCTCGATCGTTTGTTGGAGCCGAAGGTGGGGATCGGTACGTCGACGCCCCAGGCTGATCCGGGCGGTGACTATGCTTGGCAGGTCTTCGACCGGGCGGATCGATTGCGGCCGGGTGCCGGCGCCATCCTTAAAGCAAAAGCTCAGCAATTGGTCGGCGGTGAACACAATCCCCCGGTGCCGGCGGGTAGAAATGCGCTGGACTACGCCTTCGATCAGCACAAGATCGATATTGCGCTCGGCTATTGCAGCTCACACGATCTGCAGCCCAACCCTAAATTCGTGTCGGTGCAG
>CAZZXZ010000203.1:0-3203 GCA_964658135.1 uncultured Acetobacteraceae bacterium | reverse complement strand
AGCGCTCCAGACGCAGGCCGGACCCGCCCAGCAGCGGAATGTGATTACCCCAGGTGGGGTCGCTGACGTACACCGCCGCGGTCGGCGAGGCGGCGCGGATGAGTTCGGCGCCCACCCGTAGCGCACCGCAGCCTCCGGGCGCCTGGACGGTACGCGTCCGGCGTGCGCGGCGCGCCGGATGCATGCCGCCGAGCACCAGCTCCTCGACGCCTGAGTTGAACTCCTCGCGGCCGGCGGGGCTCACGTACGATTTGCTCGTCTGGGCCGCCAACAGAGTCTGTTCGGCACCGCGGACGCAGTCGAGCACCGGCGTATTGCCGCTGAGGTCGCGGAACACGCCCACCCCGAGATCGACTTTCGCGGTCGATGGGTCGGCGCGAAATTTTGCCATCAGGCCGAGGATGGCGTCCGGGTTCAAGCGATTCAGATGTTGAAACAAGAGTGATGCCCCGGTGGTCGCAGGCTGCAGTGTAATCGAAGTCGGTGGCGCGGTGCTTCTGCTCCGGACTGTCGATTGGGTCTCCATTTTAAGACGATCCTCCGAGTGACATATTCAGGCGTTAGCGTGTAGGCTTTATCTACATCAAATGCGGGAGAAACAAGTCATGGCACTTTGGAAAGAAAACCCCACGCCCGCCACTGCGGGCTCCGCCATCCCTCCGTCGCCACTGCCGGACCGTACAACGACCGAGCGTGCGGAACCGCGCAGCAACGTTGCCAGCGACCCGGCGCTCGCCGTGGCCCCGCGTCGTCCGGCCCCGGGCATAGCCCAGGCCCCGGCCGCGGTGCCGAACAGGGTCGAGGGTGGCGAATCGGTGATCGCCGCCAACCTGTCGATCGAAGGTAAGATCGAAGGCACCGGCAACGTCAGGATCGCCGGCCGCTTCAAGGGTGACGTGCGCATCGACGGCAATTTCAGCATCGAACCGGGCGCACATCTGGTCGGCCAGGTATTGGCCGGGATCGTCGTCGTCGGCGGTGAGTTACAGGGCAACATCGAATCGGCCAGGCGTCTCGACGTGCTGGAAGGTGGCATCATCGTCGGCGACGTCAAGGCCGGTTCCATCACCGTTGCGGCCGGTTCACGCATGCGCGGGCACGTCGAATTCGGCTGGGACGAAGAGAAGTCCCTCAAGATGGCCACTACCTCGGGCGTGGCGGTCGGCAAGAGCTAGGCTCCTGATGAGCGTCGTACGTCCGGGCACCTTGGGCGCCACTCGTGCCTGCCCGCACTGCCGGGCGACGGTGCTGCAAAGCGCCAGCATCTGCCCGGGCTGCCACCATCACCTGAGGTTCAATTCCGGCGGCAGCGGAGACACCGAAAGCAAGGGCGTCTCGGCGATGCGTATCGAGGGGTCGATTCACCATCCGGTGGCGGACGAGCAGTGCGAATACTGCGTCGTCATATCGATCACCAACGAGCGCGGTGAAAAGGTTGCGCGGCACGTCGTCGGTGTCGGCGCTTTGCAGGCGGGCGAGCGGCACAAGTACACGTTCTCGGTTGATTTGATGCCGTCCCGCGGTCTCGGCGGCAGACGCAATTAATCAGCGGCGTCCCGCGCCTTCGATGTCGATGAAGCGCAGAAACTCCTGGCGCGTGCGCGGGTCCTCGCGAAACGAGCCGAGCATCTTGCTGGTCACCATCGACACGCCGCGCTTGTGGACTCCGCGGGTGGTCATGCACTGATGCACCGCGTCGATGACGACGCCGACGCCGCGCGGCTGCAAGATGTCGTTGATGCAGCCGGCTATCTGGGCCGTGAGCTTTTCCTGCACTTGAAAGCGTCGCGCATATCCGTCCACGACCCGCGCCAGCTTGCTGATGCCGACGACGCGATCGGTGGGCAGATAACCAACATGCGCCCGTCCGATGATGGGCGCCATGTGATGCTCGCAATGCGACTCGAAGGAAATGTCCCGCAGAATCACCATTTCATCGTAGCCCTCGACCTCCTGAAACGTGCGCCGTAAATATTCGCCGGGATCGGACGCATAGCCTGAAAACCAGTCGCCATAGGCTTTCACCACCCGTTTGGGCGTATCCAGCAGCCCTTCGCGGCCCGGATCCTCACCCGCCCAGCGCAGCAGCGTGCGCACCGCGGCCTCTGCGGCCTCCCGCGTCACTGCGGCCTCGCCGGCCTGCGGCGCGGGCTGCTTCTTTGCCGCCATGTGTCTCAACTCCCGGTGAAAATTTAGTCGTATCTTTCATTAGAATAACATCTGGAATGTGAAAAACGGCCCGGGTCGGCGCATGGTTGACTCGCACGTCCATTCCCTACATTCTCGATTTCTAACCGGCCGGAGTTCTTTTTTTGAAAAACCTTTTTCCCATGCCGGCAATCGGCGCAGCGTTGCTCGCGCTCAGCGTTCAATGTGCCTGGTCCGCAGCGCCACAGAGCAGCGAGGCCTCCCGCGCGCTGGCGCACGACATCTTCAAACAATTGATCGAGATCAACACCACCGATTCCGTCGGCAGCACGACGGTGGCGGCAAAGGCAATGGCGCAGCGCCTGTTGGATGCCGGATTCCCGGCGGCGGATGTGACTGTGCTGGGTCCCAACGAGCGCAAGGGCAACATGATCGCCCGGTATCGCGGCAGGCCGGGGTCCAATCTCAAGCCGGTGCTCATCATAGGACACCTGGACGTGGTCGAAGCTCGGCGCGAGGACTGGTCCACCGATCCTTTTCAGTTCGTCGAGCAGGATGGCTACTACTATGGTCGGGGCACCCAGGACATGAAGGTCAGCGATGCCATCGTGGTGACCGATTTCATCCGTCTGAAGCGGGAAGGCTTCGTTCCCGACCGGGACATCATTCTCGCTCTCACCGCGGACGAAGAGGGCGGCAAGTCGAACGGGGTCGACTGGCTGCTGAAAAATCACCGTGAGCTCATCGATGCTGAGTTCGTGCTCAATCCAGATTCCGGCGGCGTGGTCACCGACCATGGCAAGGCTCTGACCATGGAGTTCGAGGCCACCGAAAAACTCTATGCCGATTACCAGCTGCTCGCCACCAATCCGGGCGGTCACAGTTCGCTGCCGAAACCGGACAACGCCATCTATCACGTCGTCGATGCGCTCGTCCTGCTGCAGAGGACGCCGTTCCCCTTCGAGCTCAACGCGGTGACCCGTGAATATTTTGCGCAGATGGCCACCATCGAAACGGGCCAGAACGCCGCCGATCTGCATGCCATTCTTGCGGCC
>CAZZXZ010000202.1:0-3285 GCA_964658135.1 uncultured Acetobacteraceae bacterium | reverse complement strand
ACAAAGCCGACGCCCCCGGCATCGACGCCGACAGCATCGACTTGGATCTGGACCATCTGGCATCCGCCCTGGGCAGCGAGGACACCCGCAACCATCCGCCGAGCGAGGAGCATGCGTTTTCGCACGACGTGTTCGACGCGGAGCCGAGCAATAAATTCGTCGACTTGGACGTGAGCGATTCCGACGAGGCGACCGGCAGACTGAAACCGGTGGATTTCGGCGATCAGGATCTGGAGCCGGTGACCATGAGCGAAGTGGGTACGAAGCTCGATCTGGCCCGTGCTTACATGGACATGGGCGATCCGGAGGGTGCCCGCAGCATTCTCGAAGAGGTCGTGGAAGAAGGCTCGTCCAGCCAGAAACAAGAGGCGTCGCGTCTCCTAGAATCGCTGCCCGGCTGACGTGGCCGAGTTCGATGCCCTGCGCCCCGGCGGCGTTGCGCGTCGCGGCGCCGTCCGTCGCGTTGCCGCCATCGTCGAGTACGACGGCACGGACTATGCGGGATGGCAGTCGCAAATTCATTCGGCCTCGGTGCAAGATGCCGTCGAAGCGGCGCTCGGCTTCGTAGCCGGCGAGCCGATCACGGCGATTTGCGCCGGGCGTACGGATTCCGGCGTGCATGCCGTCGGTCAGGTGATTCATTTCGACACCACCGCGATCCGTACGCCACGCGCCTGGGTGCTCGGCGTCAATACGCGGCTGGCGCCGGCCATCGCCTTGCAATGGGCGGACGAGGTGCCGACGGGCTTCCATGCGCGGCACGCGGCGCTGCGCCGCCTCTACCGGTACTACATCCTGAACCGCAGCGCGCGTTCGGCACTGCAGCGTTCGCGCGCGGCATGGATACACCGGCCTCTCGATGCCACGGCGATGCAGGGAGCTGCCCAGGTACTCATCGGCGAACATGACTTCTCTGCGTTTCGTTCCATCGAATGCCAGTCGAAAACCCCCGTGCGGCACATTCGGCGAATCGACGTGGCCCGCGATGGGGATGTGGTGTGGCTGGAAATCGAAGCGAACGCCTACCTGCATCACATGGTGCGAAATATCGTCGGCACGTTGCTCGATGTGCAGGGCGCAGCGGACCCGGCGCAAATGATGCGACGGATATTGCACGGTGGCGAGCGGCGTCACGCGGGCGTCACGGCACCGCCGTCCGGCCTGTGTTTGTGGCGCGTCGACTATCCGCCCGTCTATGGCATACCAGCGCCGTCGGGCAGGTTTTGGTAAGCTAGCGCATGTCCTGGTTTGAGCGAATCGTCCCGTCCCGCATCAAGACCGAGCGCCGGACGCGTTCGGTACCGGAAGGTTTGTGGACCAAATGCCCCGCCTGCGATGCCGTGCTCTACAAGGCGGAAATCGAACGTAATCTTCACGTCTGCCCCAAGTGCAGTCATCACATGCGCATCAACGGACGCGAACGACTGGCAAAATTTTTGGATGTGGGCTCGAGCAAGGAAATCGCCGCCAAAATCGAGTCCGAAGATCCCTTGAAATTCAAGGACACCAAACGCTACCGCGATCGCACCGTGCAAGCTCAGAAGCTCACCGGCGAACGCGATGCGTTGATCGTCATGGCGGGACAGCTTGCGGGACTGGAGCTGGTGGCCTGTGCCTTCGAATTCCGCTTCCTGGGCGGTTCCATGGGGTCGGTGGTGGGCGAGAAATTCGTCCGTGCGGTCGAGTACTGTCTGGAACATCGACTGCCCCTGGTGTGTTTCGCGGCGAGCGGCGGCGCGCGCATGCAGGAAGCGCTGTACTCGCTGCTGCAGATGGCGAAGACCAGTGCTGCGCTAAAACGCTTGTCGGAGGCGCGTCTGGCCTTCATTTCCGTCATGACCGATCCGACCACCGGCGGCGTGTCCGCGAGTCTGGCGATGTTAGGCGACATCAACATCGGCGAGCCCAAGGCGCTCATCGGTTTCGCCGGGCCGCGCGTGATCCAGCAAACGGTGCGCGAGACCCTGCCGGAAGGTTTTCAGCGCAGCGAGTTTCTTCTCGAGCATGGTGCGCTCGACATGATCGTCGATCGTCGTGAACTGCGCGATCGGATCGGCTCGATGCTGCGACTGCTGGCCGGAAAAGAGCCCGTCGCGGCCTAGAGGTTCGCCCGTCATGCGGAGTCTCGAGCAGTGGCTCGCCCACCAATCCCAGGTGCATCCGCAGGCCATCGATCTTGGGCTCGAGCGGCTTGCGCGGGTGCTGCAGCGCCTGCAATGGCAGCAGCCCTCGGTGCCGGTCATCACGGTAGCCGGCACCAACGGCAAGGGATCCGTGTGCGCAACCTGCGCCGCCTTGTTGTCGGCAGCGGGCTATCGGGTCGGCACGTTTTCCTCGCCGCATCTGCGCGCCTATCGCGAACGCATCCGCGTTCATGACCGCTTGGCAAGCGAGGCGGAGTTGGTGGAGGCCTTCGATCGGATCGAAGCAGCGCGTCTGTTACCCGACGAGATTTCACTGACCTTCTTCGAGTACAACGCGTTGGCTGCGTTCCTGATCTTTCAGGGCGCGGCGCTGGATGCGTGGGTGCTCGAGGTGGGTCTCGGCGGCCGCTTGGACGCGGTCAACGTGGTCGATGCTACGGTGGCGGTGATCGTCAGCATCGGCTTGGATCATCAGGAGTACCTGGGCGCGACGGTTGCGGCGATCGCCGTCGAGAAGGCCGGCGTGCTGCGTCGGGATCGCGTTGCGGTACTCGGCAGCCGCGAGATGCCGGACACGCTTTTCGACGCCGCACGCACCCGCGGCGCGACGCTGAAACGTCTGGGCGTCGAGTTCGATTACGCGCGGGCCGCGACGACGTGGCATTACCGCGGCGAGGGGTGGAATTTGCCGCAGCTGCCGGTGCCCGCGCTGCGCGGCGCGATCCAGTTCGCCAATGCCGCCACGGCCATCGCGGCGCTCGAGGCGTTGTCCGATCGGCTACCGGTAACGCCCGAGGCCATCGCCGACGGGCTGCGGCGCGTCAGTCTGGTGGGCCGCTTTCAACTCGTGCCGCGCACCGACGGGCCGCTGTGGATCTTGGACGTTGCGCACAATCCGGATGCCGCGCGTGTGCTGGCCGACAATCTGCGTGAGCTGCCGAAGACGGGCCGCTCGTTCGCGGTGTGCGCGATTCTCGCGGACAAAGATGCGGCCGGCATCGCTGCGCAGCTCGAGGGGTGTTTCGATGCCTGGTGGCTGGCGCCCACGGACGGCGCGCGCGGCAGCAGCGCGGCGCAATTAGCGGCTCGCATCGGCGCCGCGATGCACGCACCGTGTGCGCTCGCCGACGACATCGCCGGC
>CAZZXZ010000201.1:0-3384 GCA_964658135.1 uncultured Acetobacteraceae bacterium | reverse complement strand
TCCTCTGGATGAAATCGTGGTCACCGCGACGCTGCGCACCGCCCCGGCCGTCGAGGTTCCGGCCAGCGTGACGGTTTTGGACCAGCAGACTTTGAAGGACGCGGGCCGCACGAACTTTGGCGACGTGCTGGGACTCATCCCCAACTTGAACTGGGCGGGCGACACCTCGCTGCCCCGCTATTTTCAGCTCCGCGGCATCGGTGAACTGGAACAATATCAAGGCGCCCCCAATCCGTCGGTCGGCTTGTTGTTGGATGACATCGACTTCAGCGGGCTCGGCACGGTGGGCACCCTCTACGATCTGGATCAGGCCGAAGTCCTCCGCGGCCCGCAGGCGACCCGCTATGGTGCGAACGCCCTCGCCGGACTGATCTACCTGCGCAGCGCCGAACCCACCGATACGTTTTACAGTCGCATCGATTTGACCGGCGGCGATTACGGCACCCGGTCGGCAGGCGGGGTCTTAAGCGATCACATCGATTCGCTCGACTCCGGGTTTCGGGTGGCGGCCCAGCACTATTACTCGAATGGCTTCTACCACAACCGCTACCTGAACCGGGACGACACCAGCCGTCAAAATGAAGACACGCTGCGGGCCAAGTGGCTGTATGCCCCGTCGGACCGCATACGGGTCGAATTGACCGCGCTGCACATCAATGTCGACAACGGTTACGACGCGTTCGCGATCGATAATTCCCGCAACACCGAATCGGACCAGCCGGGCGTCGACTCGCAGCATTCGACCGGTGTTTCCCTTCGTGCGCACTATATGCCGGGCGATGTCATCGGGCTGACCGTGATCGGCACTTATGCCAAGTCGGTCATCAAGTACAGCTACGACGGTGATTGGGGGAACCCGCTGCTATGGGCGCCCCTTGCAACCGTCGATCAGTATTCGGAAATCCAAAATCGAGGCCGAACGACGAAGACTCTCGAACTGCGGCTCGGGACCGAGTCGGAGCACGGGTTCGGCTGGCTCGCCGGTCTGTATGCCAGCCAGCTCGACGAAACCTTGAGCGATTTGAGCCTCGGTGACTATCAACCGCTGGGAACGCCTGTCGATCCCGCGGGCGACGAGGCGAACAGCGTCATCGACAGCCGCTATCGCGCGCGCAACCTCGCGGTGTTCGGCGAACTGGACGGTGACATCGCGCCCGGACTGCGATGGTCCGTTGGCGCCCGGGGAGAACGCTGGAGCGCGCGGTACCACGGCACCACCACCGATTTCCTGGGCACGAACACCGGCTACACCGACGCACCGGTGACCGCGACGGCGATCGAGTCGGTGACGCCCGCGTCCTTGAGTCCGGTCAATAATCTCTGGGGCGGCCATGCGTCGCTGACCTACAAGCTCGACGCGGACAAATCGCTGTACGCGACGATCTCGCGGGGCTACAAATCCGGCGGGTTCAACCTGAGCCAGGGTCTGCTGCCGAATCAGCTGTCGTTCGAGCCGGAAACGGATCTCAACTATGAGACCGGTTACAAGGCAGACCTGCCGGACCACCGCCTCAGAATCAACGCCGACATTTTCTACCTGGCACGGCGCAATGCGCAGATAAAGACCAGCCTGCAGAGCGATCCTACGAATCCTGATACGTTCGTCTACTACACCGGCAACGCGGCGAGCGGCCACGACTACGGGCTCGAGGGCGACATCGAATGGCGTGCAACCGACCGGGCGAGCCTGGGCGCCGACCTGGGTTTGCTGCAGACCCACTTCGAGGACTTCGTGCAGCAGGGCGCCTCCGGGGAGACCACGGCCTCGATCTCTCGCGAGCTCGCCAACGCGCCCCACTGGCAGGCTGGGGTCAATGCCACGTATCGTGATTTCCGCGGACCTTTCGCCCGCGTCGACGTGACCGGCATGGGAGGGTACTACTTCGATCTGCCGCCGAACGAGACGAAGTCCCATCCGTATGGACTACTCAACGCCAAGGTAGGCTGGGAGACGACGCGTTGGTCCGCTTATCTTTCGGGTCGTAACTTGCTGGACAAGCGTTATCCGGTACGCGGCTTCTATTTCGGCGACGTGCCGCCCAACTTCGCCAGTCAGGTGTACGTCCAACTCGGGGAACCCCGCACCTGGACGGCCAGCGTGTCGGTCAACTTTGGCGACGCGGCGCGATGACGCCGCAGCGTCGCGTGCTCACGACTGCCGCGGCCTAGACAGCCGGCGCTCAGCGCATCGAGACCTGGACGCGCTCCGTGGCGGTTGCCTCCAACCAGCTCTTGACGCGTTTGGCGTCGGCCACGCGCGTCAGTTTTCCCGTGGAATCCAGCAATACGATGACCACCTTGCGTCCCTCGATGACGGTCGCCATGACCAGGCACTTGCCGGCTTCCGTGATGTAGCCGGTTTTTTGGACAAGAATGTTCCAGCCTGGATTCGCCACCAAATTATCTGTGTTGTGATACTCGACCAGATGACGGCGAACGCGCACCGTATACCGCTGATCCGTCGAATACTCGCGAATATTGGGATTGTGCGAGGCCGCGATCACCAGTTTGGAAAGATCTTCCGGGCTCGCCACATTGTCACTGGACAAACCCGTCGGGTCGACGAAGTGGGCGGTCGTCATGCCGAGGGCCGCCGCCTTGCGGTTCATGGCGATGACGATCGCCGGCAGGCCGCCCGGGTAATTGACCCCCAACGCATGGGCCGCGCGATTTTCAGACGACATCAATGCCAGATGCATGAGATCGCCACGGCTCAGCACCGTGCCCACCATGAGGCGCGAGGCGCCGCCGCGGGGCAGATCCGTTTCCGCCTGGGTGATCTCGAGCTGCTGGTTGAGCGACTGCCTGGCATCGAGCACGACCAGCGCGGTCATGAGTTTGGTGATCGATGCAATCGGTGCCGGCACGTCGGCACGACGCGAATACAGCACCGTCGAATCGCTCTGATCGATGATGAGCACCGACCCGGACTTCAACTTCGGAAAGAGCACGGGACGCGCGGCTGCGTTGAAGCCGCAAAGACCCAGAAGCGTACCGGTCATGGCCGCCAGCGGCAACAGCCGCGCTCTGCTGATTATTGTCATCTCCATCCCAAGGTTGAGGCAGTTACGTCTAGGTAAGCATATGTCAATCGCGCGGCGGCGTGACGTGGCGTCAACTTTGCCATCATTCCGCGCAAAGTTAAATGATCAATCGTTCATCAGCCAATTATTTTGTTGCGGCCGGCAAGGCGCTCGATGCAGGCTTCAGGCGCTGGCCTGCACGCCGGGAGCACGGCGCAGTTCCTTGTCGCGATACATCTTGCGGTCGGCGATGCTCATCAACTCGCGCATTTCGCGGCCGTCTTTCGGGTAATTCACCACACCGATGCTGACGCTGCAACGAATCATGCGGGATCTGAGATCCAGTGTGGTTTTGTAAACG
>CAZZXZ010000200.1:0-3459 GCA_964658135.1 uncultured Acetobacteraceae bacterium | reverse complement strand
CACTCGAATATTGGCTGCGCGCGTGCGTCGGGCACGCAGGGTGCGCTTCAAATTGGCGAGCGAAATCAAGCCATACAACACCTTGAAAGCCCGCAACGAAGCCCAGATGGGGGTGCGGCCGAAAATGTCACCGGCCAGCAACGAGAGCATGGCCTCTTCCATGCGCAATACGTTGCGGGGGCCCAAGAAAGTCTCGCGCATGGTCGGATTGGTCACCCGGTAGATGAACCAGGAAAACTGTTTCGGACCGTGCCGCATGAGCTTGTCGAAGCGCTTCAGGGCGCGTGCGGCACGCGTCGACGGTCTCGGCGGCCGCCATCCCGCTATTCATCGCCAACATGACGCCGGACGAGAATACCGGGTCGATGAACGTGTATGCATCGCCCACCATCAAGTAATTCTTGCCGTAACTATGGTCGCAAACGTAGGAATAATTGCCGGTGGCCTCCACGTCCGAAACCAGTGTTGCGGCGCTCAAGCGTTCGGCCAGCGGCGGGCACAGCGCGATGGCGGATAGAAAAAAATCGCGCAGCGGGACCGCCCGGGTTTTCATGAAGTACGGCCAGACCACCGCACCGATACTGGTGGTGCCGTCGTTCAGTGGAATGCACCAAAACCAGCCATGCTCGAACCAATAGATCGCAATATTGCCTTCCCGCTTGCCCGCGTCGCGGCGTGCGCCCTTAAAGTGGCCGTACATCGCCGAACTGTTGTGTTTTTTATTACGGCGCTTGATCTTCAAGCGGTTGCCGAGGAAGGTGTCGCGGCCCGACGCGTCGATCACTTGGCTGGTTTCCCAGCACTGTAACGTCCCGTCCTCGTGCTGTGCGTGAACCCGGGCGCGCGCGTCGTTGTCGACGAACTCAACCTCCCTCACTCTGCAGCCTTCGATGACCTCGGCGCCGCGGACGGCCGCACGACGAATCAAGATTTCATCGAATTCCGAGCGCCTGACTTGGTACGACATGGGCAACGTCTTGTTCCACGCATTGGCGAACTGGAATTCCTGGCGGCGCCCGTCGGCGGAAGAAATGAATTCCGCACCCCATTTTTCCATGCCGATGGCGCGCACGGCGTCGGCCACCCCGAGCCGCTCCAAGAGCGGCATGTTGGCGGGCAAGAGCGACTCGCCGATGTGAAAGCGCGGATGGCGGGCCTTTTCGAGCACCACCACCCGGTAGCCTT
The DNA here is from genome assembly GCA_964658135.1 of uncultured Acetobacteraceae bacterium. Taxonomy (GTDB): domain Bacteria; phylum Pseudomonadota; class Gammaproteobacteria; order Steroidobacterales; family Steroidobacteraceae; genus Bog-1198. The sequence continues at coordinate 2,274 of CAZZXZ010000200.1, read as the reverse complement.
TCTCGGCCAGCATGATGGCGGCCGTGGACCCGGCCGGGCCGCCGCCGATGATCAATATGTCGCATACGGTCGCCGGCACGACCGGAGCCGTGAGCGGGGCGGTGAGACGATCGATGGGCGGACGGTGGTCGGCGAGCATGTAGTTTCTCTGGTTGCTTGGCGTAGTCTAACGCGCCGACAAACACCGGTCCAACGCCTGTAAGATAGGAAACCATGCACATCTTGGTAGTGGAAGATGATGAGGTGGCGCGTGATCATCTGGCCAAGGCGCTGCGCGAGGTCGGGCACACCGTCGACGTCGCGGGCGACGGTCTGCAAGGCCTGCAACTCGCCTCGTCGATGGCCGTGGATCTTGCCATCGTGGATCGCATGCTGCCACAGCTCGACGGCCTCGCGCTGGTGCAATCGCTGCGGGCGACGGGTCGCAAGATGCCCGTGTTGATCTTGAGCGCGCTCGGCGATGTCGACGATCGGATCACCGGGTTGCGGGCCGGCGGCGATGACTATCTCACCAAGCCCTATCACATGGCGGAACTGGTGGCCCGGATCGATGCGCTCGCGCGACGCGGCGATTCGAGCGCGGAGACCAAGACCAAACTGAAATTAGCCGATTTGGAATTGGATCGGATGACGCGGCGGGTGACGCGCAACGGCAAGAAGATCGAATTGACGGCCCGCGAGTTTCAACTGCTCGAGTTCATGATGCGACACAGTGGCCAGGTCGTGACCCGGACCATGCTGTTGGAAGGGGTGTGGGACTATCACTTCGATCCTCAGACCAACGTGATCGACGTCCACATCAGCCGCCTGCGCCAGGCCATCGACAAGGATTTCGACAAGCCCCTGCTGCACACGGTGCGCGGTGCGGGTTACAGTCTGCGCGAAGACGAATAGTGGCCGTCGCACTGCGGCGCAGCGTCAGTCCGGACCAGCGCTTCCTGGGCGTGCTCGACACGTCGCCGTTTCGCATCGCCATCCTATATTCCATCGTTTTCGCGTGCGGGGCGGCGGTGCTGCTCGGTGTCGTCGATTTCGCCGTGTCACGGGTGGTCGACGGCAGCACCGACAACCTTATCGAAGCGGAGGTTCAAGGCCTGCGCGAACAGGTGCTGGTGCTGTCGCGCAGCGACTTCATCGAACTCATCGAACAGCGCTCCCAGGACCAGGATGTCCGCGGCGCCGTGTATTTGATGGTCGATCCGCAACTGCGGCCGGTAGCCGGCAACGTGCCGGCGTGGCCGAAGATCGCGGCCAACGAAGGCAAATGGATCCAGTTCAAGGTCTCCGTGCCGTTCGGCGACGAGACGCGAGAACACGAGATGCGCGCGCAGCGCTTTCCGCTGCCGGGAGGCTATCGAATGTTGGTGGGCCACGACGTCCAAGAACGGCAGGACGTCAAGAATTTGATGATGCGGGGCTTGATCGCGGCGGTGCTATTGACGCTGTTGATGGGCCTGGGCGGTGGATTTTGGATGGGTCGGCGGATTTTGGCGCAGGCCGGCGCCATGTCGGCTGTCGCCACGCAAATCATGAGCGGCGATTTGTCGCAGCGCCTGCCGGTGCGGCAGGCCGATGATGAAATCAACACCTTGGCCCGCGAAATCAACAGCATGCTCGACAAGATCGAACAGCTGACACTCGGCATGCGCACCGTGCTCGACAGCGCGGCGCACGACTTGCGCACGCCCCTGAACCGCCTGCAGGCGACCGCCGAAGGCGCCATGAACAAGCTGGCGCCCGGTTCGGTGGAACGCCGCGTGTTGGAGCGCGTGTCCACCGAGGTCGATCACATGCGCAGTACCTTAGATGCGCTGCTGCGTATCGCGTTGGCCGAAACCGGAACGGTGGCCCGCGAGCCGGTGGATCTGTCGGAACTGGTTTCAAGCATGGTCGAGCTGTATGCACCGGTGGGCGAGGAGCGCGGCATCGCGCTCGACAGCGCCGTGGCGCCGGGTGCGCACGTGCAGGGCAGCCGGCAATTGTTGGCGCAGGCCTTGGCGAACTTGCTCGACAACGCGATCAAATTCACCCCTGACGGTGGCCACATTCGGGTGCTGCTGCGCGGAACCAGTACGGAACCCGAGGTGGTGGTGGAGGACGACGGACCGGGCATTCCCGCGGATAAGCGTGAGATAGTGCTGGGTCGTCGCGTCCGGTTGGACCAGGCACGGAAATTCCCCGGTTCCGGTTTGGGTCTGTCGTTGGTGGCGGCGGTCACCAAATTGCACGGTGCGCGCCTCGTTCTCGACGACGCCCGGCTTCTTGACGACGCGC
>CAZZXZ010000199.1:0-3477 GCA_964658135.1 uncultured Acetobacteraceae bacterium | reverse complement strand
CAGCGGCACCGCCGCCCGCAGCGGCGGCCGCGACCGGCGCCGCAGCGGTCACGTTGAACTTCTTTTCCATATCGGAAATCAATTCGACCACTTCCATGACGGACATGTTGGAAATTGCGTCGAGGATTTCGTCTTTAGTAACAGCCATTATCGTCTCCAAATTACATTAAAGGGTATCGACCCGAATCAGGTTGAATTCATCGGCTCCGGCATCAGGCCGGCGCACCGTTCTGCTCTGCGGCAGGCTTTTTGGCCTCCAGAACGGCAGCCAGCGTGCGCACCAACTTGGAGTTGGGAGCCGCCAACGTACCGACGAACTTTGAAATCGGCGCCTGCAGCACCCCCAACAGCAACGATATCGCCTGCGCGCGCGTGGGCAGCGAAGCCACGCGCTCCAGGGCATCGGGTTTGAGCAATTGCCCACCCAATGACACGAGCATCGTCACGAGTTTGTCGTTGCCCTTCGAAAAATCCTTGACGATGCGCGCCGCGGCGCCCGGATCGTCGTTGGAAAATGCGAGGACAATGGGTCCTTTAAGCGCCGGAGAAATGCACTCGAAAGCGGTGCCGGCAACGGCCTTGCGCGCGAGCGTGTTCTTGATCACCCGCAGATAGACCCCTTCCTTGCGCGCCTTCGAGCGCAAGTCCGTCATCTGCGTCACGGTCAAGCCACGGTTCTCCGCGCCTACGACGGAGAGGGCTTTCGCCGCCACCGCGTTGACTTCTGCCACCACGACCTTCTTCTCTTCTAACTTGAGTGCCATCTTTTGGTCCCCGGAAAGAAGCGTCACACATCAGGTATGAGCGCCGTCGCTCTACCCACCCTTGAGTACTTTCGTACTCTTGGTGCGACCTTCGTCAGGTACTCCTGATTCGGGTCCCACCATCTGCGCAGGCTCAATATTTAAGAGTTCGCTCTTTGTAGAGAGCTAGCTCGCCTGCGGTCTTCGACGGTGGTTGCGCCAGCCTCGCGGCGTCGCGCAGCCCCCCGTTTTCATCGATCGAAAAATCCCGGTTACAGCCCCAACGTGGACTGATCGACGGTCACGCCAGGACCCATGGTCGAGGACAACGTAACCTTCTTCAGGTAAATGCCCTTCGAGGTGGCCGGCTTGATCTTCTGCAAGTCCGCCACCAACGCCAGAAGATTCTCCTTCAAGGCACTGGGCTCGAAACTCGCGCGGCCGATTTGCGCGTGCACGATGCCGGCCTTGTCGGTGCGGTAACGGACCTGGCCTGATTTTGCGTTCTTGACCGCTTCGGCGACGTTCGGGGTCACGGTGCCGACCTTGGGGTTCGGCATCAGACCGCGCGGACCCAAGATCTGGCCCAATTGGCCGACGATACGCATCGCATCGGGACTCGCGATGACCACGTCGAAGTCGATCTGACCGGCCTTGACCTTCTCGGCCAGATCCTCGAAGCCGACGATGTCGGCACCCGCCGCCCGGGCGGCATCGGCATTCTTACCCTGCGTGAACACGGCCACGCGAACGGTTTTGCCCGTGCCGTTAGGCATCACGGTGGAGCCGCGTACCTGCTGGTCGGATTTGGTCGCATCCACACCGAGATTGACGGAAACATCCACCGATTCGTTGAATTTTGCCGTCGCCAACTCCTTGACGAGCTTCAGCGCATCGTCGATGGGATACGACTTGCCCGGCGGCAGCTTCTCTTTCCACGTCTTGATTCTTTTCGCTACGGCTGGCATGTCACACTCCCTCCACGTCGACGCCCATACTGCGTGCGCTGCCGGCAATGGTGCGCACGGCCGCGTCGAGATCGCTCGCGGTCAAATCGGGCATTTTCATCTTTGCGATATCTTCGAGCTGCTTGCGCGAGATCCTTCCCACCTTGGCCGTATTCGGTGTGGCGCTGCCCTTGGCCAGGCCCAACGCCTTGGCGATCAGCACGGACGCCGGCGGCGTCTTCATGATGAACGTGAAGCTGCGGTCGCTGTACACCGTGATCACGACGGGGGTCGGCAAGCCTTTCTCCAAAGACTGTGTCTGCGCATTGAAGGCTTTGCAGAACTCCATGATGTTCACGCCCTGCTGGCCCAATGCGGGCCCCACCGGCGGACTCGGGTTGGCCTGACCTGCAGGGATCTGCAGTTTGATATAGCCCGTTACTTTCTTCGCCACGGTCGCTTAACTCCTATGGGTACCAACGCCCTCCTTACGGAAAGCTCCCCCTTGTAAATGCGCCTACGCGCCAACTTGGTCTGGGCTTTTAAACACCAGAATCTGCGGAGTCGCCACCTGGCCACTCCGCTCTTTGACTATCCCTTCTCGACTTGCGAAAAATCCAACTCCACGGGCGTCGAGCGCCCCAAGATCTGCACCGCCACCTGCAAGCGGTTTTTCTCGTAGTTCACGGATTCCACCACGCCGTTGAAATCGTTGAACGGTCCGTCCGTGACACGCACCACCTCGCCGGGCTCGAACAACACCTTCGGCTTCGGCTTGTCGACGCCTTCTTCGACGCGACGCAGAATCGACATCGCCTCCTTGTCGGTGATGGCGGCCGGCTTGTCGCTGGTGCCGCCGATGAAACCCAACACCTTGGGGACCTCCTTCACCAGATGCCAGGTATCTTCGTCCATCTCCATTTGCACGAGCACGTAGCCGGGGAAAAACTTGCGATCCGATTTTCGTTTCTGACCGTCGCGCATCTCGACGACTTCCTCGGTCGGTACCAAAATCTCGCCGAACTTGGCGTCGAGACCCGCGCGCTTGACACGCTCCTTGAGAGACTGTGACACCTTGTGCTCGAAGTTCGAATAGGCGTGAACCACATACCATCGCAGGGACATAAGCGCTCCGAATCCGTCAGGCAGACTGACCGGTCAACAACCGGGTCAGCCAGGTGAGAACCCAATCGAGTCCCCAAAAAAACAATCCCATCACGATGGCGAAGATGAAGACCACGTACGTGGTCTTGACCGTTTCGTCGCGAGACGGCCACACCACCTTGCGAAGCTCGATGCGCGAGGCCAGGGCAAATTGCCAGAATTCACGACCGTACCAACTCAGCCAGGCCAAACCTGCCGCGGCGAGGAGACCGACCACGACCATGCTCACCCGCAATGCAAGCGGGCTCTCGTCGTACCAATAGAACGCGGCGATCCCGCTCAACAGCACCAGGACGGACAGCGTCATGAGCGCCGTGTCTTTGACCGACGCGCTCGGAGGTGTTTGAACTTCTGCCATAAATGCTGCTGTAACCTAAAGACCTGCCCAAGTGGCAGGGCAGGAGGGAATCGAACCCCCAACCTGCGGTTTTGGAGACCGCCGCTCTGCCAATTGAGCTACTGCCCTAATAAATTGCTACGCAAACACCAACGAGGCCGCGACGGCCTCGCCCCATCGTCGGGGTCGCAGCGACCCCGTGGAAAGTTGCGCGAAGCGCATGACTAACTAATAACCTTGGCGACCACACCTGCGCCGACGGTTTTGCCGCCCTCGCGGATGGCGA
>CAZZXZ010000198.1:0-3486 GCA_964658135.1 uncultured Acetobacteraceae bacterium | reverse complement strand
GTGAGCCGGCGCGAATTGTTGCGGATGATCGGGATCACGGCCGGTAGCGCCACCATGTATCAGGCCATGGACAGCTTGGGCTTCGCCGCCCAATCGCCTTACCAAGGCGCGATCGATCTGCAAGGCACGCCGAAAGGCGCTTCGGTGTTGATCCTGGGCGCGGGCATGGCCGGCATGACGGCCGCCTACGAACTTCGCAATGCCGGCTACCAGGTTCAGGTGCTCGAGTACAACTCGCGCGCCGGCGGCCGCAACTGGACCTTGCGCGGCGGGGATACCTATACCGAACTTGGCGGCTCGACCCAACAGTGCGAGTTCGACAAGGGCTTGTACATCAATCCGGGTCCCTGGCGGATTCCGTACCATCATCAAGGCGTATTGAGTTATGCCAAGCGGCTCGGGGTGCCGATGGAGCCGTTTTTCCAGGTCAATTACAACGCGTACGTGCACAGTTCCACGGCGTTCGGCGGTAAACCGCAGCGCTACCGCGAGATCAAGGCCGACTACCAAGGGCACGTCGCCGAGTTGTTGGCGAAAGCCACCCGGCAGAACGCTCTGGACGTCGCGGTCAGTAAGGAAGATCAGGAGAAGCTGCTCGAATCGCTCAAGGGCTGGGGTGCGCTCGACAAGGATTATGCGTACGTCGCAAGCGACGCGAGCAGCGAGCGGCGCGGCTACCGCAAAGAGCCCGGCGGCGGCTTGACCGCCCGTCCGCTGCCCTCGCAACCCACCGCGCTGCGCGACATCGTGGATTCGAAGCTCTGGCAGGGCATCGGGGCCGGCGATTCGTACGACATGCAAACGGCACTCTTTCAACCGGTGGGCGGCATGGGGCGCATCGGCGAGGCCTTCGGGCGCGAGTTGGGCCCGTTGATCCGCTACAACGCCAAAGTGACGGACATCCACCAGGACGATCGCGGCGTGACGGTACGGTATGTGGATACCGGCCAACCGGGCACTACGCTCACCGCCCAGGCGGATTGGTGCGTATGCACCATTCCGCTGCCCATTTTGGCCGAGCTGCCGATGAACGTGGGTCCGGCCATGACGGCGGCGATCGGCGCCGTTCCCTACGCCGCGGCGATCAAGGCGGGATTGCAGTTCAAGCGCCGCTTCTGGGAGGAAGACGAGCACATCTACGGCGGCATCACCTACACCGATCTACCCATCACCAACATCGGCTATCCGAACACCGGTTTCTTCAGCGGTGGCAAGGGGGTGTTGCTGGGCGCTTACATCTGGGGATTGAATGCGTTCGAATTCACCGCCATGACCCCGCCGGAGCGGGTCAAAAAGATCGTCGACTACGGCAGCCAGATTCACCCGCAATATGCGCAGGAGTTCGACAACGGCGTTGCCGTGGCCTGGCACCGGTCGCCGTTCACGATGGGATGTTACGGCATGTGGAGCAGCGCGGCGCGGGCCCAGCATTACGATGATCTATGCGCCATCGACGGGCGCATCGTGTTGGCGGGCGAACATGCCTCCTTCATCGGCGGCTGGCAGGAAGGTGCCGTCACCTCTGCACTCGACGCCATTGGCAGATTGCATTCGCGCGCCGTCGCGCAGGGAGCGCACGTATGAAGTACGTAGCTTTAGGGCTCTTTGCGCTCGCATCGATCGGTACGGCCGGCGCTGACGATTCTTCGTTCACATCGAGTGCCGGCGTCGGGGCGCTCAACGGTGCGCAGGTTTACGCTCATATCTGCCAGGGTTGTCACATGCCCCAAGGCCAGGGTGCCATCGGCGCCGGTCATTATCCGAAGCTCGCCGGCGACCCGGCACTGGTCTCCTGGCAGTACGTCGCGTTGACCGTGCTGAACGGCAAACACGGCATGCCGCCGTTCGGGTTACCCGCCGATCAGGTGACGGAAACGCGCACGGTCCATCTTAGCGATCCTCAGATCGCCGACGTGGTGAATTTCGTGCGCGGCAATTTCGGCAACCACTATAAAAGTACGGTGACCGCGGCCCAAGTGGCGACGCTGCCGCATCCGGGGTAGGCGCCCCGTAGCCTAGCGCCCGGCCCGTAGCCGGGCGCTCCGCAAGCTCAGTACGCCAATGCCGTGCCGTCGGCGCGCATCTCGCTTGCCGCCGCGTAGACGCGGTCGGCGCCGTTCTGCCGGTTTTCGATGCATTCGTAGCGTCCGAAACCGCCGTCGGAGTCGCCCATCGGCCAGCCGATCTCGACAAGCGCACGCCGCGTCGCCTCGGGCACGCCTGCCTCCAGGCGCAGTATCCCCACCGCACTCAAACCCGCGACATCCTCACCCATGCTCTGCGATGACCCCTCGTGATGCCAGCGCGGGCTGTCGCCCGACGCCTGAATGTCGAGACCGTAATCGATGCGGTCGATGAGGATCTGGGCCTGCCCCTGCGGTTGCATGTCGCCGCCCATGACGCCGAAGGACATCCACGGCTTGCCGTCCCGGGTCGCGAAGCCGGGGATGATGGTTTGGAACGGGCGCTTGCCGGGTTGATACAAGTTGGGATGCCCGTCCGTGAGCGAGAACAATTCGCCGCGATCTTGAAACATGAAGCCGAGACCGTCGGCGACCAATCCCGACCCCATGCCGCGAAAATTCGATTGGATCATGGACACCATCATGCCGCTCGAGTCGGCCACGCTGAAGTACGTGGTGTCGCCATGGCTCGGTGCCTGGCCGGGATAAACGGGCGTCAAAATGCGATCCGGCCGGATGAGCTTGGCGCGCTCGGCCGCGTAAGCTTTGGAACTCAACCACGAAATCGGGATTTTCGCGAACTGCGGATCGGCGTAGTAGCGGGCGCGATCCTCGTAGGCCAGCCGTTTGGCTTCGATCTGCGTATGCAGAGACGTTGCCGATTGAAAGCCCATGGACTTAAGGTCGAAATTCTCCAGAATGTTCATCATCTGCAGCGTGGCCAACCCTTGCGTGTTGGCGGCCATTCCATACACGTCGACGCCCCGATAGGAGGTGACCAGCGGCGCCAGCCACTCGGCGTGCTGGGCGCGTAGATCCGCGCGCGACAGCCACCCGCCGATCCGTTTGAAATAGTCCTCGATGGTGCGCGCAATGGGTCCGTCGTAGAACACGTCGCGGCCTCCCGCGGAAATGCTGCGATAGGTGCGCGCCAGATCCGGATTACGGAACACATCGCCCTCGCCGGGCGCCTGTCCACCCGGCGCGTAGGTACGCATCGCGTTGGCCGTCTCCTCCACGCCGGCTTCCGGACGCAAAAAAGCCGCCAGATTGCGTTTGATGTAAAAACCGATGATCTGCGGCACCGGCACACCGCTCTCGCACAGGTGAATGGCGGGCTGAAACACCTCGCTCCAGGGCAGTTTTCCGTAGCGCTGGTGCAATGTCCACCAGGCGTCGAGCGCCCCCGGCGTCGATACGGATATGGCGCCGTGCGCCGGAATGACGCCGTTCTTGGCGCGGGCGCGCACCGTTTCGAGACTGAGCGCTTGCGGCGAGCGTCCCGAGCCTGCCAGGCTCACGA
>CAZZXZ010000197.1:0-3521 GCA_964658135.1 uncultured Acetobacteraceae bacterium | reverse complement strand
GATTCATCTTGCGGAAATTCACTCCCGAATGCAGAAATTGCTGAAGCGCGAATTCTCCATCACCGAGCTGTTCTCGCATTCGACGATTCGAAGCTTGGCCGCGCATGTCCAGAACGGTGGGCAGCGCGGCGCAACCGGCGCCGCCAGCAGGCTGCGGGCTCAGAAGCAGCGCGAGGCGCTGCTGGCGCAACGCGACCGTCAGCTTGGTAAACGCTGATGCGTGCCGCCGGTCTTGCACTTCTTTCCTTCGTGATTTGAGTGATGTGTCGCGGTGCATGAAGTGATGTCGCTCCATTATCTACGGAATGTGCGGGTATGCCGCGGGCAGCGGTTGGTCGAAAAAAGGCAAGATTCGGTTATGTTAAGTAAGCTTTTGAACATTCATCGGTCGTACGATTTGGCATCCCCATGAGTCATGACGAAAAATCGGGCGGCAGGGAATCACCGCCGGGCGCCATCGCAATCGTCGGCATGGCGGCCCGCTTTCCCGGTGCGCGCGACGTTCGAGAGTTTTGGGGTAACGTTTGCGCGGGCGTGGAATCCGTGTCTCGATTCACTGCGGAAGAATTGCAGGATAGTTTCGACGCCGCCACGCGCGGCGCCGCCAACTTCGTAAAATCGAGGCCGATCCTGTCGGATGTCGATTTGTTCGATGCGGATTTTTTCGGCATGTATGCGCGCGAAGCCGAACTCACCGATCCGCAGCATCGCTTGTTTCTCGAGTGCGCGTGGGAGGCGTTGGAAGACGCCGGCTATGATCCGGGCGTTTACCCGGGGGCGATCGGCATTTTCGCGGGCTGCAGCCTCAACACCTATTTTTTGAACAACGTATGCGCTGAGCGCAGCACCATCGACGAATTCACCAGCAATTATCAAGTGGGCTGCTATCCCACGTTGTTGGGCGCGGGTCAGGATTTTCTGGCGACCCGGGTTGCCTATAAATTCGACCTCAAGGGCGCGAGTCTTACTGTGCAGAGCGCCTGCTCCACCTCCCTGTTGGCGGTGGCCAAAGCCTGTCAGAGCTTGTTGCTCTACGAGAACGACATGGCGTTGGCCGGCGGCGTGTCCATCACTTTTCCGCAGAAGCGCGGCTACCAGCACCTCGAGGGCGGTATGGTGTCCGCCGACGGCAGCTGCCGGCCGTTCGATGCCGATGCCAGCGGCACCATTTTCGGCGATGGGTCGGGTGTCGTGCTGCTGAAACGCCTCGAAGATGCGCTCGCGGACGGCGATCATATTTACGCCGTCGTGCGCGGCGCCGCGGTCAACAACGATGGCGCATCCAAGGTCGGCTTTACGGCGCCGAGTGCGGACGGACAGGCCGCCGTCATCGAAATGGCGCATGCCAACGCCGGCATCGATGCGCGGTCGATCAGCTATGTCGAGTGCCACGGTACCGCGACGCCGTTGGGCGACCCCATCGAAATCGCCGGCCTGACGCGTGCGTTCGGCGCCTCGACCGCCGACTTGCAATTTTGCGCGGTGGGATCGGTGAAGGGCAACGTCGGACATTTGGACGCCGCAGCGGGCATTGCCGGATTGATCAAGACCGCGCTGGCGCTCGAGCATCGCCTGCTGCCGCCGTCCTTGCACTACCGAAGACCGAATCCACAAATCGAATTTTCCAAGACGCCATTCTTCGTCAACGCCGCCCTGACGCCCTGGCCGGAATCGGCAACGCCGCGACGCGCCGGAGTCAGTGCCTTCGGTGTCGGCGGCACGAATGTGCACGTGGTTCTCGAAGAGCACGCCGCTCTCTTAGACCACGCAGGCCAGGCGGAGCCGCCGGCCGATGCCGTGCAAGCCCCTGAACTCATCGTCCTGTCGGCACGCAGCGCCGCGGCCCTCGAGTCGTCGCGGCAGCGGCTGGCCGCGCATCTGCGCTCGCCCACGTCGCCGCCATTGTCCGATGTGGCCTACACGCTGCAGATGGGACGTCGCGCGTTCGATCATCGCTTGAGCGTGGTGGTCAACGATCGCGAGGATGCGGTATCCAAACTCGATTCCAGCGCCTCGAATGCCGCGCATACGGGCGTGCGGCGCGCCGAGTCGCGCGACGTCGTTTTCATGTTTTCAGGGCAAGGCGCGCAGTACCCGGACATGGGTCGGGATTTATTCGAGCACGAGCCGGTATTTCGCAGTTGCATCGAACGCTGTGCGGCCATCTTGCAACCGCTGATGGACGATGACTTGCTAACCCTCCTCTATCCCGCGCAGCGGTCGCCGCAGGCCGACCAACGTCTCATGATGACCGTCGCGGCGCAGCCGGCGCTGTTCTGTGTCGAATATGCCTTGGCGAATGTATGGATGAGCTGGGGCATTCAGCCGACCGCCATGATCGGTCATAGCGTCGGTGAGTTCGTCGCAGCCGTGTTGAGCGGTGTCTTGTCGTTGGCCGACGCGCTGACCGTGGTCGCGGCGCGGGGACGGCTGATGCAGGCGTTGCCGGGCGGCGCCATGCTGGCGATCCGGTTGCCGGAAGCCGACGTAGTCCCACTGCTCAATCCGAGCTTGAGTCTCGCCGCCGTCAACGGACCGACCTTGTGCGTGGTCGCCGGAGAGTTTGCCGCAGTCGATGCCCTGGAAGCCACCTTGGCGGCGCGCGGCGTCGTCAGTCGACGTTTGCATACGTCGCATGCGTTTCATTCCGCGATGGTCGACCCGATGATCGAACCGCTGCGGCGCGTGTTGGAAGGCGTCGAACTCGCGGCACCGCGGATCCCCTATATCTCGTGCGTGACGGGCGATTGGATCCAGGCCGCTCAAGCTACGTCGGCCGACTATTGGGCGCGCCATGCGCGCGAGTCGGTGCGCTTCTTCGACGGCATCAACACGTTGACCCGACTCGCCGCGCCGCTGCTGGTGGAAGTCGGACCCGGAACCACCCTGTCCACGCTGGCAGCGCAAGCTACCCGGGGGCGCAATCTCGCCATCGTGACGTCGATGCAAAGTACGCAGCGCGAGCGCGACGACCGCGATTGCCTGTTGGACGCCGTGGGGCGCGCCTGGTGCCACGGAGCGACCCCCGCCTGGGCGGCCATCCATGAGTCCCATGGCTCCCGACGTTCGCGAGTTCCGCTGCCCACGTATCCCTTTCAACGCAGCCGCTATTGGATCGACGCACCAGCGTCGGCTTCGGACGTCGCGGCAACCGCTTTTCAACCTTCCCCACCGCAGGACGACAGTGCGATGAATCAGACCTCGAACAACGATCGATTGCTGGAGGTGAGCGATGACATCGCCGCGATCTTCGAAAATCTTTCTGGTGAGAAACCCGCATCCAACGATGCGCAAACCACCTTTCTCGAGATGGGCTACGACTCGCTGTTTCTGACTCAGGTAGCGCAGAAACTTCACAGCCAGATGAAAGTGAAGATCACTTTCCGTCAATTGTTGGGCGAATACTCGACCATCCCTTCGCTGGCCAAGTTCTTGATCGCCCAGCTCCCCGCGGCGACCGTGACCCGGCCGGCCCCCGCCCCCGCTCCTGCTCCGACGGCACCCACCGCCCCGCAGCCGAC
>CAZZXZ010000196.1:0-3539 GCA_964658135.1 uncultured Acetobacteraceae bacterium | reverse complement strand
ATCGGACGGTGCGAAAAACTCCGCCTTGGACGCGCGAAAGGCCGGCAACGACTCGCAGCGCCGGGCCAATGCTCCCAGGGCGGGGTACAAATCCCCGCTGGTGTCGACGGCCAAGGCCTCGTTCAGGAAGGTGAACACGCAGGCCGCGGTGACATCGGCCTGGCCGATGGAATCCCCCACCAACCAAGCGCCATCGTGCCTGCGTCCAAGCGCGAGCCGTTCCAGCTCCGCCAGTGCACCGTGCATCTGCAGGCGGCATCGCGAAACCCACGCCTCGTGCCGCTTCTCCTCGGGCCGGAAAACCTTCTCGTAGATCTGCAACACCCCTTTTTCAGCTGCTCCCGAGGCCACCGCCATGACGCGCAGCGCCGCGCGCCGCTCCGGGCCCGAGACCGGCAACAACGCCTTCTCCGTCCCAGATCGATCGTCGAGAAAATCCAGCATGGTCGCAGAGTCGATCAAGGCCTCCCCGTCGGGCAGCACCAACACCGGCACCCGCCCCAGCGGGTTGAATTCACGGATGCGGTCGAAGTCTTTTCCCACCGACCAATTGCGATGCTCGAACGGGTGCCCCAATAAATTCATGCTCACCGCCACGCGGCGCACGAACGGCGAATCGAACATGCCGATCAGTACGAATTGCCCATCCATTTCAATGCCCTCCTTTGACCACCAGGCCATCCTCCGCCAGGGCCGACGCCAGCTCCACCTCGATGCGCGCGGCATCGGCACGCTTGATCGACTGCAGGTGCGCCGTTGGACCCGCGAGCACTTCCAGTCCCCGCTTCAACACGCTCCCGGCGGCCCGGATGCCGGCTTTATGCTGATCGAAGCGCTGCGAAGGAGCGTACCGGCTCATCCCCACGTACACGCCGAACGGTTCCCGGCGATCGCGGTAATCGAGCAATATCAGATAGATGTTCGACCGACCCCTGCCGGAAGCGCGAAAGCGCGACGCGATCTCGTAGACCGCCGGCAGCCAGTCCACATAGCGCATGGGCAACCACTCGGGAATGCTCGCCGCCGCCGCTTCCCACAGCCGCTCCAGTGCCCGCTCGACGTGGATCGGCATCTCGTCGCGCATCCACAATTCATGCACGCAATGCGCGCCGAGACCGCCGTCCTTGCGAACCAAAGCATCATCGAAGCGTTTCAAAATCTGATCCCGAGCCAGTCCCAGCAGGGGCCGAAGGGCAGGAGCGGTTTTAGCGTCTACGGTAGCCAATGCCGACGATAGTAACCACCTTGCGCACGGCGTCAACGTGATACAGGACGCGGTAGCCGCCCTGCCTGAAACGATAGCGATCCGCATAGCCGTGCAGCTGCTCCGCGCCGAGCGCCTTGGGACCGCCGATCAATCCGGCGATCCTGCGCCGCACCTTGCGACGCGTCTCAGCCGGCTCGATGGCTTCGATCCTCGCTGCCGCCGATGTCGTGAGGATCACTTCAAACTCGACCACGGGTCAAATTCGACCTCGGCGGCGCATATTGCAGATGAATTGCTCGAACGAAATCGTCGCCTCGTTGCGATGCAGCAGGAAAGCATCCAGATCGTGGGCATCGTCGGCCAATGATCGAAGCAATGCGTCGTTGACCAGCTGCGAAATCGACGAACCCGACTCCGCGGCGCGCAGCCGCAAAGCCTGGTGAATATCGCTGTCGAAATACACGGTCGCCCGTTTAAATCTTTCTTTTTTTTTCGCGTCGCTTTGGCGTTGTAGCGTCATAACGTCAGAACGTCGTAGTTTTATTCACAAATGTGTTTCGGGGCCGCCGGCAAAGCGACATCCCGGTAGCGGTAGCACTAGTACTAGCACTAGCGCGACAGCTGCTCATCACGAGAATGCTCGGGTGCCACGCTGGACCCGGCAGCGGTGTTCGACACGGATGCGGTATTGGACACGGAAGCGGCGTCGCGACGCATTTTGAGCCAGTCTTCGCGCGCTTGACGTCTGATCTCCTCCAATGTGGGGGGAGACATGGTCCTGTGAGCAGCCGGTGTGGCCGGCGGTGAGAGGGCCGGTTGCGGTGACTGGGAGGCGCTTCGTTCCAGCCGCGTCTGCACCCTTGCTTCGTAATCGGCGCGGATGCGTTCCGCCTGCATGCTCCGGTATCCGTGACGCTCCATTTCGTAAGCGGCCCGGGGAATTTGGGGCCTGGGTTCACGGTCGATTCCCTGGGCAGCCAGGGTTCGATGGTCCACCCGGGCGTCGAGGTTGGCTTCGCGCAACGCGTCATTCGTGACGGAAGCCCAGCGCTCGCGGACGTACAGGAGCTCGTGAACGGCGGGCTTCAGTCCCAATTCCTGCCGGTCGGTATTGCTCAATTCGAGGGTGGTCTTGGCAGCCAGGCCGTTGCGTGCAACCTCGCGGGTGGTGGCGAGCAGATGGGCGTGGAAGTTGCGCGGATCGCTTCCGGGAAATTGCCGGGGCTCGTGCACCGCCAAATCCAGCGCGAACTGGTACCGGTTCGACAATTCCTGGGAGAAACCCCGAACCAATATGAGTCGTTGTTCGGCGGTCAATTCCACCGGCAGCGCCACCAGATATTCCCGGGCCACCCGTGCATTCTTGCGCGACTCGGCGCTCTCCGCGGTGTTCCACAACTGCGCCCGATCCCTGGCCCAGCTCATCTCCATGCCGTCGAATTGGCCCGGCAGCAGAATCTCCTTGTGCATGACGTCCTTGCGGTCGGTGTGATCGTACGTTCGCCCGGTCCGTTCGTCGCGAATCCGCTCACCCGAGCGATAGGCGGCGGCGCTCACCGCGCTGCTGCCGCCCGATCGTCCGAAGGTCTTCAAGTGCAGGAAGTAGATGGCCATGCGGATGGGCGGCGACCGGCGCCGGCCTCAATACCGCCCCGCGGGGCGGGCCAGCGTGACTTTTCGCCATGCGGGCGAAGACACCGATTTGAAATAGCCGCAGAGATCCGGCAGCTGCTCGATCTGCGAGGGAAGAACGGCGGCCTCCGTCACGTGCTGCTCGCTGATGTTTCTGGAGCGCCGCGCACCGCGCGCGGAGAACCCGCCCTCGCGATCGCTGCCCCGGGTCGTCTGACGACGGATGACTTCGCGTTCGCCGATCAGTTTCGAGGCGAAGTGCGACGTGCCGCCGTTCTCGCTGCCCGCGCACCGCAGGATCAAGGTGTTGCTGCAGTTCTCCACGATGGTCTGTGCGCCGGCGAACCCGTAGGTCCCGGAAACCTGCGCAATCGACTGGAAGCCGATCACGCACCGCCCGCCGAACTTGCGCAGACGCGCGAGCGCATCCTTCAGCCCCTCGATGGCACCCAGGGCGTCCAGTTCATCGATGACGAACCACAGGCGCTGGTCCCGATCCTCCGCCCCGTTCATTGTTTCGAAGATTGCAATCCGCATCCACGTGGCAATCATCGATCGGAGCGCGGCGATTTGCCCTGCGCGGTAGGTGATGAAGAGCGCACCGGGCACGTCTTGCCCAAACGCGCCCGCGGTGCGCGGCGCCCGGCCGGTCGGCCCCTCGCCGGGTGGCCGCCGCATGCGAACCCACCGGCGGATGGAA
>CAZZXZ010000195.1:0-3758 GCA_964658135.1 uncultured Acetobacteraceae bacterium | reverse complement strand
CGACGGCCAAGCCCCGGGTGATCCTTTGGACTTCACCATGGTGTCTGCGGAATCCTTGACGACATTCGTCGAGCGCGCCCTTGCGGACGTTGACGCGGCCGCGGATTTGACGGCGCTCGACGACGTTCGCGTGCGGTTGTTGGGTAAAAAGGGTTTGCTCACCGAACAACTGAAAAGTCTCGGCGCGCTACCCCCCGACGAGCGGCCGGCGGCCGGCCAGAAAATAAACGAAGCGAAAAGCGCCGTGCAATCGGCGTTTGAACGGCGGCGCGTCGCCTTGGAATCGGCGGCGTTGGATGCTGAACTCGCCGCCGGCAGCATTGACGTTACCTTGCCGGGCCGCGGTCAAGACCCGGGCGGCATTCATCCCGTGACGCGGACCCGGCTGCGCATCGAGCAGATTTTCATGCAGGCGGGATTTCAGGTGGTGACGGGTCCGGAAGTCGAGGATGATTTTCACAATTTCGAGGCTTTGAACATCCCGTCGAATCATCCGGCGCGTGCCATGCACGATACGTTTTATTTTCCGGATGGTCGATTGTTGCGTACCCATACCTCGCCCGTGCAAATACGCACGTTGCTGGCGCAGAAGCCGCCGCTCTCGGTGATCGCACCGGGCCGTGTCTATCGTAACGACTCGGACATGACCCACACGCCGATGTTTCACCAGGTCGAAGGCCTCGTGGTTGGTGCCACCGTAAGTTTCGCGAATTTGAAATCGATGCTGCATACCTTCGTCGAGCATTTCTTCGAGCAACCCCTGGGGGTGCGCTTGCGCCCGTCGTACTTCCCGTTCACCGAACCGTCTGCCGAAGTCGACATCGAATGCGTCTTCTGCCATCGCGCCGGTTGCCGGGTCTGCAAGCAAACCGGCTGGCTGGAAATATTGGGCTGCGGAATGATCCATCCGAACGTGCTGGCCGCAGTGGGTCTCGACAGTGAGCAATGGCAGGGTTATGCCTTCGGCATGGGCATTGAACGTCTCGCCATGTTGCGCTATGGCGTCGATGACCTGCGTCTGTTCTTCGAAAACGATCTGCAGTTCCTCAAGCAATTTCCGTGAAGATCACGCACCACTGGATCCAAGAGTTCACGCCGCTCGGTGCGACGCCGGCGCAACTCGCCATGCGGCTGACGTTGGCTGGTCTCGAGGTGGAGGCCGTGACACCGGTGGCGCCCGCGTTTACCGGTGTCATCGTCGGTGAAGTGCTCGAATGCGGGCGGCATCCGAACGCGGAAAAGTTGTCTTTATGTCAGGTGAGCACGGATGGCTCGAACCGGCTACAGATCATCTGTGGCGCACCGAACGTGCGTGTCGGTATCAAGGTGGCCGTCGCGATGGTGGGTGCGTCGCTGCCCGGCGGCCTGCTCATCAAACGCGCGAAGCTGCGCGGTCTCGAATCGAACGGCATGCTGTGCTCGGCGCGTGAGCTCGGGTTGGGGGTGGAGCACGACGGCATCATGGAACTCGGCGGCGCGCCGTCCCTGGGTGAGGATTTGCGCACCGCCCTCGATCTCGATGATACGACCCTCGAGGTCAACGCGACGCCGAATCGCGGCGATTGCATGAGCGTATTCGGTATCGCCCGTGATTATGCGGCCGCTCACGAGCGTCGTTACCTCACCCATGAGGTGCCCCGCGTCGCGGCGCGGCACGATGAGATATTTCCGGTCTCGATCGCCGCTACGGCCGCCTGCCCCTTGTTCGCTTCGCGTGTTCTGCGCGGTACCCGCCGGTCGGCGGTATCACCTCCCTGGCTGCGCGAGCGACTGCGGCGGGTGGGTATCAACAGCATTTCTCCCATCGTGGACGTTACCAATTACGTGATGATGGAGTTTGGTCAGCCTCTGCACGCCTACGATCTGCGGCGGTTACGCGGTGCCATGTCCGTGCGGCAGGCACATGCCGGCGAGCGGCTGACCTTGCTCGACGACGAGGACTACGCGCTCGACGAAGACTTTCTGGTCATCGCGGATCAGAGCGGCGCCATCGGCCTGGCCGGCATCATGGGGGGGCGGGGTACCGCGATTGCCGATGACACCACCGACGTGCTCATCGAAGCGGCGCACTTCGTGCCGGATGCCATCGCCGGGCGCGCGCGCCGCCTCGGTCTATTTACCGACGCGGGCCAGCGTTTCGAACGCGGCGTCGATCCGAGCCTGCCTGCCTTGGCCATCGAACGCGCCACCGCATTGCTCGTCGACATCGTTGGCGGTGAGCCCGGTCCGCTGCAGTTGATCGGCAGCGGCGCTTCAGCGTCGGACGGCATTTCGTCGGCGGCGCCGTGGGTCACGTTGCGCCGCAGTCGCTTGCAGAGTCTGCTCGGCGTCAGCGTGCCGGATGACGAGGTGGCTCAGTTACTTTCGGCGGTTTCCGACCGTGTGGAGGCGTTACCCGACGGGTGGCGCGTGCGCAAGCCGTCGCATCGCTTCGATGTGCGTATCGAAGCCGACCTCATCGAAGAGATTGCCCGGCTACGCGGCTTCGACAGCATCGCCGAATCTCCGGCCATGACTTCGCAGACCGCCGGACTCGCCACCGAGGCTCGGGTGCCGGAACTGCGGGTGCTGCAAGGGCTGGCCGACAAGGGCTACCGTGAAGTCATCACGTACGCTTTCGTGAATCCCATGCTGCAACGGCAGATGTTTCCGCACCTGCCCGCCTTGGTACTCGCCAACGCCATTTCCGCCGACTTGAGCGAGATGCGGGTATCGCTTTGGACCGGTTTGGTCCAGGCAGTCGGCGAGAATTCGCGGCGGCAGCAACCGCGGGTGCGGCTGTTCGAGATCGGTAAACGGTTCGACGTCGGCCATGACGGATCGCTACGGGAGGTGGAGACATTGGCGGGGGTCGCAACCGGCTCGCGCTGGCCCGAGCAGTGGGCGAGTGCCCGCGAGGCCATCGATTTTTACGACGTCAAAGCCGACTTGCTGAACCTCCTCGCGCTGACCGGTGACTTAGCTTCGATTCGTTTCGAAGCAGGCTCGCTTGAGTGTCTGCGGCCCGGCCGCACGGCCCGTATTTTTCGCGGCTCGACCGCCATCGGTTGGCTGGGTGAATTGCATCCCCAACTCACTCGACGATTCGGCGTGCCGGGGAATACGCTGGTGTTTGAACTCGAACTTGAAGCAGCTTTCATGGCTAGACCCACGAAATTTAAGAAAATTTCAAAATTTCCCACCGTGAGGCGCGATATCGCGGTGGTCGTCGATGAAAGCGTCCCGCTGGCAGTGCTCGAGGAAAATGTTACTGTGAGCGCGTCAGGCTTGTTGAGCGAACTGCGGGTCTTCGATATATACCGTGGCGGCAACATAGAAACTGGGCGAAAAAGTATCGCCTTAGGCTTGATTTTACAGGACTCTTCGCGCACTCTTACCGACGTCGATGCAGACGCCGTCGTGACCACCGTGGTCGCCCGGTTACGGGATGAATTGCGTGCCTCAATAAGAGACCAATAACATGGCAGCCCTGACCAAGGCCGAGATGGCCGAGGCCCTTTTTGATCAATTGGGGCTTAACAAGCGCGAGGCACGTGAACTCGTCGATCTGTTCTTCGAAGAAATTCGCGCCGCACTGTCTTCCGGCGAACAGGTCAAACTGTCTGGATTCGGAAATTTTGACCTGCGTGACAAAAACCGTCGACCCGGACGCAATCCGAAGACCGGACAAGAAATACCCATCAGCGCCCGCCGCGTTGTCACCTTCCGTCCAGGGCAGAAATTGAAGGCCCGGGTCGAGGCGTATGCTGGAACCAAGC
>CAZZXZ010000194.1:0-3810 GCA_964658135.1 uncultured Acetobacteraceae bacterium | reverse complement strand
GGCATGCCGAGCATGATCCAAGCGCACACGGTCCGCTCCGGACAGCGCATTTATGCGCGCCATCGCGATCTCATCGTGGCCGCCGGGGTGGGCGCCGGCGCGGAAGTGATCGCGGACGGTTGCGTACACATTTACGGCTCGCTGCGCGGGCGCGCGATGGCGGGCGCGCACGGTCAACTGACGGCGCGCATGTTCTGTCAAGAATTTCACGCAGAATTGGTGTCGATCGCGGGCGTGTTTCGCGTCTTCGAGACGATTCCCGCGGCATTGGCCGGCAAACCCGTGCAGGCGTGGCTCGACGGCGACGATCTGCATTTCGCGGCCATCGGCGCTTGAAGCGCCACCGTCGCGTGCATCACGCTTCTACAAGGAGATTCCGCATTGGCTGAGATCATCGTTGTCACTTCCGGTAAAGGGGGCGTCGGCAAGACCACGACGTCCGCCAGCATCGCCTGCGGTCTGGCCCGTCGCGGCAAACGCGTGGTCGTCATCGACTTCGACATCGGGTTGCGCAATCTCGATCTCATCATGGGGTGCGAACGCCGCGTCGTGTACGACTTCGTGAACGTCATCCAAGGCGATTGCACCCTCAAACAGGCGCTCATCAAGGACAAGCGCATCGACACGTTGTACGTGCTCGCCGCCTCGCAGACCCGCGACAAGGATGCGCTGACCAGCGAGGGCGTGCGCCGGGTGCTCGACGAAATCATTGCCGACGGTTTCGAATACATCATCTGCGACTCGCCCGCCGGCATCGAAAAGGGTGCGCACCTCGCCATGTATTTTGCCGACCGGGCCGTCGTCGTCGTCAATCCGGAAATTTCCTCCGTCCGAGATTCGGACCGAATCTTGGGCTTATTGGCCAGCAAGACGGCCCGCGCTGAGGCGGGCAACGGGGGAGTGAAGGAACATCTGCTGTTGACCCGCTACAACCCACGCCGCGTCGCGACCGGCGAAATGCTGGGCGTCGAGGACGTCAAAGAGATTCTCGGCCTCGATGTGATCGGCGTCGTGCCCGAATCGCCCGACGTGTTGTCCGCCTCCAACGCGGGCCAGCCGGTCATTCTCAATGGCGAAAGCGATGCGTCTCATGCCTATGAAGACGCCGTCGCACGACTGCTCGGCGAGACCGTGCCGATGCGCTTCGTCGCGGAACCGAAGAAAAGCTTTTTCGCGCGTATTTTTGGGGGCTAAAAATGGGTTTATTGTCGCTCTTTCGTAAAGCACCCGCCTCGGCCCACCTCGCCAAGGAACGCCTGCGCATCGTGGTCGCGCAGGAGCGCAGCGCACGGGGCAGCCCCGATTTTCTGCCCTTGCTGCGCCGCGAGCTGCTCGAGGTGATTCACAAGTACGTGAACGTGGATCCGTCCGCCGTTCAGATCACGGTCGGCAATGAGGATGGCCACGAAGTCCTCGAATTGTCCGTCTCCCTTCCGGAAGCAGCGCGCGGCGCCTGACCGACGCCGAGCGCGGCTTGAAAACGGGTGTTCGAGTCGGCATCGGTGGGTGGAGCTACGAGCCCTGGCGCACGACGTTTTATCCGCCGGGAACCGCCCGGAGCCGAGAACTCAACTACGCGAGCCGGCAGCTGACGTCGATCGAAATCAACGGCACGTTTTACCGCCTGCAAAAGCCGGCGGTATTTGCCAAATGGCATGACGCAACGCCCGCGCAGTTCGTTTTCTCCATCAAGGCGCCACGCTTCATCGTTCAGCGCAAGGACCTGTCGAGTGTCGGACCCGCCGTCGAGCGATTCTTGTCGAGCGGCATCGTCGAGCTCAAAACCAAGCTCGGGCCGATCTTGTGGCAGCTGGCGCCGACCAAGCAGTTCGACGCGAACGAGCTGGACGCTTTTCTCGGCTTGTTGCCGGCGACGGCGGGCGCGCGGCCGCTGCGTCATGCGCTGGAAGTGCGCCACCCGAGCTTCGCGAATCGCGAGTTTCTCGAGATCGCACGCAAGCATCGCGTCGCCCTGGTCTACGCGGATGACGCCACGCACCCGGCCCTCGCCGATGTCACGTCGACGTTCGTTTACTTGCGTTTACGGCGCAGCATCGCCTCGGTCAAGACGGGCTATTCGCCGGTGGCTCTAGGCGGATGGTCGCGCCGCGCATCGACCTGGGCGAAGGGCGGCGAGCCCGACGATCTGCCGAGAATCGCGCCCCCGCCGAAGACGCCGGTGCGGCCGCGCGATGTGTTCGTCTACTTCATCAATGGGGCCAAAGAACGCGCTCCGGCGGCCGCTCAGAAGCTGATCTCGCTGCTCGACTGACCCGCAAAAATCGACGACGCCTTAGGGGATGACGACTTAGATGAGGCCGCCATGTGCGCGCAGGATCTGACCGTGGATCCAGGCGCCGTCGGGTCATGGCCGGCCGCGGAAGCCGCGATTCCGCGCGGTCGAATTGGCGGCCCATGGTTATCCCCGTGCCGTCACCACGTCGACCGCAGCCGACAGGGGGCCGTCATGGGCTTACATAACATTCTGAATCCTTCGCCGCATTGAGCCTCGCCTTCCGACAGCCTGCCTGTGTTGAATGAGGCACCTTTGCTCAACGTAGCGGTCACGGTCGCCTGAGCAATGTCAGACAGGCAGCGGCGTCGCCGCCCTATCTTAAATCTTATTTCGAGGTCACCATGTTTACCCACAATAAGCGCTTGCAGTACACAGTTCGTGTCGATGAGTGTAACCCGGGGCTCGCCAATTTAATGCTTGAGCAATTCGGAGGCCCGCAGGGAGAACTCGCGGCGGCCACCCGTTATTTCGCACAGTACCTTGCCGAGGATGATCCCGGTCGCAAAGATATGTTGATCGACATAGCGACCGAAGAACTCAGTCATCTAGAAGTCATCGGCACCATCGTCGCCATGCTCAACAAGGGCGCGAAGGCACGGCTTTCAGAAGGGGCGTTGAAGGAAGGGGAAATGTATCGCTCGATTTCAGGCGGGGGTAATGATTCTCACGTGACCCAGGTGCTGTACGGTGGGGCACCGGCCTACACCAACTCCGCCGGTGTCCCGTGGACCGCCGCCTACGTCGATGCCATTGGCGATCCTACCTGCGATCTGCGGTCGAATATTGCAGCCGAGTCGCGCGCGAAGATCGTCTACGAGCGGTTGATCAACTGCACGGACGATCCCGGCGTCAAAGAAGCATTGGGGTTTCTGATGACCCGCGAGATCGCGCACCAGCAATCGTTCGAGAAGGCCTTGTATTCGCTTCAGCCGAATTTCCCACCAGGCAAGTTGGCCGGCATGCCGGAATTCACCAACGTGTACTTCAACATGTCCACCGGCGAGGGCGATACCCGGGGTCCGTGGAACAAGGAGCCGACGTTCGATTATCGCGAGGCCACCCCAGGTGTGGACGGCGGCGACGGCATGCCTACGGTGGCGTTGGCTCCCGACGAGATGGCCGTCGTCAAACAGGCTGCGCTGCGATTGCAGTCGGATCCGAAAAGCGACCCCACGACCGGCGCGATGTTGGGCATGGCGGGGACGAACGGGGCCGCGGGCAGCGGGGTGGCTGCCTCGGAATCGCATCCCAAGGCGGCGAAGCACAATGCCAAAGGACACAAAGGGAATGGACGTACCACCCACTCCTGAGTTTCGTCGATATAGCACGGATAACCGCCGCGAAAAGTATTGACCGTCAAGTGTTGTAAAAAAAGAGGTATTGTCCATGTCACACGAAAATATGCTGCTTGGCTTGGTTGCCATGACTTTCCTGGCAGTCATTGGTTGGGCACTCTGGCAAAAATGGCACACCAAGAAAAGTCAGGAGAGAAGCGGTGATCCCGAAGGTCACAA
>CAZZXZ010000193.1:0-3821 GCA_964658135.1 uncultured Acetobacteraceae bacterium | reverse complement strand
CATCCACGGTCATGCGGACGTGGATGCGCGCGCCCGTTGTCACCACGTCGCGCGGTTTGCAGGGCAACCGACCGATCTGCACCTGGCCCGCCTCGATCCAACCCTTGATGCGCGTCCGCGAATGCTCGGGCAGTAGACGCGCCAACGCACTGTCCAGGCGCTGGCCGGACAGCTCCGCGGGAATTTCGACATCGATGAGTTGGAACTCTGCGCTCATAGGGGTACTCGAAGCTAGCTCCGGGGCATCGGGTATAATCGCCCGTCGATCGGAACCCCCATTGTAAGGAATCGCCATTGAGACTGCGTGATCTTGTCCATCCTAGCCGGATTTTGCTGCTGACCGTCGGCATGGCGCTGCTTGCCACCGGGTGCCGAACCCACCGCGAAGACGAAGCCAAATCCGGCCCCGAAGTCATCTACGCACGCGCTCAGAAGGCCATCCGCGGTTCCAGTTACGGCGAGGCCATCAAGCAGCTCGAAGCCCTGCAATCCCGTTTTCCGTTCAGCGAGCCCGCCCGGCAGGCCGCGCTCGACCTGATCTACGTGTACTACAAGAGCCGGCAGGTCGATCCCGCCATCGATGCCGCCGATACCTTCATACGCGAGAATCCCACCAATCCGCGGGTTGACTACGCCTATTACATGAAGGGCCTGGTGTATTTCGAACGCCAGGCCAATTTTCTGGAGCGCTATTTCAACGTCGATTTATCGCAGCGGCCGCCCATCAATGCGCGCAAGTCCTTCGAAGCCTTCGACGACCTCATCAAGAAGTACCCGCACAGTGAGTACGTGGGCGATGCCCGCCAGCGCATGGTCTTTCTACGCAATCGGCTGGCCGACTTCGAACTGCACGTCGCGCTCTATTACATGCGCCGCGGCGCCTTCGTAGGCGCCATCGGCCGCGCCCGTTATTGCGTCGAGAATTACGACGGCGCGCCCGCGGTGCAAGGGTCGCTGAAGGTGTTGGTGGACGCCTATCGGCAGCTCGGCATGCTCGATCTCGCCACCAATGCGGAGCGTGTCTACGTCGCCAACTACCCCGGCAGTAGCAAGGACATCACGGAAAAGAAGAGCTGGTGGCGCCGCTGGCTGTAGCTCGGTGGGGTGGCGGGTGTGTACCGCCGGTGCGGTAGCCCCGTCAGCGCGACTTGTAGCCGCTGGTGATGGGATAGCGCCAATCACGGCCAAAAGCGCGGCCACTCACGCGGATGCCGGGCGGCGCTTGACGGCGCTTGTATTCGTTGCGCTTCACCAAGGCCAGAATCCGCCCCACCGTTTCCCGGTCGAAACCGCGCGCCGAAATTTGATCAACCGACAAATCCTCCTCGATGAACGCCTCGAGAATGGGGTCGAGCACATCGTACGGCGGCAGGCTGTCGGTGTCTTTCTGTTCGTGACGTAGCTCCGCCGACGGCGGCCGTTCGATGACGCGCGCCGGAATCACCGCCGACTGCGCATTGCGCCAGGCGCACAACCGGTACACCAGCAGCTTGCTGCAATCCTTGATGGGCGCGAAACCGCCGGCCATGTCGCCGTACAGCGTGGCATAGCCCACCGACATCTCGCTCTTGTTGCCGGTGGTGAGCAACATGCGGCCGGTCTTGTTCGATATGCCCATCAGCAGCACGCCGCGGCAGCGCGACTGAATGTTCTCCTCCGCGGTGTCGACCGGCCGGCCGGCGAACTCGCTCTGCAAGGCCGCCAGGGTGGCCTCGAACATGCCTTCGATGGAGATTTCGCTGTGTTCGACGCCCAGCCACGCCGCCTGCTCCGCGGCGTCGTCCTTGCTCATCTGCGAGGTGTAACGCGACGGCATCGCCACCGAATGCACGCGATCCGCGCCAAGGGCGTCCACCGCAATACATAATGTCAACGCCGAATCGACGCCGCCCGACAAGCCGAGGACTACGCCCGGGAAGCGATGCTTGTCCACATAGTCGCGCGTCCCCTGCACCAGCGCGCCGTACACGCTGGCGTCGGCGCTTTGCAGCGGCACGAGTTCGCCCGGCACGGGCGTGACCTGCCCCGCGGTATCCACCGCCAAGTCGACCACGTACAGCCCTTCGGTAAACGCGGGAGCCCGCTGCGTCACCACGCCCCGGGCATCCATGACGAAGGAATTGCCGTCGAACACCAGCTCGTCCTGGCCGCCGAGCAGATTGAGGAATACCAGCGGGATGCCGGTCTCAACGATGCGCGCACGCACGATCTGCTGTTCGCGCTGCGCTTGTTTATCCATCTCGTACGGCGAGGCATTGATGACCAACAACACGGCCGCCCCGGCCGCACGCGATGCGGCGGCAGGCTGCGGTTCCCACACGTCCTCGCAGACCAACACCCCCACCTTGACGCCGCCGATGTCCACTACCGTGGGCTCGGTACCCGGCGTGAAGTAACGCTTCTCGTCGAATACTCGGTAGTTGGGCAGGCAGGCTTTACGATGATTCGCGAGCACCGCGCCGTCGCGAATCACGATGGCGGAGTTGAAGATGCGCGTGCCGTCGTACTCAGGGTAACCCGCGATCAACGTGATCCCGTGCACCTCGCTACGTAGGCGCTCGATCGAACTCGCCACCTGCGTACGCATCCCCGAGTGGAACAACAGGTCCTCGGGCGGATAACCCGACACCGCGAGCTCGGGCAGCAACACCACCTCCGCGCGCCACCGATCCCGCGCCTCGTGCGCCGCCGTCACGATGCGCGAGGTGTTGCCGTCGACGTCGCCGACGACCAAATTCAGCTGCGCCATGACGCAACGCAGCTGCCGGGGGGTGGTCAAGCGCTGCTCCTATTTCTTGCGGCGCGGCGGCTTTTTCAAGGGCTTCTTGACGGCCTTCGCGACTTTTTTCTTGACGGATTTTTTAACGCTCTTCATCGGCGCCGTCTTGCTTTTTGCCTTGGCCTTGGCCTTGGCCGGACGTTTGCCTTTCAACCGCTTCGCGATGGCCGTGCCGAGATCCGCCGGCGAGCGCACCGTCGTGATGCCGGCCGCCTCGAGTGCTTCGAACTTGGCCGCCGCCGTGCCCTTGCCGCCGGCGACGATGGCGCCCGCATGGCCCATGCGCTTGCCCGGCGGCGCCGCGATGCCGGCGATATAGGCCACCACCGGCTTGCTGACGTTCTTCTTGATGTAGGCCGCCGCCGCTTCCTCGTCGCTGCCGCCGATCTCGCCGACCATGACGATACCTTCGGTCTGCGGATCCTGTTCGAACAGCTCCAAGACGTCGATGAAATTCATGCCGCGCACCGGATCGCCGCCGATGCCGACGCAGGTGCTCTGCCCCAAGCCGATGTTGGTGGTCTGGAACACTGCCTCGTACGTCAGCGTGCCCGAGCGCGAGACGATGCCGATGCGGCCCTTCTTATGGATGAAGCCCGGCATGATGCCGATCTTGCACTCGCCCGGCGTGATGATGCCCGGGCAATTCGGTCCGATGAGCCGCGTCTTGTACGTGGCGAGGGTGGCCTTCACGCGCACCATGTCGTTCACCGGAATACCCTCGGTGATGCACACGATGAGCTCGCACCCCGCATCCGCCGCTTCCAGAATCGCATCCGCAGCGAACGGTGCCGGCACGTAGATCATGCTCACCGTGGCACCGGTTTGCGCCACCGCTTCCTTGGCGGTATCGAACACGGGCAGCCCCAGATGCTGCTGACCGCCACGCCCCGGCGTCACTCCGCCGACCACCTGCGTGCCGTAGGCAATGCATTGTTCCGAATGGAAGCTACCCTGCTTGCCGGTGAAACCCTGACAGATGATCTTGGTTTTCGTGTTGACCAGAATGCTCATGAATGGGCTCCCGCCATCGACACGGCTT
>CAZZXZ010000192.1:0-3866 GCA_964658135.1 uncultured Acetobacteraceae bacterium | reverse complement strand
TGCCGGACATGGCTACATCGATGTCGGCATCGGTGGGCTGCGGCGTATGAGCGAGCAAGGCGGCCGCCGACATGATCTGCCCGGACTGGCAATAACCGCATTGCACCACATCCACATCCAGCCAGGCGGCCTGAACTTGCCGGCCGATCGAGGTCTTTCCCACCGCCTCGATGGTGGTGACCGCCTGCGCGCCGACCGTGGCCACGGGCAAGACACAGGAGCGGACTGCCCGGCCATCCAGGTGCACCGTACAGGCGCCGCACTGGGCGATGCCGCAGCCGTATTTGGTCCCCATGAGACCGATGACGTCGCGCAATACCCAGAGCAGAGGCATGTCGGCGGGCACGTCAACCGCGCGCGCCTCCCCGTTAATCTGCAAGACGAACATAGCGGCCTCCGGTTGGATGCGCCGAGTGTACCTTCAAAGACCCGCGGCCCGGCTACCCTTCACGCACGCCGATTGATGAGCTCCGGCGCAAGCTCTTCACGATGCTGTTCGGTCCACTTCATGACCATGGCCGACAGGTCTGCCGCACTGACCGGTTTGGATAGATAGTCCGACATGCCCGCATCGAGGCAGCGTTCGCGATCGCCTTGCATGGCATTGGCCGTCATGGCCACGATGGGGATCAGAGGATTGAGCACCCCGCTCGCCCGGTCGCGAATGTGGCGGCTCGCTTCGAAACCATCCATCACCGGCATCTGGCAATCCATGAACACCAGATCGAAGTGATCGTTGCGCAGCGCATCGATCGCCTCCTCGCCATTCGCCGCGATCTGCGCGTCGATCCCGATCTTTGCCAATAATTTGCGCGCCACCAGCTGATTGACCGGATTATCTTCGGCCACCAAGACTCTTAATATGGTTAGGTTCGGTCTCAGCCGGGCGATCGTCGCACTGCTCGGTTCGGCCGTCGCCGACAAGACGTTTACCGACGCTACCCGGCTCGAGGAATCCGCGGCCAGCGCCAACATCAGGCCATCGAGCAGATGCGCTTCATGAACCGGTTTATCGATGGTGACGGCGAACGAATCGGAGTGCCGCTTGGCGGTGCTCTGCGCCGTGATGGACCGCAAACCGACCAGCGCCGTCGCGCACAACTCGGACGATTTACGGATCTCGTCCGCCAGTTGTTCGCCGTCCATGCCGGGCATTTCCATATCGATGATGACGCCGAGGAACGGATGTCCAGCCCGCTTCGCTTCGCTCAGCATGGCCAACGCGTGCTCGCCGGCCGGTGCGTCGGCGACGCGGCAGCCCCAGTGCGTCAACAGTCGTGTCAGCGCCCGGCGGCTCACGGGATAGTCATCGACGACCAGCACGTTGACGCCATGAAGATCCGGCGCAGGCGGGGCGAGGGCAGCCGGCGCGCCGTCCTCGAGGATCACGGTAAAATCGAACGTAGTGCCTTCGTTCACCACGCTGTCCACATTGATGAGTCCCCCCATCATGCCGACCAGTTGTTGCGATATGGACAGCCCGAGACCGGTGCCGCCGTATTTTCGCCTGGTCGAGCCGTCGATCTGGGAAAACGCCTTGAACAGGCTGCCGATCTTGTCTTGCGCGATGCCGATGCCGGTATCGATGACGGAGAAGCGCAGCACCGAGCGTCCAACAATGCGTTCCACCGCCGTGACGTTCAAGGTGACCGCGCCGCGCTCGGTGAATTTGATGGCATTCGAGCCGAGATTCAGCAGCACTTGCCGGAGGCGTCCCGCATCGCCGCGCACGATCTGCGGGACCGCCGGATCGATCAGCGCCACGAGCTCCAGATGCTTGGTGCCGGCGGCGACCGCCAAGATGTCGGCGCTGTCCTCGATGGTCGCACGCAGGTTGAATTCCAGCGACTCCAACTGCATTTTGCCGGCTTCGATCTTCGAGAAATCGAGAATGTCGTTGATGAGATTCAACAGAAGCTCGCCGCTGTTGCGCACGATCTTCACGTATTTTTGCTGTTCGCCGTTGAGCGGCGTGTCGAGGAGCAGCTCCGTGACGCCGATCACCGCATTCATCGGGGTACGGATTTCGTGGCTCATGTTCGCCAAGAATTCGCTTTTTGCGACCGTCGCCGCCTCGGCCCGCGTGCGCGCCTCCACCAATTCCGAGATGTCCATGTAGGTGGCCATCGCACGCGTGGGCGTACCGCGCGCGTCCCGCGCCAACACGTTGATCCAGCGGTCGATGTACATATAATGTCCGTCGCCGTGCCGCATGCGCACCGTCGCGCGCAGGCTCGGCGATTCGTTGGCCATCACGCGCCTGCCCTGCTCGCGCATTTCCAGGATATCTTCCGGGTGGACGAGCGCTTCGACCTGCTCGATGGTCAACGCCAGATCGCCCTGTTCCAGACCGAACAGGTCGCGCGTGCGCGCGTTCATGCCCACGCTGCCGTCGAGCAGATTCGCATCGGCGAACCCAAGGTTGGCGACCGTCACCGCATTTTCCAGAAGCTTGCGTTGGAGTTGCATTGCGTATTCGCTTTCACGGATGGCCGTCACGTCGGTATCGATCCAGCTGTAACCGCTGGTGTTTCCCTGGTCGTCCTGTATGGGGGCGATCAGAGCCTGCACGACGTATTTTTTGCCGTCCTTGCGGTATTTGACGATCTCCGCGGTGACGTGCTCGCCGCGCCAAATTGCCGCCGCGATCGCTTCGCGCTGTGCGATGTTCGACTCGGGTCCGAGGGTCAGATCGTTCGGGGACTGGCCCAGCACCTCGCTCAGCTCATAGCCGCTCATCGCCGAAAACCCCGCGTTCACCCATTCGATCTTGTTATCGAGGTCGAGGAGAATGATGCCATTACTCGTACGGCGGGTGATCTCGGCGAGCCGGGCGCCCGCCGCGCGTTCCCGTTTGAGCTGCAGGGCCGTGCCGCGCAGACGGGCGAGCATCGAGCGAAACACGCCCAGCGCCGCCGCGAAGCTCAGCATCACGAAGATCAGCGAGCATTTGAACGGCAGCGTCGCCAGGTGCTCGTCGTGATGCTGGCGCGCTTCTGCCAGCATCGACGTCACCCGGTTCATACGGCTCATCCAATCGCGTTCGGCCGCGGCGAGTCGCGCATCGAAGTTCACCTTGTCGTCGATGGTGACCCGGTCTTCGGGCAGCGCAGCCGACCCGGCCAACGCCAACGCTGCGAGACCCTCGAGGCGCGCCAACTCAGGCTCCGCGGCGCGCAGCTGCGCCTGCACGTCGGGATTCTCGGTGAGGTGGGTCCAGGCGCCGCCGTCGCCCGCTTCGAGTCGGCCGAGCGAGGCGCGCAGATCGGTCAGCATTTCGGCGAGTTCGTTGCGCACCTCGGCTTCCGGGGCAGGGTGGTTCAGCAGCAGTCGCACGTCGCTGACCAGCCGCTGCGCCAACAGACGTTGCCGGCTCGACGTCAGCACCGCATCGGCGGCCCAACCGGGCTGTTGCGCTTCGAGGCGCTGGTACCACCAAGCCCCGCAGAGGGATATGACGACCGCCACGATCGTGACCAAGAGCGTCAGGCGCACGTTGTATGCCGACAAATCGGCTCCGGATTCAGCGAAGTCGGTGCGGCTACCCGGGAACTGCGGAGCGGTTGGCATACCCCTATCAGGCTGACCGAACTGCGGCGGGTGCGTATGCGTTTCCTTCACATTTCGCCCCTGCGGCGGCGCGTCAAATGGTCGACTCGCGCACACTATAGATCGATGATCTCGACTTGGTCGGCGTCCACCGGCGCGCCGAGGAAAATGCTGCCCACCCGCGCGAAACGTTGCGCGCCGTCGGTTGCCAACCAGCGCACGGCGCCGGTCCGCGCCCCGTCGGACGCCGGCCGCCACTGTCGCGCCACGGCAGCGGCAGTCGTCGCAGCCGAATCCACGAGACCGACATGAGACGG
>CAZZXZ010000191.1:0-3867 GCA_964658135.1 uncultured Acetobacteraceae bacterium | reverse complement strand
GAATGCGAGCCGCGCCGATAGAATCAATACGTCGACGGTCGGTGCCGACGGTCAGTTCAGCATCGGTCGGCAGACGTTCGATGTGAACGCCCATGTTGATGAGAACCGCTTTGCGCGCAACGATGCTCTGAACAATCTTTCGGGTTATGGCAACTTCCTCTGGAACTGGCTGTTGGGTTCGTATTTCTCGGGACAGGTAGGTGTCGATTACAGTCACGCGTTGGCCAGTTTCGACGAGACTCGGTATCTGGGGCGCGATCTCGTCGATACTGTTCAGTACAACGGCTCGGGGCGTTACCAGCTCGGTCCCAAGTGGGCCGTTTATGCGGGTGTCAGCGAAACCGATATTGTGCACAGCGCAAAACAAGCCGCGTTCGATAACTTTCATACCAAAGCCGGCGTCACCGGGGTGCAATACGTCACGGGCGTGAACGATACCTTAGGGTTCGAGTATCGATACACCGATGGGGGCTTCCCACCCGGCGACATCTATTCGCTCAACGGCGTGTTCTTCAGTCCAAACTATCATGAAAATTTGCTGCGTTTGTTAGTGAATCACTCGGTCAGCGACAAGACGCAAATCGGCGCCAATATCGGTTATTTGAAACGCGCCTATCCCAATACCTCCGTCGGTGAATTCTCCGGCGAGACCTGGCGGGTGACCGTCAATTGGCAGCCCACGGAGAAAACTCAGGTGTCCGTGGCGGGCTACCACGAGCTACACGCCTATCTGGTGTCCGAGTCGGATTATTTCGTGGCGAAAGGCGCCAGCGTGTCGCCCGTCTGGTTCGCCACCGACAAACTCAAAGTGGCGCTCGTGGTTTCCTTGGAGAATCAGAACTACATCGAGAATCAGAACTACGTCGCGCAAAGCAACCAAGTTCTGGCCACCGGTCCGCTGACGGCGAAAGTCGTGACCGAACAGGCGAACATTAGTTACAACCCGCGGGATAACTGGATCGTCAACTTGATTTATAATCATCAGTCACGCAATTCCAATCAAGCGTCTTTCGCCTACAACGACGACCTGGCCACTCTCAGCGTGCTCTACAAGTTTCACTAAACTCCTGAGTCATCGAAACTTCTGGGCTACCGCAAACGCAATCGTTCGCCATAGCCGGTCAATTCCAGATAACCCCGCCCCACCGGTCGAGCATCTTCGGAAACGTTGACGGCACCCTCCCAATAGATCGCTCCGGTGGATAGTCGGGTGTCGTTCTCCTGGTCATCGAGCAGCGGCCGGATGTCGAAGATTTTCGTGCCGGCACGTACCCGCCATTGCACGGGGTATTGGATGCCCGTGCGCGGTGAGGTCCAGCGCCGCGTCGCCTGCCAGTCGACGTCGGCGGGTTCGAAGGCCCGGACGGTTCCGTCAGCTTCGCGCAGCGTGCCACCGGTCCAGCGACTGCGGCCATCCGCGCCGCGAATACGAAACGCCATCAAGGCTGCCCCGTCGGCGAGGTTGATGCCCATCCAATCCCAGCCCGTGGCCTCGGCATCGAGGTATTCGCTGGACCATTCGTGATCGAACCAGGCCTCGCCCGTGACCTGGTCGTGCTTGTCGCCGCGTGCAATGGTGCCGGCGACCCTCATGTGCGGCAGGCTGTAGTAGTAGCTTGCGGACTTGGCAGCGGGACCTTTACGACTGACGCCGCCGATGCCGTTGAGCAGAGCCGGTTGGGTGTCCGTGAGATGCAAATTCAATGCAAAGCCATCCGCCGCGATAGCGGCGTGATACGCGCCTGCCGCGTGTTTGAGAGACCAATCGTCGATCCAGACGTCGGTATCGCTTTGCGCAGCTTCTGCAAGTCCCAGACCCGCACGGCGAATGCGCTGATCCTGCCAGAGCCGGCCCAAGGTCGGATCGCTGATGGCGCAGTGCGCGATCAGCAGCTGACGTGCCGCAAACGCGCTCGGATTCGCCGTCGCGATGCCGGGTTTGGTGCGGAAGAAGGTCACCTGAAAGCCGAGCGTCTCGCCGCCCGCCGTGGTCAACCAGCCGGTCACGTACCACCACTCCGTTCTAAAGTCTGGATGACTGCCGAAGTCGCGCGGAAATGTCATGGATCGTCCGGACGCTACTGCCGCGAACCCGTCATTGCCGGGCGCGGGGCTGGGTGCGGCCGCGGACAGGCTCGCAGACAGGCCGAACGAGGCCATGCAAGCCAAAGCCATCCAGGCGCACCGCACCCGACGCAGGAGCCGCAAGTCCTTCACCAGTCTTCCCGGACGGCCTGCACGGCATCCTGACTGGTTGCGGCACGGCCACTCCAGATGGCGGTCAAGGCCGCGGCGGCAATCAGCGCGATGCTGAGTGCGGCGAGCTGCCACGCCGGCACGGCGAGATCGATGCTCCAATTGAACGACTGGCGGTTGATGACGTACACCAATACCAGGCTCATGACGCCGCCGAGCGTCAATCCATACAGCACACCGAACGCGCTCATGAGCAATCCCTCGCTCGCCAAGATGCCGATCACCTGCCGGCGCAACATGCCGATGTGCCGCAACATACCGAACTCCGAGCGGCGCGCCAGTGCCGTGGAACTGGCGGCGAAGCTCACGCCCGTCAGACCGATGATGACGGCGATTGCTTCCAAGGCATAGGTAATGGCGAACGCGCGATCGAAAATCTGCAGCGACCGCTCGCGCAATGCCGTGCTGGTCGTGATCTCCGGGGCGTCACCCGGCGGGAAATCGGCGCGCAACGCAGCTTCGACGGCCGCGGCATCGCGCCCGGTGTCGAGCCAAATGGATCCCTCCGTGGCGTTGCGATCTTGCGTGGATGCCACGTAATCGGGCAACGTGATGACCACGGCGCCGAATGTACGGGCGTAATCGCGCCACACGCCGGCGATCTTGAATTCCTGGGCGCGTCCGTCCAAGGGCAGCGTGATGGTCGCACCGATTTTCACTCCGTAGAGATCTTGCAGGGCTTCGGAGATCCAGGCCGGGCGCCGGGCGCCCGATTCGGGCGATATACTTTGCTCGAGGGGCAGTTCAGCGGCCGTCTGGGCCGGGCTCGCGCCGCGCGCGATCAAGGTCACGGCGGGCCGCGCGGCGTCGAGCAGCACCTGTCGTGTGCGGCGAAACTCGACGCGCGCGATGCCCGGTACTGCCGCAAGGCGGGCCTGCTCCGTCGGCGACCAATAGGCCGTGTCGTTGTTGAGAGGTTCACGAATTTGCAGATCCGCCGGCAACAGCTTGCCCAGCCAATGTTCGAACGATACTCGGAATGAGTAGACCATGATGGCCATCGCCACCATCAGGCTGAAGCTGACGATGATGGAAGCCAAACTCAAGGTCGAGAGACCGACGTTTTCGCGCAGCTGAGCGATGGCGGTATCGAAGACCACCCGTTCGCTGCGCGGCGCAAATTTGAGAATCTTGACGGTGATGATCGGCACCAACAGCACGGCGCCGAACAATAGTGCTCCGATCGCCACATAGCCGAACACGGGCAAACCGCCCACTGGCGGCAGTCGCGCGAGCGCCGCTCCGACCAGTAACAAGGCGGCGCCCGAATACCAGCTCGTCGTCGCGACCTGGCCGTAATCCGCATCGCCGCCCTTGAGCGCTCGGGCCGGAGCTTGCCGCGCGGCGCCCCGCGCCGGCAGCCAGGCGCCTACGGTCGCGACCGCCGTACCCATCAGAAAAAATGCCGCGAGCGGAAGGATCGCTTCGTCGAGCGACGCGCCGACCGTGCGCAACTGACCGTTGCCCAGATCGCCGGCGAGGACTTTGAGCATGGCCGCGGCGAGCACCACGCCCAAGGCCACGCCCACCAACGAACCTACCACGCCGAGGGCGGCTCCTTCGCCGATGAGCGCACGCGGCCGGCCGCCGAGCTGCTTGCGCGCGTGCCCG
>CAZZXZ010000190.1:0-4116 GCA_964658135.1 uncultured Acetobacteraceae bacterium | reverse complement strand
TTGGCAGCCGCCGGACGCGGGCCGCCCACGTCCACCAAGCGCGCCCCGACCAATGACTTCAAATCGGGCTCGTAAGGACTGATTGGATGGCCGGTCAGGAACAGGCCGAGCGTCTCGCGTTCGCCCGTCAGGCGCTGTGCGTCGCTCCACTCGGCGATCGCAGCGTCCTCGCCCGCGCTCAAGCCGAACAAGTCCACCTGACCCACACTGACCGCGCGCGAATTTTGTTCGCCTAGATGCACGGCCCGATCGAGCTGACTGGTCAAGGTGGCGCGATTGGCGCCGATCCGATCCAGACTGCCGGAGCGGATCAACGCCTCGAACACGCGACGGTTGACGCGCTGCAGATCGACCCGGCGGCATAGCTCGGGCAGGCTGGCATAGGGGCCGTTGGCGGTGCGTTCCTCGATGATGGCCTCGACCGCCGACGCACCGACGCCTTTGATGGCGCCCATCCCGTAGCGAATGCTGTGACGGCCGGCGACCCGGAAGGCGAACGCGGATTCGTTCACGTCGGGGGGTTCGACGTCGAGCTTCATGCTGGCGCATTCATCGATGAGGGTGACCACCTTGTCGGTCTTATCCATGTCGGAGGACAACGCGGCAGCCATGAAGGCCGCCGGATAGTGCGCTTTCAGCCACGCCGTTTGATACGACAACAACGCATAGGCGGCCGAATGCGACTTATTGAAACCGTAGCCCGCAAATTTTTCCATCAGATCGAAAATCATGGTCGCGCGCGATTCGGGGACGCCGCGGGCGACCGCGCCGCTGACGAACACGGAGCGCTGGCTGGCCATTTCTTCGGCTTTTTTCTTGCCCATGGCCCGGCGCAGTAGGTCGGCACCCCCCAAGGTGTAGCCGGCCAGTATCTGCGCGATCTGCATCACCTGTTCTTGATACAAAATCACCCCATACGTCGCCTCGAGCACGGGCTTCAGGTCGGGATGCAGGTAATCGATCGTCGCGCCGGTGGTGTCGTGCTTGCGCGCGATGAAATCATCCACCATGCCCGACTGTAGAGGCCCGGGGCGGAACAGTGCGACCAATGCCACGATGTCGCCGAACCGGTCGGGCTGCAGACGGCGGATCAAATCCTTCATGCCGCGCGACTCGAGCTGAAAGACGGCGGTGGTGCGGGTGCTCTTCAGCAGCGCGTACGTGGCTGCATCCTCCATGGGCAGCGCGCTGATGACCAGCGGCGGCTCGCCGAGCCGCTCGCGCTCGGCATTGATGTCGCGCACCGCCCAATCGATGATGGTGAGCGTCCGCAACCCCAGGAAATCGAATTTGACCAGTCCCGCGGCTTCGACGTCGTCCTTGTCGAATTGC
Source organism: uncultured Acetobacteraceae bacterium (assembly GCA_964658135.1). Lineage (GTDB taxonomy): Bacteria > Pseudomonadota > Gammaproteobacteria > Steroidobacterales > Steroidobacteraceae > Bog-1198. The sequence goes on along the minus strand of CAZZXZ010000190.1, from coordinate 2,784 downwards.
GTGACCGGCGTGGTGCTGCCCTCTTCGCAGTACAGCGGCGTGAAGTCGGTGAGCACGGACGGCGCGATGACCACGCCGCCCGCGTGCGTGCCGGCGTTGCGCGCCAGGCCCTCGAGCGTGCGCGCGAGATCGATCAACTCCTTCACATCGCCGTCGCCGTCATACAGGCGTCGCAGCTCCTCCTCCTGTGCGAGCGCCTTGTCCAGCGTGATGCCGATTTCGAATGGAATGAGTTTCGCGATCTTATCGACGTAGCCGTAGTTGTGTCCGAGCACGCGGCCGACATCGCGGATCACGGCCTTGGCGGCCAAGGTGCCGTAGGTGATGATTTGCGACACGCGCTCGCGGCCGTATTTGTTGGCCACGTAATCGATCACGCGATCGCGACCGTCCATGCAGAAGTCGACGTCGAAATCCGGCATGGAGACACGTTCGGGATTCAAGAAGCGCTCGAACAACAAGTCGTGTTCGATGGGATCGAGGTCGGTGATGCCGAGCACGAAGGCCACCAGCGAGCCCGCGCCGGAGCCGCGGCCGGGTCCCACGGGCACCCCGTTGCCGCGCGCCCAGCGGATGAAGTCGGCGACGATGAGGAAATAGCCGGCGAATCCCATGCTGCAGATCACCCGCAATTCGAGCGCGAGCCGCGCCTCGTAGACGGCCGCATCGTGAACTACGCCGAGCAGCTCACGGGCTTGCCGCAGACGAGACTCCAGACCGACGACGGATTCCGCGCTCAGGAACTCCGCCGTGGTGCTGCCCGCGGGCACCGGGTAGGCCGGCAGCATCGAGGCGCCGAGTTTGATCTCCAGCGAACAGCGCTTGGCCACTTCCACCGTGTTTTGCAGCAGCTCCGGCGCATCGGCGAACAGCACGGCCATTTCCGCCGGCGTTTTCAAATACTGCTCCTCGGAATAGCGCCGCGCCCGGCTGCTGTCCGCCAATAGCGCGCCGTCGTGGATGCAGACACGTGCCTCGTGCGCGTCGAACTCCGAGCGCGCCAAGAATCGCACGTCGTTGGTCGCGACCGCGGCCACGCCTTGTTCCTGGGCCAAATTCAACGCAGCCTCGGTATACACATCCTCGCCGGCGCGGCCCGTGCGCTGCACTTCGAGATAGAACCGGTCGCCGCACAGGGCACGCCAACGCGACAAACACCGGGTTGCCTCGTCGTCCTTGCCGCGCGCGAGCGCCTGACCGATATCTCCGTCCGATCCGCCCGACAGCACGATCAAGCCGCGCAGCGTGTCCAGCTGCAGCCAATCCCGCTCCAACATCGGGGCGCTGCGCTGTTGGCCCTCCAAAAACGAGCGCGTGACGAGTTCGGTGAGATGTCGATAACCGACCAGGTTCTGACACAGAAACACGACGCGGGAAGGCGCTGCGCGGCCGCCCTCGCGGATCCAGGCATCGACGCCGATCAGCGGCTTGATACCGGCCGCCAATGCTTCCTTGTAGAACTTGACCATCGCGAACAAATTACTTTGGTCGGTCAGCGCCACCGCCGGCATTCCCGCCGCAGCCACCGCCGTCATGAGTTCCGGTACGCGCACGATACCGTCCGACAACGAGTATTCGGTATGCAACCGCAGATGGACGAACGAGCTCACGCGGCGCCACCGACCGGGGCGAACGAGCGGCGATGCAACGGACACGGACCGAATTGCCTCAACAGCCGTCGATGCAACACGGTTGCATAGCCCTTATGACTCGAGAAAGCATAGTGAGGATATACCGCATGCATTTGATTCATATAATAATCGCGCGCAGTTTTCGCCAGTATGGATGCCGCGCCGATGGCGGCTTCCGTGGCATCCCCGCCGATGATGGCGCGAGCACCGAGCACGCCGCCCAAACCGTCGAGGCGAGGCAGCCGATTGCCGTCGACCAGCAGCAGATGCGGCGGACACGACATCGCCAAGACGGCGCGCCGCATGGCCAGAAACGTCGCCTGCAGGATATTGAGCGAATCGATTTCAGCGGGATCCGCCCAGCCGATGCCGAAACACAATGCGCGTCGCCTGATGATCGCACTCAGCGTAGCGCGCATGGCCGGGCTCAGCGTCTTCGAATCGGCCACGCCGACGATGGGTCGCCCCGGCTGCAGGATGACCGCGGCGGCAACCACCGGACCGGCCAGAGGCCCGCGGCCCGCTTCGTCGACGCCGGCGACCCGCATTCCGTCGGCTCGCCCCCGCAGACCATCGGCTCGCCCACTCATGCGAGGATGTCCACCACGGCCTGCGCCGCCAGCGCGCTGGCGTCCCGTTTGAGACTCTCGTGTATGCGCAGGAACAGAGCGGCCAGCTCCTCGCGTCGCACGTCATCGTCTAGCCACATCAAGAGCTCCGCTCCGATCGACTCGGGAATGATCTGATCCTGAAAGTATTCGCCGACGACACGCCGATCCGCAAGTAAATTTGGCTGCGCAAAAAACTTGGATTTGACCAGATTCAGATGCTTGACCAAGCGGGCCGACAGCGCCGCCAATCGGTAGACCACCACCATGGGGCGTTTACACAGGGCCGCTTCCAGGCTCGCCGTCCCCGAGGTCACCAGCACCACGTCGGCGGCAATGAGAGCGGCGTGCGCCCGGCCCTCCAACAACTGCACGGTAACCTGCGGAGCGATGCGCTCGAGGGCCGCCGCGAAGATCGCCCGCGTCGCGCCACTCGCCATCGGCGCAATGAAGACCAGAGACGGCCGCTGCGTCGCCAGCCAACGGGCCGCATGCGCAAAATCCGCGGCGAGGCGGCCGACCTCGCCGCGGCGGCTGCCCGGCAG
>CAZZXZ010000189.1:0-4165 GCA_964658135.1 uncultured Acetobacteraceae bacterium | reverse complement strand
GCTTCGACCCGCGCTATGCGGACCTCGATCCCACCCAGTTGCCGGTGGCCGAATCATTGAAAGACACGCTGGCGCGCGTTCTGCCTATCTGGGAAAACCGCATCGTGCCCGAATTGCGCGCCAATAAGAACGTCTTGGTCGTCGCGCACGGCAACTCGCTGCGCGCCCTGGTCAAGATGCTCGACTCAATGTCCGAGAAAGACATATTGGAATTCAACATTCCCACCGGCATTCCCATTTTATACGAGCTGGACGACCGGATTCAGGCCGTCAGCCGACGCTTTTTGGGCGACCCCGCGGCTCTCGCAGCGGCGCAAGACGCGGTGCGCAAGCAGACCGAGAAAAAATGAGCACCTCCCACACGGTACGGCCCGGGTGGGGGCCGGCCGGCACCTTCAAGGTTCGTACCGTCGGCGGCTAGGTGTCCGGAGCGATGGTGACCTTCAGGCCGTTCAATGCCTCCGTAAAATCGACCTGGCAGGACAACCGGGACGTCGCCGCCTTGTAATCGGACAACTCGTTGAGGAGTTCCAACTCGTCGCTTTGCGGTTTCGGCAGGCGGCCGGTCCAGCTTTCGTCGACGTACACGTGACAGGTGGCGCACGAGCAAAGACCGCCGCAAATGGCCGCGACCCCGTAATCCAACTCGCGCAGGATCTCCATCAACTTGAGGCCGGCTTTGGCATCGACCTCGTGTTGCTTGCCGTCACGGTCAATCACAATCATCCGCGCCATTGAAGTCTCCGTTAAGTAAGGCCCATGGTCGGGCCGGTCGCTGTGGGTCGCGTAGTGTGCCGGAACTTGGGCGGCGGTACTACCCGCCGTCCGGCGCAGCTGGCCCCGTCACGCACGGCTCGTCACGTCAGATGCGGCGCCATGCAGGCGATCGGCGAGTAGATTTGCTCGCGCGGCGACGGCGCGACTCCCCGCATCGGCTGGGTCCGTATCGGAGAGACTCCCGTACAGTTCGCTCCACAGCAGACAGACATAGTCGTACAGCCACATCAAGAGGTCCAGGCGTCGCCGCTCGGCGGCCGTGCCCTGGCGCTCAAGATAGCGGGCGAGTAACGCGTCGGGCGCGGGCGCCGTCCAGTCGTTGTTGACGGCCCATCCGGCAACGTCCCAGAAGGGATCCGAATAGTGAGCGTATTCCCAATCGAGCAACACGAGTCGATTGCCGGAAGGTGCGCCATCTTCCACCAACACATTCAGCGTATGTAGATCGCCATGGCACAACACGGTTCCGGTCGGGCCCAAGTCCGCCAGCCGATCGAGCTGGGTCGTCGCCACGCAGCCGAGCCGGGCGAGACGCGGCGGGATCGCGGTGGCGCGTCGGGCGAACACCTCGGCATAGTGAGCGAGCCACGCGGCGGGATTCATCGTGCGCTTAGGTTCGACCATCGGCAGCGCATGGACCCGCCGCAGCAACCCTGCCATGGCCTGCACGTTCTCCTCGAGGCGTGTCTCGTGGGAACTCCAGGCACGGCCTGCGCGCCATTCGGCGACCAGGATTCCGCTCGCCGAATCACCGGCCACGAGTACCGGGGCGACCCCGGCCTGGCCGGCCGCCGCGAGCACCCGCAGTTCCCAGCCGCGATCGAGTCCTAGCACCTGCGAATTGGATGACGCCGCACGCAGGAAATAACGTCGGCCGGCACGTGATACCCGCCAACCGTCGTTGACGAGACCCGATCCCAACGGCTGAATCTCGACCGGCCCCGTGCCCGGCACCCAGCGCAGGAACCGATCTTCAAACAAGTTGTGCGACGCACGGTGGCGGCAAACTACGGCGCCACTCGCGCATCCCGACCACGATCATCGCCAGGTAAAGGCCGAATAGCAGCATGGTGAGGTAAAGACCCCGGTTCCAATACAAGCAGACGCTGACCGCGTCGATGACGAACCACCAATGCCAGTTTTCGAATACTTTGCGGGCCACCAACAACGTCGCGAAGACGCTGGACCATGTGATCATCGAATCCACGAACGGCCAGGCGGCCGGCGTGAAGCGGCGCAAATAAATCGAGCTCAACAACGACAGACCGAGCACGGCGGATAGTCCGAGCCCATGGCTGACCCATGAGCCACGCGACACTCCGAGCGCATGACCATCCGACCCGTGCGACCACTGCCGGTAACCATACAGGGCCATGACGGCGTAGAAAACATTGAGCGTCGACTCCATGTACAAGCGCGTACCGAATAACACCCACACATACAGACACGAACTGACGAAAGACGCCGCCCAACACATTCTGTGTTGCTTGATTGCCAGCAACACATAGAGAGCCGCCAACACGGCAGCCATCATTTCCACTCCACTCGTGGAGCGCCAAGCGCCGACGATCTGTTCCATGCGATTACCAGCTCCCTACGCCGGCATTATCCGGTCAGGTTCAACGGGTTCGCAGATGCGTCGAAGAATCGACCACCCACATCTCAGGTCTCGTTTAGCGACCACCCCAGGGTGCGCAAAGTGTAGCCTGATGCTCGCGGCCGTGCAAAACTGGCCCGACCTGGCGGAGGATTTCTTTGCGCATATTTCAAGTAGACGCATTCACTCGCACCCGGTTCGCCGGCAACCCGGCCACCGTCGTACTCGATGCCGACGGACGGGACGACGTCACGTTGGCACACATCGCCCGCGAATTCGCGCACGCTGAGGTCGCCTTCGTTTGTAGCGCCACGGGCGCGGATCATGACCTGCGGCTGCGATTTTTCAACGCGCGCAAAGAAGCGCCGTTCGTCGGGCACGCCACCATTGCGGCGCATGCCGTGCTGTTGGCGCTCGGCCGCCGAAAACTCGGCATCAGCCGGCAACACTCGGGTACCGGAATCATCGAGGTGCACGCCGTACGGGCCGGTACCGAGGATGCGGTCATCGAGTTTCGTCAGACCATGCCCGAACTTCAGACGCCATTACCGCTGAAAACCACGCTACGTGTGGCGGAGGCCTTGCGCCTGTCGGGCGCACGTCTGCACGAAACCCTGCCGGCCCGCATCGCCCGCAAAGGCAGCAGCCGGTTGCTGGTACCCGTCGGGGATTCGAAGGCACTCGATGAGTTGAGTCCGCAGGTCGACAAATTGATCGCGCTCGGCAACGAACTCGGTACCGAAGGTTTTTTCGTGTTTTCCGTCGAGTATGGCGTCGACGGCGGCATGGATCGCGGAACAGCGGCGCTGTCCACACGATCGCGCATGTTCTGTCCTGCAATCGGCATCGCCGAAGATCCGGTCAGCGGCAATGCTCACTCGATGCTCGCATCGTATTTATGGGAGGCCGGATTGTTGACTCCCGGCACGACGGGATTCGTCGGTCACCAAGGTTGGCAGATGCAACGGCCCGGCGAAGTCAGCGTAAAATTGGAAGTGGTGGACGATCGCTTGATCGCCGCCCACATCGGCGGCACGGCGGTCATCGTGAGCGAGGGTACGCTGGCCGGTTGACATCCAAACCGAGCGCCCGCCGTGCTGGACGCGGCGTTTCAACTTACGCTCGTCAGTTCAACTCGCGGCGTGCCTGTTCCAACCATTCGGCTTGGGCGCGGCGATAATGCGCGGGCCCGAGCTTCGCACCATCGAGCAAGTCCTTGAAAATTACGCGAGCCTGATCGATCTTACCGCGGCGTTTGAGCAACAGACCATACCGCAGACGGGCCTCGGCACCCGGATAGCCAGGCGCCACCGCGTCGTACTCGTGTTCGGCTTCGTCGAGCGCATCTTCGGCCTCCAGCGTGCGCGCGTACAGAAGGTGCCCCTCGGTGGATTTAAAGTCCGGGTTGTGCGCGATGAGCCGTTCCAGCGTAGCGCGGGCGGCGGCGAAATCGCGCGCCGCGAATTGCGCTTGCGCCATGCCCAACAGCAGCGTCGGATCGTGTTCGAACACTCCCTTGAGGCCCCCTTGATACACGGCGGCGGCCTCGGCGAACTGACCGCGGTCACGCAATTCGTCGCCGAGCCGACGGCGCGCATCGGCGTTGCCGGAAATCTCGACCTCGGCGGCGGCGCGCCGTAGATCCCGGTTAGGATCGATGATGCGCCGCACGCCGGCCGTCGTGCGGCGCGCGGCACCGCCGCGTACCAGGCCGGGTAGGATCTCCACGACGACATACGCGAGCGATCCGGCCGCCGGTAAGAATGCGATGGCCATGATCCACAACGTATT
>CAZZXZ010000188.1:0-4302 GCA_964658135.1 uncultured Acetobacteraceae bacterium | reverse complement strand
CGCAGCGAATTCCGTGCCCGCTTCGGCATCGCGACCGTATCGGACGACGGCCCCGAATCGCCGTTGAACCTCGCGCGCGGGGTGGACGAGGCATTGGTCCGTTTGTTGAGCACCTCGTCCAAACGCTCCGGTTCGGTGGATGCGATTCGTCACACCTTCCGCGAATTGAAGGCGCAGAACACGGCCACCCACATCGCGATGCGTGCGGCATTCGAGGATTTTCTGCATCGGGTGGACCCCAAGGAACTGGAGGAGCGCTTCGAGCGCACCAACAAGCGCGGCGTGTTCGGTAACCCGAACAAAGGCAAGTATTGGGATCTTTATGCGGAGCTGTTCGCGGGTCTGGTGCAGCGTCCCGCCGACGGATTTCCGCATTCGTTCACCGAAAGTTTCGCGAAAGCGTTCGAGGCGAAATTGCGCAAACTCGTGCCGCCCCGGCGCAGCGTGTTCGCGGCATACCGTAACGATGCGAAGCCGGCCGATGATAAAGCGGTCGGCGATTCATGAGGGTCCGCCCACAATTGAAACGTCGTGCGGCTGCTGGTCGTTGAAGATGACGATATCGTGGCGGACGCCATCGCTCGCGGACTCGCCGCGGCGAATTATGCCGTGCACCGGGTCGCCAGCGCCGAAACCGCGCAGAGCGCGTTAGCCCACGAAGAGTTTGCGCTCGCCGTCATCGATATCGGTTTGCCCGGCGCCGACGGGCTCACCTTCGTGCGCCGCTTGCGTAACGCGGGCCACGTGTTGCCCACGCTCATCCTGACCGCTCGTTGTACGCTGCACGACAAGGTCAAGGCGCTCGATCTGGGCGCGGATGACTTCTTGAGCAAGCCGTTCGACCCCGCCGAACTTGCCGCCCGCTGTCGGGCTTTGATGCGCCGTTCGAGCGGAGCGCTCGACGGACGGATCAAGCTCAATCGCATGAACGTCGATTTGAAAGGCAGGCGCTTGAGCATCGACGAGGCGGACGTGGCATTGACCGCGCGTGAATGGTCGGTGCTCGAATGTCTGGTGCGTCATACCGGCCAGGTGGTCGCCAAAGACCGGGTGCAACAGGCCGTCGCCGGTCCGGAGCACGACGTCAGCCCGAACGCGGTCGAAGTTCACGTCTCGCGGCTGCGCGGCAAACTCGGCGATGCCGCCATCATTCGCACCCTGCGCGGATTGGGATACCGTTTGGAAGAAGCGAAGCCCGCGTGAGTCCCTCCATCAGCCGGCAGTTGGTGTTCTGGCTGGCGATTCCTCTGATGCTGCTCGCACTGTGCGGCGCACTCGTGCATTACCTCAACGAGGTAGCCCCCAACGCCATCGACAGCGACCGGCGATTGAGAGAGGCGGCGAGCGCTGTGATGGCGCATCTGCAGGTCGACGGCGATCGTGTCACCCTCGATGCCGGCCAGGCCCATGGTCAGCCGCTGCCGGCACAGGATTCCATGGCGTTTGCCCTGCGCGATGCGCGGGGCCGGCTCCTGTTGGGCGACGGGCGGCTGGCTGCAATACAGATGCCCGACTCCCGCGCTCAAGTCGTCGCGATGACCGAGCTCGACCATCGCAGCGTGCGCACGCTCACCACCCGTTTCGAGGGGCAAGATGCCACCGTCATGATCACGGTCGCCGACCTGCGGCGCAGCAATCAACCGGCGGCGCGGTTCGGCCTCATGAGCACGCTGCTCTGGGATTTCGTGCAATTGGATGTCACGTTGGTCTTGGTGTGGATCGGCATCTACATAGGTTTGCGCCCGGTCAGGCGGCTGCGCGACGATATCGCCGATCGTTCGCCGCTCGATCTACGCCCCATCGTCGAACCAACCGTACCGCGAGAAATAGCGCCGGTGGTCGTCACGCTAAATCGTCTCTTCGGCATGTTGCGCTCCTCGGCACAGTCCCAGCAGCAGTTCATCGCCAATACCGCCCATCAATTGCGCACACCGATCACCGGCATGCAGGCCCAGCTGGAATTGCTGATCGCCGAGCCGGCCGCCCAGCCGGTCAGACAGCGCCTGGCCCTGCTCGATGAAGGCATCAAACAACTCGCGCATTCGGCCAATCAGTTGCTGGCGCTTGCACGCGCCGATCCCGCCGTCAACGTCGCCACCAAGAAGAAGCCGGTGCGACTCGATACCGCGGCGGCCGACCTGGCCGCGCGTCATTTCGATCGAGCGTTGCGCTCGGGAATCGACCTGGGGGTGGAATTGCAGCCCGTGAGCGTTCTCGGCGATGCGTCCCTGCTCGACGACCTACTGAGTAATTTGGTGGACAACGCCTTGAAGTACACGCCCGCTGACGGGCATGTCACGATCAGCGTGGGTCTCACGGGCGGGACTGCGTTCGTGGCGGTGGAGGACACGGGCGTCGGCATACCGGAAACCGAGCGGCAGCGAGTGCGCCAACGCTTCTATCGCATGCCCAATTCCGCGGGGCACGGCAGCGGACTCGGGCTGGCCATCGTCGATGAGATTGCGCGTCTGCACGAGGCCACCGTGACGATAAGTGCGGGTGCCGCCGATAGCGGCACGCGCGTGCAAGTGACATTTCACTGAAGCGGCGGAATTTCCGCGACCTGCGTCGCACTCTCGATGCGCGGTTTTACCACCGACGCTTGGAGCAAGCTTACTCGGCGCAACCAATGGCGTCGGAGCGACCCTCACCGAGCAGATCGTTTCCAACCCGGCGTTGTACCAGGGAGGCATCAGCGTGAACTCAACGATTGCGGCAAATTATTCGCTGCTGTCCTGTACTCAGCCGAGCAGCGATACCGGGGTGCTCTACGAATTATCGGCAACCACCGGCGGCAGGTTCATCGGTGGTGGCGGCTCCACCACCGGCGGCTATTCGAGCGCTTTCAATGGCTACGTCAACACCCAGACAGTGGGGGTCGCGACCAATGAGACCGGTACCGTATCGATAGCCAACACCAAAGAGGGCACGACCTATACGGTCGCGCAGAATATCATCGTCACGCAGGGCCAGGCTCCCGGTCAGGCCGTCCCGATTCAACTACCCAGCAATACCGTCGCAAAACGTGTCACGTGGGTCGAGTGCGGTAACCGCAGGAAATAACCATGGTCAAGACATGATCGAACTCATGATTGCGGTGCTCGTAGTCAGCATACTGGTCGCCATTGCGCTGCCGAGCTATACCTCGCAGATCCGCAAGTCACGCCGCACCGATGCAAAAACGGCTCTTCGCGATCTGGCTGGACGCGAGGAGCGTTATTTCAACACCAACAATGCCTACACCAATGTCCAGGCGAATCTAGTGTACGGAACATCAACCGCGTACATGTCGAACTGTTCGGTCGGGAGCGGCTACTACCTGGTGACCGTTTATACGCCTGCCACGGCGTTCAACGCCTTGGGCCCCGCGGCACCATCATGGGAAGTCATCGCGGTACCTACTGGCAATCAGGTCAAGGACACTGCATGTCAGCTGTTCACCGTCGACAGTACGGGGAAACAAACCGCCAACACCTCGACCGCCGGCACCGGCACCGATAGCACGTCGAGTTGCTGGTAGACGCTTGAAGTTGCCGGTAACGGCTCAATTCGCGCTGTAACCGCGTCCCGTGACGCACGCCACCAGCGCGCGTCGGTAATCCGGACCGTTCGAGCCCAAGCCCACCTGATCGGAAGCCCACTTTTGGCATTCTTGCTTATCGGTCGACTGCTGTTCCTGGGTCTGACCGTTTTTCGGATACATGAACACCTGGCTGGTGTCGCCCTGCTGAACGGGAGCGGCATATGCGTCGGCCGGCGGCGGCGACGCGCCGGCGCCCAAATCGGTGGGCGGAAGCGCCGATCCGTCGCCGCCCGAGCCCTCCGTCACCGGCGGTGGATCGGCGGCGGTGTAGCCGTCGTAGTCGGGATTCCACGTGTAATAAACGTCGTTAGCATAATAGTAAGGAGTGCCGCCATACCAGTACGTGGCGTACGCCAGCGGCAAGATCGGCAGGAACCAGGAATAGCCTAAGCCGTAATACGCGCGGGGCCAAAATCCGCCGCGCCAATAGCCCCCGCCCCAGTACGCCCCCGTCGAATACCCGTGCCGGTAACCACCGCCCGGATAGCCATAACCGCCGCGGCCCCCGCCGTAGGCTGACCCGTGAAAGCCCGCGCCGTACCCGTGTGTCGCTCCGCCCGCGACGACCCCGTGTGCCGCACCGCCGGCGTAACCATGAGCCACGCCGCCGGAAAAGTGGCCGGCGCTCCCGCCGTAGCCGCCCGCGAATGAATGGCCGACCCCGCCGCCCCCGCCGCCGAAATGGCCGGCGGGTGCATGACCGCCGCCGCCGAATGCAT
>CAZZXZ010000187.1:0-4356 GCA_964658135.1 uncultured Acetobacteraceae bacterium | reverse complement strand
ATGCGCTTCTCGATCTGCAGCACGTCCATCTCGCCCTCGATCACGGCGAGCATGTGCTCCAACCGCTTGCGCACGTCGGGGATCTCGAGAACTTTCTGCTTCTCGGACAATTTAAGGGACATGTGCGCGGCGACCGTATCGGCCAACCGCCCCGCCTGTTCGATGCCGGCGAGCGAGGTGAGGATCTCCGGGGGCACCTTCTTGTTGAGCTTCACGTACTGCTCGAACTGCGTGATCACCGAGCGGGTGAGCACGTCCATCTCACGCTCTTCATAGCGCTCGAGATCGGGCAGCGCGGTGACTTCCGCCGAAAAGAATTCGCCTTCGATCAACTTGTCGATGCTGGCGCGATCGACGCCCTCGACCAACACCTTGACGGTGCCGTCCGGCAGCTTCAGCAATTGCAAGATGGTCGCGACGGTGCCGACACGATAGAGATCCTCGCCCTTCGGATCGTCCACATCGGCCTGTTTTTGCGCGACCAATAAAATGCGCTTATCGGCCTTCATGGCCAGGTCGAGCGCGACGATGGATTTCTCGCGCCCCACGAACAGTGGAATCACCATGTGGGGATAGACCACCACATCGCGCAGCGGCAGCACGGGCATGCCCGCCTGGGTGGAGACTACAACAGTCGGAACATCAACAATCGGTTCGTCGCTCACGTGGGGCTAGCCTTCTGGTTCAGCATGGTCTGCAGTTGAGCTGAAGAACATGCGGCCGCCGTCGCTGAGTTTCAAGCCTAGCCCTCGTTTCAAAGGGTATGGATGTCACTCATAGATGATCCGAGCCCGTCGGACGCCGCTGTTCCTCAACCGGAGCCACCAACCGAGTCTCCTCGGTCCGATGGACAATATAAGGCTTGTTCTGACCTTCGATCACTTGCTCGTCCACCACGACTTTCTGCACGTTACGCAGCGAGGGCAGGTCGTACATGGTGTCGAGCAACACATTCTCGAGAATCGTGCGCAGACCCCGCGCACCGGTCTTGCGCTGCATCGCCTTGCGCGCCACCGAACGCAGCGCATCTTCACGGAAATCGAGTTCCACGCCTTCCATGTCGAACAGCTTTCGATACTGCTTGGTCAGCGCGTTCTTCGGCTGCAGCAGGATCGAGATCAACGCATCCTCATCGAGTTCCTCGAGCGTCGCCACCACCGGCAGACGGCCGACGAACTCCGGAATCAAACCGTACTTGATGAGATCCTCGGGCTCTGTGTCGTGGAACACATCGTTGCCATGCGGCCGTGCGTTCTGTTCCCGCACCTCGGCCATGAAGCCGATGCCGCTCTTGTGCGTGCGGTTCATGATGATCTTTTCGAGACCGGCAAACGCACCGCCGCAAATGAACAAGATATTGGTCGTGTCCACTTGCAGAAATTCCTGCTGCGGATGCTTGCGCCCGCCCTGCGGGGGTACCGAGGCGATCGTGCCCTCGATCAGCTTCAGCAACGCCTGTTGGACGCCCTCGCCGGACACGTCGCGCGTGATCGACGGGTTGTCGGATTTGCGGGAAATCTTGTCGATTTCGTCGATGTAGACGATGCCGGTCTGCGCCTTCTCCACATCGTAGTCGCACTTTTGCAAGAGCTTCTGGATGATGTTCTCGACGTCTTCACCCACATAACCGGCCTCGGTCAGGGTGGTGGCATCGGCGATGGTGAACGGCACGTTCAACAGCCGGGCCAACGTCTCGGCGAGCAAGGTCTTGCCCGAACCCGTGGGTCCGATCAACAAGATGTTGCTCTTGGCGAGCTCGACCTCGTCGCGCGACCGCACGCCGTCGGTGCCGCGAGTTTGTAGCCGCTTGTAATGGTTGTAGACAGCCACCGACAGGACACGTTTGGCGCGTTCCTGGCCGATCACATACTCGTCCAAAACCTTCTTGATTTCCTGGGGTTTGGGCAGCTTGTCGCGAGTGCGCTCGGCGCGCTCCTCCAGCTCCTCCCGGATGATGTCGTTGCACAGCTCCACGCACTCGTCACAGACGAATACGGAAGGTCCGGCGATTAACTTCCGTACTTCGTGCTGACTCTTTCCGCAGAAAGAGCAATACAACAATTTGCCGTCATCGTGTTTGCCGCGCGAATCTTCGCTCATGCTGTCCTCAAGTTGACCGGGGTCCCGAGACAGGCAGAAACCTGGCTACGACTCCAACTATATAGCACCCAAACGGCCTGACGCCAAGGTAAGGGGTCGACGTCCGCAAACCGGGCGGGGTAGACGACCCCGCGGTGGCCGGGCTTGGCTGCGTTATGACCCATCAAGCCTTGGCCGGCACTTCGCCGCGTTTCTCGAGCATGGAGTCCACCAAACCGTAGGCGCGGGCGCCCTCGGCCGTCATGAAGTTGTCGCGGTCGCTATCCTGTTTGATGCGCTCGATGGTCTGTCCCGTGTGCTTCGCCAGGATGGCATTTAGCCGCTGCTTGGTCTCCATTACGTCACGCGCATGAATGTCGATGTCCGAAGCCTGACCCTGGAAACCGGCTGACGGCTGGTGGATCATGATCTTGGAGTTTGGCAGCGAGTATCGCTTGCCGGCCGCACCACCCGCCAACAGCACGGCGCCCATGGAGGCCGCCAGACCGACGCAAATCGTGCTCACGTCCGGCTTGATGAATTGCATCGTGTCGTAGATCGCGAGCCCCGCACTGACCGATCCGCCCGGCGAATTGATATAGATGGCGACGTCCTTTTCAGGGTTCTCGGATTCGAGGAACAGGAGCTGCGCGACGATCAAATTCGCCATGTAGTCTTCCACGGGACCCACGATGAATATCAACCGCTCCTTGAGCAGCCGCGAATAGATATCGTAGGCCCGCTCGCCACGAGCGGTCTGTTCCACCACCATCGGGACCAAGTTGAGTGCACGTGTCGTCATGGGGTGTCGCCTTGTGAAAATACCGATCTACAGCTGATGAGGTAGTGAGGACAGTAGGTGCCCATTTCAAGTCGGGCACCGTGAATCACGCCTCAAAGTTCATCAACTCTTTGAATGTCGAGGCCTTGTCCTGCACCTTAGCATGCGCGAGGACCCAGTCCACCACCTGATCCTCGAGCGCCAGGCTTTCGACCTGCCGCATGGCATCCGCGTTCTGCAGATAGGCGCGCTTCATCGCCACCGCATCGCCATAGGCGCCGACCATCTCGTCCAGCCGCGCGTTGGAGCGGGCCGGGTCGACCACGATGTTCTCGCGCCGAATGATGTCATTGAACAAAAGCCCCAGAGCGACGCGCCGCCGCGCCGGCTCGACCAACGGTTCACGCGGCGGTGCTTGCGAAGGATCCTTGGTACCGGCACGGCGCATGCCTTCGACCTGCATGTCGCGAATCTGGGCGTCGACCAGCGCACTGGGCACTTCGATGGGATTGGCTCGATAGAGCTTTTCCATGACGACGCTCTTGTTGCGGTTGCGTAAGTTCTGCTCGAGTTCGCGCCGCATGTTGGCCGCCACATCCTCCCGCAGCTTGGCGACGCCACCCTCGGTGACGCCGAACGAGGTGCAGAATTCGTCGTCCAATTCGGGCAGCGACGGCGCCTCCACGGTCTTGACCTCGACTTTGAAAACCGCCCGCTTACCGGCCAGTTCGGTGGCCCGATAGTCGGCCGGAAAGTCGACGTCCACCGATTTATGTTCCCCCGGCGCCACACCGATCAGCCCTTCCTCCAGCTGCGGCAACATCCGGTTGTCGCCCAGAACGATGGCGATGTTCTCACCCTTGCCGCCGGCGAACGGCACGCCGTCGATGGAACCTTCGAAATCTACGGACGCCTTGTCGCCGCGCTGGGCTGCGCGCTCGACCGGCGTAAAGGTCATCTGCTGTTTGCGCAGCCGCTCGATCATCGCGTCCACATCGGCATCCGTGACGTCGGCCGTGGTGCGTTCGATGTCCAACGAGTCGATGGGCTGCAACGCGACTTCAGGGAACACTTCGAACGTCGCAATGTAGGTCAGGTCCTGACCCTCATCGACGCTCTGCGGTTCGATGCGCGGATTACCGGCCGGCGCCAGCTGCTGTTCGGTCACCGCTTCCGAGAAGCTCGACTGCATCAGCTCGCCGATGACCTCACGGTGCACCTGTTGGCCGAACTGTTGACGGATGACCGTCAGTGGCGCCTTGCCCGGCCTGAAGCCATTCAAACGCGCCGTGCGGCTCAGCTGCTTCAAGCGCGCGGATATTTCTTGTGTCACGCGCTCGGCGGGCACTTGCACCTGCATGCGGCGCTCTAGCGTGCCGGTGCTCTCGACGGAAACCTGCATATCGGTCCTTATTTGACGTTTTAACCGCTGGTAAGCGAGGGTGGTGCGAAAGGCGAGACTCGAACTCGCACGGGTTACCCCACCAGATCCTAAG
>CAZZXZ010000186.1:0-4359 GCA_964658135.1 uncultured Acetobacteraceae bacterium | reverse complement strand
GCACATGGAGGAAAGTCCGGGCTTCATAGGGCACGGTGCCAGGTAACGCCTGGGAGGCGCGAGCCTACGGAAAGTGCAACAGAAAGATACCGCCTAAGCGCCGCGCAAGCGGGGCCGGTAAGGGTGAAATGGTGCGGTAAGAGCGCACCGCGCGGGTGGCAACATCAACGGCACGGCAAACCCCACCTGAAGCAAGACCAAATAGGGAAGCAAGAAGCCGCTTGTGGCTGAAGTGTGTGGCCCACACACCGGCTTCCGGGTAGGTCGCTAGAGGTGCGCGGCGACGCGCATCCCAGAGGAATGACTGCCCACGACAGAACCCGGCTTAACGGCCGACTCCTTTCTATCGGCCACGCGCCCATCGTCGCGCGCGAGCATGGTCGACGCGTCGCGTTCTGCACGTGCGCTCGGCTCTGCACTCATTCCTCCGCCGACATAAAAACGTTCTAACAGGTTGATTCGAATCAAAGTCGGATTCTTAGCTCATTTGGGTTCGATAAAGCGTGACCTAAGTCACTGTTGCGACGAGTGATTTTTAACTTAAGACGTTGACAGTGCGACGGCACGCTCCCTATAGTGGTGCTTGGTGGGAAAAAGTGGGAGAGAGTGGGTCACCTGGCTCATCCAGATATGTTTAGGGGCTCCAATCAGTTAACTCTCGATGCGAAAGGGCGGATGGTGATGCCCACCCGTTATCGCGAGCTGCTGGAAGCGCGTTGCGGTGGGAAATTGGTGGTTACGGTCGACAAGGATCAGTGCCTGCTTCTGTATCCCTACAACGATTGGGAAGAGATCGAACAAAAACTCATGCGCTTGCCGACGATGAATGCACATGCGCGGCAATTGCAACGGCTCATGGTCGGTAATGCGACCGAGCTGGATCTGGATGGACATGGACGGATCTTACTCCCCGCCAATTTGCGTGAATTCGCTTTTCTCACGCGTGATGCCGTGTTGCTTGGACAGGGAGTGCGATTCGAATTGTGGGATGAAGCGCGGTGGAAGGCTCAGAGCGACGAGTGGCTCGTCAGCAAGGCCATCCCCGGTGAACTTCCCGTCGATTACGACACCCTCTCGATTTAGTCGGCGGTTCGATGAGCGAGAGGTCGACAGGGCACACGCCGGTACTGCTATTTCAGGTACTGGCCGCGCTGAACATACGGACGAGTGGCGTTTACATGGATGCCACTTTTGGGCGGGGCGGACATGCAGGGGCCATCTTGGAAGAGCTCGTGGCTGACGGTCGATTGGTATGCCTTGACCGCGATCCTGTCGCTGTCGAGCAGGCGCGAACGCGCTTCGCTGCCGATCCGCGCGTGGCCGTGTTTCTGGCGCCGTTCTCCGCGCTCGCCGACTGCGCCGACGAAGTGGAGCCGGGTCTGAAATTCGACGGCATCCTCTTCGATCTCGGCGTGTCCTCGCCGCAGCTTGACGACCCGGAGCGCGGTTTCAGCTTCATGCAGGATGGGCCGCTCGACATGCGCATGACCAAGGGCGTGGGGACGAGCGCGGCCGACGTGGTGAACACGGCATCGGAAGCCGAGTTGATCCGGATTTTTCGCGAATTCGGCGAAGAGCGTCTGGCGCCGCGCATCGCGCGGGCGATCGTCAAGGATCGGCTCACGCGGCCGTTCGAGCGCACCTTGCAGCTCGCGGAAATGATCGCGCGGGTGGCACGCAACAAAGACGCCGACGGCCGCCGGCACAAACATCCCGCCACGCGGGTTTTTCAGGCGCTGCGCATCCACGTCAACGGCGAACTCGCCGAACTCGACGCTGCGCTCGATGCCGCTTTCGCGCGGCTGGCGCCGCACGGGCGACTGGCCGTCATCAGCTTTCACTCGCTCGAGGATCGCATCGTCAAACAGTTCATGCGCCGGCACGCGTCGACCGATCCGGTGTATGCAGGATTGCCGTTCGTGCCGGCGCACGCCATGCCGCGACTCACGCTGGTGGGCAAAGCCATCCAGGCCGATGAGGCGGAGACCGCGCTCAATCCGCGTGCCCGCAGCGCCCGCCTGCGCGTGGCCGAACGCGTGAGTAGCGAGCGTGCGGCATGAAAATCCGCCTGCTCGCACCCATCGTCCTACCCGTGCTGTGGCTGGCCGTGCTCGGCTCCGCGGCCCAGGTGATCTACGCACGCCACAAGGCGCGCGACTTGTTCGTGCACCTGGAAAAACTCAACGCCGAGCGGGACTCGCTCGAGATGGAGTGGGGTCGTCTGCAAATCGAACAGAGCTTTTATTCGGCAGACGCGTTCGTCGAGCGGGCGGCGAACGCCAAGCTGCAGATGAGCCTGCCGCAGAGCCGCGACGTCCGGATCGTGCGGCCTTGAAGCGCACCGCCGGCATCACCCGCTCGACCGAGACCGACGCGCAGGCCAGGAGCTATCGTTGGCGCTCGGCGGCGGTGTTGGGTTTGGTGGTCGTGGGTGCGCTGGGCTTGGCGGCGCGGGCGGTGGAGCTGCAACTGCTCGACCATGGTTTTCTCGCCAAGCAGGGCGACGATCGTTCGATGCGCGTGGTCAAGATCGCGGCGCATCGGGGCGCCATCACCGATCGCGCGGGCGAGCCGCTGGCCATCAGCACACCGGTCGACAGCGTGTGGGTGAACCCGCGGGAGCTGAATGAAAACATCGATCAGCTGCCGAAGTTGGCGAAGGCGTTGAACCAAGATCCGCAGTTTTTGGCGCGCCGCATCACCAGCAATCTCGATCGCGAATTTTTGTACCTGGTGCGGCACATGCCGCCCGACAAGGCGGCGCGCATCAAGGCCCTGGGCATTCCCGGCCTGAATCTGTTGCGTGAATACCGGCGCTACTATCCCGCCGGCGAAGTGGCCGGTCACGTGGTCGGCTTCACCACCGTCGACGATCAAGGCCAGGAGGGGTTGGAGCTCGGCTTCGATCAGCTGCTGAATGGCGAGGACGGCTCGAAGCGGGTCATCCAGGATTTGTACGGCCACTTCGTCGAGAACATAGAAAGTATCCGGGCACCGCGCCCCGGCCGCGACCTGGTGACCAGCATCGATCTGCGCATTCAGTATCTCGCGTACCGGGAGCTGAAGGAGGCGATGCAGGAATACCACGCGCAGGCGGGTTCGGTCATCGTCCTCGACGTCGACACCGGCGAGGTGTTGGCCATGGTGAACCAGCCCTCATACAACCCGAACGATCGCGCACAGTTACAGCCGGAGTTTTATCGTAATCGGGCCGCCACCGACATCTTCGAGCCGGGGTCGAGCGTCAAGCCGTTCATCATGGCCGCGGCGTTGGCGTCGGGCCAGTATCGTCCGGACAGCGTGATCGACACGTCGCCGGGCTTCATGAAGGTCGGCAACGTCACCGAAGAAGACGAGACCAATCTTGGCGTCATCGACCTGGCCACCATCCTCGCCAAGTCGAGCAACGTGGGGACGGCGAAGGTGGCGCTCTCGCTGCAACCCGAAGAGATCTACAAGACCTTGACCGGTCTGGGTCTGGGGCAGGTCACGGGCAGCGGGTTTCCCGGCGAGTCGGCCGGCATGCTGTCGAATTACTCGCACTGGCGTCCCGTCGGCATCGCGACCCTCTCGCATGGCTACGGATTGTCCGTGACGCCGCTGCAGCTGGCGCATGCCTATGCCACCATCGGCGCCGGCGGTATCAAGCGGCCGATCTCGTTCGAACGAGTGACGGGTCCGGTGCCCGGCGAGCGCGTGCTCGATCCGAAGGTGGCGCACGAACTCGTGCAGTTGATGGAGCAGGTGGTGGAGAAAGGCGGTACCGCAACGCGTGCCGCGGTGCTCGGCTACCGGGTATCGGGCAAGACCGGTACCGCATGGAAGTCGTTCGCGGGCGGTTATTCCACCGACAAGTACATGGCGGTGTTCGCCGGTCTCGTGCCGGCGTCGCATCCGAAAATCGCCACCGTGGTCGTGATCGACGAGCCGAGCGGCGAAGTGCATCAGGGCGGCATGGTGGCCGCGCCCGTCTTCTCGAGCGTCATGTCCGGTGCGTTGCGTCTCATGGACGTACCGCCGGACGACTTGCAAAACGTGCCGGCGGCGACGCTGGTGCAAGTGAACGACACGCCATGAGCACGCTGCCGCACGGGGTGTCGCTCGAGTGGCTGCTGGACGGTATCGCGAGCGTGCCGGTGACCAGCGCGCGAGTCTGCGACCTGACGCTCGACAGCCGCGCGGCGCGCGAGGGGAGCCTCTTCTTGGCCCTGCGCGGTGGGCACGCGCATGGTCTCGAATTCGCCGCCGACGCGGTCGCGCGCGGCGCCAGCGTGGTGCTCTGGGAAGCGCCGGCTGCCGACGTCGGTGGTGCGGATGGCGCGGACGTACGGGCGCCGGTGTTCGCGGCGTCGGTATTTG
>CAZZXZ010000185.1:0-4492 GCA_964658135.1 uncultured Acetobacteraceae bacterium | reverse complement strand
CCTATCGTGTCCGTAAATCGTAAATCCGCAAACTTCACTTCCTTGTCTTTGATCAGCTTTAAAACATCGGCGGGAGTCATTGGGATCCTCGCAAAATAAGAGTGGAGGCCGGCTGGCCCAGGCTTGGGAACGATGCAGCAAATGTGCCATGTCGCCGTCGATACGGATCAGTGACTTGCATATAATCCCTTCGAGGCGGCGCACCATAATGACGCATTTACGACTCCCCCGCTCTATTACAGAGCATGGCGCTTGGCTCGTCCGTCAGGCGCTCGGGACGGTCGGACGATACGGGCGCGGCGTCGCTATACTCGCGGCCGGTATTTATGTGCGGAGTAAGCGATGGTCAAAGCCCTTCCTGCGGCTCCTCGGACCTTTCAAGAGTTGATTTTCGCGCTGCAGACATATTGGTCGGCGCAGGGCTGCATCATCCTGCAGCCCTACGACATGGAGATGGGTGCGGGAACCTTTCATACGGCGACCTTCTTGCGCGCCGTGGGTCCGGAGCCGTGGAGCGCCGCCTACGTACAGCCCTCGCGCAGACCCACGGACGGCCGCTACGGCAACAATCCGTTTCGCCTCCAGCACTATTATCAATTCCAGGTCTGCATCAAACCGTCGCCCGATCATTTTCAAGAGATGTATCTCGGCTCGCTGCGCGCGCTCGGCTTCGATCTGCTCACCCACGATATCCGCTTCGTCGAAGACAACTGGGAGTCGCCCACGTTGGGGGCGTGGGGTCTCGGCTGGGAAGTCTGGTTGAACGGAATGGAGATTTCTCAGTTCACCTATTTTCAGCAGGTCGGCGGCTTGGACTGCAGACCGGTCATGGGCGAGATCACGTACGGCCTCGAACGACTGGGCATGTACATCCAGGGGAAGGAAAGCATTTTCGACATCGTCTGGAGCGACGGACCCTTCGGCACCATCACCTATGGCGACGTCTTCCATCAAAACGAAGTCGAACAATCAACCTATAACTTCGAGAAGGCCGATACGCAGGTCTTGCTCGCGCAATTCGACATGCACGAGGCTGCCTGCCGACGGCTGCTCGGGGATAAGCTGGTGCTGCCCGCCTACGAACACATGGTCAAGGCATCCCATTCCTTCAATCTGCTCGATGCGCGGCGTGCGGTCTCCGTCACCGAGCGGCAGCGCTTCATCTTGCGCGTGCGCACGCTTGCCCGCGGCGTGGCTGAGGCGTACCGCGACAGCCGCGAAGCCTTGGGTTTTCCCTTGCTCAAGGACGCCGCGCAGAGGGTGGCCTGATGAGCGTGCGCGACGTGTTGTTCGAACTGGGCACCGAAGAGCTGCCGCCGCGGACGTTGCCGGTGTTGTCGGCGGCCTTACAGGACGGCATCGTCAAAGGGCTGGACGAGGCCGCCATCGCGCACGGTACCGCCCGTCGTTTCGCAACGCCGCGCCGGCTCGCGGTGCTGATCGAGGACTGCGCGGCGAACGCGTCGGATCGACAACTGGAACGACGCGGACCGCCGGTAGCCAACTCGTTCGATTCCGCGGGCGCACCTACCCAGGCGGCCAATGCGTTTGCCAGGAGCTGCGGCGTTTCGGTGACCGACCTCGAGCGTTTGACGACAGACAAGGGCGCGTGGCTGGTTTTTCGCGGCGTGGAAGCGGGCGCCGCCACGGCGCGCGTGCTCGGCGCCATCGTCAATCGAGCCATCGCCGAGCTGCCCATCGCCAAACGCATGCGTTGGGGCGCACGCACGGTGGAGTTCGTCAGACCGGTGCGCAGTGCCGTTCTATTGTTCGGCGAGGACATCATCGACGTCGACGTCTTGGGTCTGAAGACCGGCCGGATCACGGTGGGTCACCGCTTCCATGCGCCGCGGCCACTGACGGTTAAATCACCGCGAGACTATGAGAAACAATTGCGCGGCGCCAAGGTGATCGTCGACTTCGGCAAGCGCCGCGAGACGATCCGCAGGGCCGTTCTGGCCGCGGCCGTCGAAGCAGGCGGTAACGCCTTGATCGAGGAGCGCCTGCTCGACGAGGTTACCGGCCTGGTCGAATGGCCGGTGGCGGTCACGGGGCGTTTCGAAGCACGCTTTCTGGAGCTGCCTCGCGAAGTGATCATCGCCACGGTGCAGGACCATCAGCGCTATTTCGCGGTGCAAGGCGCCGATGGCCGGCTGACCGGGGACTTCGTCACGGTGAGCAACATCCAAAGCAGAGACCCCGCCATCGTGCGGGCGGGCAACGAACGCGTGGTGCGGCCGCGCTTGAGCGATGCCGCCTTCTTTTTCGCGCAAGATCTCAGCATCAGCTTGGACCTGCATGCCGCCAAGCTGGGAAGCGTTACCTTTCAGACCCGCTTGGGCACTTATGCCGAGAAAACCGAGCGAGTTCGCACTTTGGCGATCCGGATCGGAGCCGCTTTACATGCCGGAAGCGACGTCGAGCGCGCCGCCGCCCTGGCGAAGGCGGATCTCATGACGGCATTGGTCGGGGAATTTCCCGAGCTACAGGGCACGATGGGGCGCTACTATGCGGCGGCACAGGGCGAGTCGGCCGACGTCGCCGCGGCCATCGAAGAGCATTACCGACCGCGCTTTGCCGGCGATGCGCTGCCGTCCTCGACGATCGGCCAAGCGCTGGCATTGGCGGATAAGCTCGATACGCTGGTAGGCATCTTCGCCATCGAACTGCGCCCGACCGGCACCAAGGATCCTTTCGGTCTGCGGCGGGCCGCACTCGGTGTGCTGCGGATTCTGCTCGAAGGCAACCTCGATCTGGATTTGCTCGTACTGCTCGAGGCATCGGCAGCCACGCAGCCGGTCAAACGGGCGGGCGTCGTCGAGGAAGTCCACGAATTCATCAACGAGCGCCTCCGCGGGTTGCTGCTGGAGCGCGGCGCCAGCAGCGCCGAAACCATCGACTCGGTACTCGCGGTGCGCCCGCGCTCGCCGGTCGACGCGCACGCGCGCCTGCAGGCGCTCGAGAAGTTCTTGTTGCTGCCGGACGCCGGCGTGTTGACGGCGCTCAACAAACGCATCGGAAACATCCTGCGCAAGGGCGCGCCCGGCGCGTCCGCCGTTCCCGACACCGTCGCCACCGCCCTCGTCGAGCCGGCCGAAATCATGCTGCATCGTGTTCTCGGCGAGTTGCGCGAGCCGGTGCAACACGCCATCGCGCAGCAGCGTTACGGCGAAGCATTGAGCGCCTTGACCGGACTGCGCGGCAGCGTCGACGACTTCTTCGCGCGCGTCATGGTCATGGACGAGAATCCCGAACGGCGCAGGAACCGGCTGGCGCTGCTGGCCGGCGTTCAAGAATTACTGGGCGGCGTCGCGGATCTGTCGCGGCTGCCGGGCTGAGCCGCGATGCAAGCTGTACGCTCGCTCGTGTTCACGATCTATATGATCGTGTCGGCCTGCCTGGTGGGCGGCTTCATGGGAATCTGTTTTTGGCTGCCCTACCGCTACCAGTTCGCGATGGCGCGTTGGTGGGCCGGGCGGCTCTTCTGGGTGTTGGAGCACCTCTGCGGATTGAGTTTCGTCGTCGAAGGCAGGGAGCGCATTCCCGCCGGTGCGCACATCGTCATGAGCAATCACGCGTCCGCTTGGGAAACCATCGCTCTCTTCGTGATTTTTCCGCCGCATTGCTGGGTGTTGAAGCGCGAGCTGCTGTGGATACCCTTCGTCGGCTGGGGCTTGAAGGTGCTGCGCGCCATTGCCATCGATCGCGGTGCCGGGCACCGCGCCGTCAAGCAGGTGGTCGAACAAGGCAAGGAGCGGCTCGCCGCCGGTATATGGATCGTCATATTTCCGGAGGGTACGCGTGTCGCGCCCGGCGAGACCAAGAAATACGGCGTCAGCGGCGCGTTGCTCGCCACGGCCACGGGTCAACTCGTCACGCCGCTGTCGCACAACGCCGGGGAGTTCTGGCCGAAACGCGGCATCGTCAAAAAGCCCGGGGTCATCCGGGTGGTGATCGGCGAACCGATCGCCGCAGCGGACAAAAAGCCGCGCCAGTTGAACGACGAGGTGAAGGCGGCGATCGACGCCGGGTTGGCCAGGATCGCGGCGTCACATACGGTCCCCGGACTGTAAGCGCCACGGTCGTGCGGCGAGCGTCCACGAATCCAGCCGGCCGCTATCGACCGGCAGCACCATGACCAAACCGGCGCGGATGGACAACCCCAGCCGGACCGCCGCCGCGGCGAGCAGCGGATCGAGCGTGTACATGAAGAACCGGCGCTGTCTCGCCGCGGCTGCGCCGGCGAGCAGCGCGATGCTGCGCAGCGTCTTCGCCGCCGGACAGCCCAGCCATTGCACGCGGTCGGTGGCGGCCACGGTCTCGACGAGGGCCATCGAATCGTGGGTCAGCCGCACGGCGCGGACGGGGTTGGGCCGCAACACGAACTGCTGCCGCCATTCCAGCGGATCGGCGTAATGAAAATGCACGGCGCCGGCATGCGCCCGCGCCTGCGCCTCGCTTCCCGACGTTGTTGACCCAACTGCCGGCCGCC
>CAZZXZ010000184.1:0-4539 GCA_964658135.1 uncultured Acetobacteraceae bacterium | reverse complement strand
ACCCAGGACCAAAGCCTTAAAAGGGCCTTGCTCTACCAGCTGAGCTACCGTCCCGCTCCGCGCCGCATTCTAGCCGAACTTGCGGCGTACTTCACGGTCATCGCGTCAACGATAGCGGGTCGGATCCGCCACGCCGGCCGCATCGAAGCCCGCCCTGCGGAGGCGGCACGCATCGCATTTGCCGCACGCGCGACCTGCCTCGTCGGCCTGGTAGCACGAGACCGTCATGGCGTAGTCGATCCCCAGCTCGAGGCCGGTCCGGATGATGTCGGCCTTGGTTTGCGTGATCAAGGGAGCTCGAATGCGCAGCGTCGCCCCTTCGACGCCGGCCTTGGTCGCGAGCCGCGCCAACCGCTCGAACGCATCGATGAACGCGGGTCGGCAGTCCGGATACCCCGAATAGTCGACGGCATTGACGCCCACGAAGATATCCGTGGCGCCGGCAACTTCGGCCCAACCGAGCGCGAGCGACAGCATCAGCGTGTTGCGCGCGGGCACATAGGTCACCGGAATACCCTCACCCGGCGACTCGGGAATGGGCACCCCGACGTCGGTCAGCGCAGACCCTCCGATGCCCGCCAGGTCGACCCGCATCACGCGGTGTTCGCGGGCGCCCAATGCCGCCGCAACCCGCGCGGCCGCATCGAGCTCGGCCGCATGCCGCTGACCATAATGCACGCTCAACGCCAAGGTCTCGAAACCCTGCGCCTTCGCCACCGCCAACGTGGTCGCGGAATCTAATCCGCCCGATAGCAAAACGACGGCGGTTTTCATTTGCCGGGAACGTCCCCCCACAAAATCTTGTGCAGCTGCAATTGGAATCGCACCGGCAGTTTTTCCGCCAGGATCCATTCGGCCAATGCCGCCGGGGCGACTTGACCGTAGCTCGGCGAAAACAGGATTCGACACCGCGCCGCAAGATCATGCTCCTCGAGATACGCCTTGCTCCAATCGAAGTCCTCCCGCGAACAGATCACGAATTTCAATTGGTCGCGCGCACCCAGATGCGCGAGATTTTCGGGGCGGTTTCGTGCGCTCTCGTTCGAACCCGGTGTCTTCACGTCGATCACTCGCGACACGCGGGCATCCACCGGCTCGATGTCCATGGCGCCGCTCGTTTCCAGCGACACCTCGAAACCCTCATCGCATAAGCGGCTCAACAGCGTCACGCAGTGGGGTTGCGCCAAGGGTTCACCCCCGGTGACGCAGACGTGTCGGGCGCGATGACTTTCGACCTGCTCGACGATGGCGTCGATGGTGGCCCACTCGCCGGCATGAAACGCATAAGCGGTATCGCAATACCGACAGCGCAAAGGACAACCCGTCAAGCGGACGAATACGGTCGGGAATCCCACCGCATCCGCTTCACCCTGCAACGAATGAAAAATTTCGTTGATGCGCAGCCGCTCGCGTTTGTCCACCCCGCCGCTCAATGGTTTTCGCTCGCCATCTTATCGAGACGTTGCTGCGCGAGGTGCGCGGCCGACGAATCGGCGAATTGCGTGGTCACGTGCGTGAGCACGTCCCGCGCGGCCGAAAATTGCTGCAGCTCGTAGTAACAAAAGCCCATCTTGAGCAAGGCGTCGGGAAGCTTTCGGGCCTGCGGATAGTTGGTCACCACGCGTTGAAAAGCCGCCAACGATTCGGGGTATGATCTATTGACGTAATAGGCCTCCCCGAGCCAGTACTGCGCATTGTCGGCCAGAGGACTGGTGGAATAGGTGGCGAGGAAGCTCTGGAAGGCGGTAATGGCGCGATCGTATTGGCTGTTTCTCAGTAAATCGAAAGCCGCCTGATAGCTGACCTTGTCGGCGACGTCGCCGGACGGTGCGCCGGCCGACGGAATTACCGCCGCCGGAGCCGTGGGGGCCGCCCCCGGGCTCGATGCCGGCGCCGGGCCTTTCGCTTCGAGCGCCTTCATGCGCTGGTCGAGATCCGCATACAAATCATGCTGCTGTTTGCGCGCCGCATCCAGATTGTGAGTCAGTTGATCCACATCGTTGTGGACGGCGCGCACGTCCGTGCGCAGCGCCTCGACCTGGTTCGACAGGTCGAGCAAGCTCTGGTTGGCCACCACGCGCTCGATGCGGGTCAAGCGCGCATCGATGTCGTTCAGTTTGATCTGCACGGGATCCTGGTCGGGCGGCGTCGTCGCGCAGCCCGCCAGCGCCAATGCGGCGAGGCAAGCAGCCGTCAACCTCGACACCCTTTCTGTCACGGCTGCGTCACCAATTCCACGCGCCGGTTTTGGCTCCACGCCGACTCATCGTCGCCCTCGGCCGCGGGACGCTCGGCGCCGAAGCTCACGGTGGCGAGTTGGCTCTCCGCGACGCCTTGCAGCATCAAGGCACGGCGCACGGCCTGGGCGCGCCGTTCGCCGAGTCCGATGTTGTACTCGCGCGTCCCGCGCTCATCGGTGTTGCCCTCGAGTTTGAGCTTGAGGTTCGGATGCGTGGTCAGATTTTGCGCGGCGGACGTGACGACGTCGGCAAACTCCGGTTTGATCTCCGACTTGTCGAAGTCGAAATAAATCGTCTTGCCCGCTTGCGGGCCGGTGCCTGCGCCCGTGCCGTCCGCGCCGAGTCCACGCGTGCCGGATGTGCTGCCATCGCCTCCGAGCGGCGTGCCGTTGGTCGATGCCCCGTTCCCCGCTCCGGCCGTCGAGGCCCCGCCCACCTGGCTTCCCGCCGTCGGTGGTTCGACGGTGGTCGCCTTCTTGGGACACCCTGCCAGCAATGCAACTCCCGCCATCAACAAGGCAACCGATAGAATTCGTTTCATAGTCTTCTCCATCCATTTCTTCGTAAAACATCAGGCACACGGACGTCGCCGAGTGTACTTCGTCGAGGTTGCGAGTGCTTCAGAAGGGTGACCAAGCGGGCTCCTGTACTTCACCGTCGCTCGACACCAATTTTTCTTGCACGCGGCCGTCGGAACTCACGATGGCGAGTACGCCGCGTCCCCGATCGCGGCTCGCGTAGAGGATCACGGCGCCGTTCGGGGCATAACTCGGCGAGACGTCGAAGCGCCCTTTGGTGAGCACTTGAACGTCCCCGCGTCCGCGCAGATCCATGGTCGCAATGCGATAGGCGCCGTCCTCCTGCGTCACGAACGTCAGTTGGGACTCGTCAGGCGACACACGTGGACGGGCGTTGTAGGCACCCTGGAACGTGATCCGGCGCGGTTTGTCGCCGGGCTTCACGCCGACGCGATAGATCTGCGGACCACCGGCGCGATCGGACGTGAAGTAGATGCTCTGGCCATCCTTGGACCACTGCGCTTCGGTATCGATGCTCGGATCGTCGGTGATGCGGGTCAACGCCTGGGTGGCGAGATCGAGCGTGTAGATGTCCAAATTCCCGTCGCGTGTCGACAGCGTGAGGGCGAGCTTGCTGCCGTCCGGGGAGAATGCCGGGGCTTGATTGACACCCGCGCGCGCCGACACCCGACGTCTCTCGCCGGATTTCAAGACCTGCACGTAAATCGAGGGAAGACGATCCTCGAACGACACGTAGGCAAGACTCTGGCCGTCCGGGGACCACGCCGGCGACATCAACGGCTCGTTCGATTGCATCACCACCCGGGGATTTTCCCCGTCGGCATCGGCGACGATCAAGCGGTAACTTCTCGTAGGCAGACGCCCGAGCACGGCGACGTATGCGATACGGGTGGCGAAGGCGCCGCGTACGCCCAAAATCTTCTGGTACACCATGTCCGCGACTTGATGGCTCGCCAGCCGCAGTCCTGCCTTGTTCGCGCTGATCTGATAAATCAACAAGCGTTCCTTCGTGAGGACGTTGTAAAGCTCGAACACGATGTTGTAGCGATCGGCATCTTGGGTCTGCAACTGCCCAACCACGATGTAATCGTTGTTGAGACGTCGCCAATCGTCGAATTGTACGCTCGCCCCCACGTGAGGTTGATCGATCATGTCCTTACGGTCCATGGTCTTGAAACGAGCGCTGCGCGCTAGGTCGCCGCTGACGAGTTGCGCCACGTCGAAGGATCCCGCCGCCTCGGTGGGCGAGTTGAACGGCACGACAGCGATGGGGATCGCATCATTTTGACCGTGCGTGACCTCGACGACCAGCGCGGCCCACGTGCGGGGACAACCGACCATGAGTCCCGCGATCAATGCCAACACGGCAAACGGCCTATTCATCGGGCTTGAACCTCAATACGATATTTCTTTCGAACAAGGCGGGATCCGGCGGGTCCGGCAGCGGCGAGGCACGATACACCGCATTCTCGATGGATTGGCGGACCGCCGCGTCGCCGTTACAGTCGGTGACCCGAGCCGAAGTCACTTCGCCACCCGTCACCTGAGTGACCTGAACCTGACAATCGACTCCCACGCGTGCCGAGGCAGGCTTGATCCATGCACCCTGGATTTTGTTACGCAGCAGAGTAATGTACCGATCCCGCAGCGGCCCCGATTCGACGGCATCCGCGTGTTCTTCGTCGGCCATCTGACGCCGCAACTCCGCTTCCCGCTCCTGTCTCGCGCGCAAGTCGGCGCTGCGCTTGGCATCGGCGGCT
>CAZZXZ010000183.1:0-4546 GCA_964658135.1 uncultured Acetobacteraceae bacterium | reverse complement strand
AACTGTGCCCGCGTAAGCGGGCACAGTTGTTTTAAGGGGTAGGAAAATTTCTTCATCGGTGATTAAAAAACGCCGGGCGGCCGAAGCCGCGCTGCTCTACGTCGAAGAAGGCATGGTGCTCGGGATCGGCACGGGCTCCACGGTGAATCAGCTCATCGAAGTGTTGAAAGACCGTAAATTCCAGCTCAAAGGCGCGATCTCCAGCTCCGCGCAAACCGCCGCTGCGTTACGCATTGCGCGAATTCCGGAACTGGATCTCAATTCGGAAGGCGATTTGAGTCTCTACATCGACGGCGCCGATCAAGCGACACCCTCGGGAATGCTGATCAAGGGCGGCGGTGCGGCCCTGACCCGCGAGAAGGTGGTGGCCGCCGCCTCCAAGAAATTCATCTGCATCATCGACGACAGCAAGCTCGTCGACGTTCTAGGTTCCCATCCTCTGCCCGTCGAAGTGATTCCGATGGCGCGCTCCTACGTCGCCCGCCAGCTCGTGAAGCTCGGCGGTCAGCCCGTGCTCCGCAGCAATGTGGTGACCGACAACGGCAACGTGATTTTGGACGTCCATCATCTGCATCTGACGGAAGCGCCGGCGTTCGAAACCGCCGTCAATCAGATTGCGGGTGTCGTCACCGTGGGCTTGTTCGCGCATCGCCGTGCCGACGTGCTGCTGGTGGCGGGCGACGACGTCGTCCAGACGCTGACGCCCTGAGAACGATCCCGGGCTAGATTTCCAGGCGCGTGCCGATCTCGACGACGCGGCTCGGCGGGAGGCCGTAGTAATCCGCGATGACCTGCGCACTGCGCGCCATCTGCATGAACGCCTTGCGCCGCAACGGCGGCAGGTCGGAGCGCTGGCCCGCCAGCAATTCCTCGCGACTCAGGAAAAAAGTGGTTCGTTCGGGTTCGTAGGGAACGCCATAGGCTTCGGCATCGCGGAGAATCTCGACGATGTTCGGCTTTTCCATGAAACCCACCTGCGCCACCAATCTGACGATGCCTTCGCATACCGGCGTCACGGTCAAGCGCTTGGCATCCGCGATGCGCGGTTGCTCGCGCGTCACCACGGTAAGCAATACCACCCGTTCATGAATGACGCGGTTGAATTTGATGTTGCTCAGAAGCGCCCGAGGGATGCC
The DNA here is from genome assembly GCA_964658135.1 of uncultured Acetobacteraceae bacterium. GTDB lineage: Bacteria > Pseudomonadota > Gammaproteobacteria > Steroidobacterales > Steroidobacteraceae > Bog-1198. The sequence goes on along the minus strand of CAZZXZ010000183.1, from coordinate 3,410 downwards.
CGAGGCCTTGGGATCCAGGAAGATGGCGGTGCCCGACACGTGCACGGGAGGATCGCGTTTCAACTCATCGAGGAAATCGCGGACCGGCTTCTGTTCGCGCAAGAGGCGGGCCATCACGGATGTCCGCCCGCTCTGCCAGGTCTGCATCAGCCAATAGATGATGAGTCCGGAGGTCAACGGCAACCAGCCGCCATCGCCCAACTTGGTGAGATTCGCAGCCAGAAACGCGATGTCGACGATGAACAAGAGGGACAGCCCCGTGCGCAGCGCCCGGCTGTCGCGACCGGTACGCGACTTGATGAGGCTCAAGGTCAATGGAGTGACGATGGTCATCGCGCCGGACACGGCCAAACCGTATGCACCGGCCAGTGCGGCCGAACTGCCGAAGCCCAACACCAAAGACAACGCGGCGATCATCAAGATCCAATTCATCGTCGGCACGTAGATCTGACCGGCGTGTTCGGCCGATGAATGCTCGACGCGCAATCGCGGCAGCAAGCCCAGGCTCACGGCCTGGGTGGTCACCGAAAACACGCCCGAGATCACCGCCTGCGAACCGATCAACGAGGCGGCGGTCGCGATGACGATCATCGGCCACAACGACCAGGCAGGCGCCATGAGATAGAAAGGGTTGCTCACCGCATCGGGATGTTGAATGAGCAGCGCGCCCTGACCGAAATAATTCAGCACCAATGCCGGCATGACGACGAAGATCCAGGCAGCGCGAATCGGCGTCTTGCCGAAATGACCCATGTCGGCATACAGCGCTTCACCGCCGGTGACGGTCAGGAAAACGCCGGCCAGCACCGCCAATGCGCCGACCTTGTGCTCGAGGAAAATACGCAAGCCACGCGTCGGGTCGAGCGCCCAGAGCACCTGGGGTTCGCGCACGATCCAGCTTACGCCCAAGATGGCCAGAGTCACGAACCAGCCCAGCATCACGGGACCGAATACCCTCGCAACCGAGCCGGTCCCGTACCGCTGAATGATGAAAAAGCCGATCAGCACCATCATGGCGATGGGCAGCACCGGAATCTGCGCCGCCGGTGAGGCCACTTGGAGACCCTCCACCGCGCTCAACACCGTAATGGCGGGAGTGATGGCGCCGTCCGCAAAGAACAGCGCTGCACCGAGAATTCCGAGCGTCCCGTAAATCCTGCGGCGCGGACTGGCCCGCTCGGTATTGATGACCAATGCGGTCAGCGCCAGGACACCGCCCTCACCCTTGTTGTCGGCGTTCAAAACGACGCTGACGTACTTCAACAAAATGACGAGTACCAGCGACCAGAAGATCAGCGACAGGATTCCGAAGATGTGATCGGGTGTGACCGCTATGTGAGGTCCGGTGAAACACGCCGACAGCGCATATAGAGGACTGGTGCCGATGTCGCCGAACACGACTCCGAGCGCTGCGAGCGCAATCGGGGCGACACGTCCACCGGATTTATGGTCGCCCGACATCTAGGAGTGCACTTTAACGGCTACTTAAGAGAAGGGCCCACGATGTGGGCCCTTTGTTGGCTGGGGGACTAGGATTCGAACCTAGGTAAACGGTGTCAGAGACCGTTGTCCTACCGCTAGACGATCCCCCAAAAACCGCTCGATCGTGTACCGGCAGAGAATGCTTTCTCGACTAGCGTTTGGAGAACTGTGTTCCGCGACGGGCTTTGCGACGACCCACCTTCTTGCGCTCGACCTCTCGGGCGTCGCGCGTGACGAAGCCCGCTTTTCGCAGCGGCGCACGCAGGGTTTCATCGTACGCCATCAAAGCACGCGTAATCCCGTGGCGGATGGCCCCGGCCTGACCGGTGATTCCGCCGCCCTCGACATGAGCATCGACGTCGAATTTACCGTCCAATTGGACGGCGCCGAACGGCTGCTGCACGATCATGCGGCCGGTCTCGCGACCGAAAAATTCGTCCAGACTGCGGCCGTTGATGGACACTTTGCCCGTGCCCTGGCTGAGATACACACGCGCACTCGAGGTCTTGCGACGCCCGGTGCCGTAGAAGGAATTGCTGGCGGATGCTGATGCCATTGCTGATGTTTCCTGAGAAAGTCTTATAATTCAAGCGCTTTGGGTTGCTGGGCTTGGTGGGGATGTTCGCTGCCGCCGAACACGTGCAATTTCTTGTACATACGGCGGCCCAACGGACCTTTGGGCAACATTCCTTTCACCGCAAATTCAATTGCACGTTCCGGATTCTCCTTCAACAGCTTGCCGAGGGCGATGCTCTTCAAGTTGCCGACATAGCCGGTGTGCTGGTGATAGAACTTATCGGTGAGCTTGGCACCCGTCACGTGTACCGTACCAGCGTTGATGACCACGATATGATCGCCCAAATCCTGGTGCGGCGCATAATTCGGCTTGTGCTTGCCCTTCAACCGATGCGCGATCTCGGAAGCGAGACGGCCGAGTGTCTTGCCCGCGGCGTCGACAAGATACCAATCGATTCGTACGTCGTCGGGCTTGGTGAATACGGTGTACATGGAAATGCTCAGCTGCTTCTTAGCGTTGACGAAAGGCGCGGAAGTGTACAGAACCACGGGGCGGGTTACCAGTCCGATGTGAGCCCTCACCCTTCTATATTATAATGAAAGGATAATGCAGCGAAATTATACCGTCTTCGATCGGGTTGTTGGTGAAATAGATAAGGCAATCAAGGTGTTAGCTGCGCCCGCACACTCGGCTCGACCGTTTCCGGCGAGTCCGGGCGGGGATCTGGTGCTCGACGAGGGCGATGCCGTCGAATCCGCTCGGCTCATGCGCGTCAATCATTCCGGCGAAGTGGCGGCTCAAGGCCTATATCAGGGTCAGGCGCTGATCGCACGCGATCCGGCGGTAGCGACGGCCATGCGGCATTCCGCAACCGAAGAAATGGACCATCTGGCCTGGTGCGAACGGAGGATCCAGGAGCTGAACGGTCGAACCAGCGTGCTGAATCCGCTTTGGTACGCAGGATCATTCGCTATCGGCGCGCTGGCCGGATCCTTGGGGGATCGGACGAGCCTCGGTTTCATCGCGGAAACCGAGAAACAGGTGGAAACACATCTGCGTAGCCACCGGCACCGCCTGGCGCCGGCCGATCGACGCAGTCAATCGGTCGTCGACCAGATGACCCAGGACGAGGCGTCGCATGGGGCGAAAGCCAGTGCGTTGGGCGCCACGGAGCTGCCGATTCCCTTGCGTTGGGTCATGCGGTTGACCGCCCGGGTCATGACTTTCAGCTCGTATTGGGTATAGACGATAGTCGTTAGCGCTTGCGATTCCGGGACTTATGTAATAAAACGTGCGCAGCACACGCGTTTCGCGCGCTATTTTTATGACCAGGGAGTGAACATGGAAGAAGGGGCAAAAGCCTTAAGCGATATCCCAGCGATCAATCGTTTCTTGAGCTACTGCCGGATTC
>CAZZXZ010000182.1:0-4676 GCA_964658135.1 uncultured Acetobacteraceae bacterium | reverse complement strand
GGCGGCGGCGGCGGTGGCGGTGGTGGTGGCGGATCGCGCGGTCCGAAACGCTGGTAACAGCTGTTTGGATCGAGTGAATACCGGGGCCGCAGCGATGCGGCCCCGGTCATTTGTGGACCTTGAAGATTCTTCCGATCAGGGTTTACGCGAAAGTCGGCTTTGCCTATAATCGCGGCCCTCGGCGGGGGCTGGATCCGATGACGGCGGGCTCGCATGCGGTTTTCCGTTTGAAAGTTCGTTGCAGAGAGGGGGCCGATGGTCCCCTTTTTTGTTTGCGATGCCGTTGGGTTCGGCTAGGGTTGAAGAATGCGTGACGTCTTGATGCGCTTGCTAGAGCCGCCGATCGAGGCGTTGGATTATGAGTTGGTCGATATCGAATTTGCTCAGGGCCGAGGCGGCGTGTTGCGGATTTTCATCGATCGGCGCGCGGGCTCGGTCGACGGCAATATCACCGTCGATGACTGCGCGCGGGTGAGCCACGCGGTGAGCGAGTTACTCGAGATCGAAGATCCGATCAAGGGTCATTACACGCTGGAAGTCTCCTCGCCGGGTTTCGATCGAATCTTGCGCAAGCGAGAACATTTCGAGCGTTTCATCGGCGAGCGCGTGTTCGTCGAGTTGAAGCTCCCCATCGACGGGCGGCGGCGATTCGTCGGGGTATTGAAGTCGATGAGCGAAGACACGATTGTTGTGGACGTCGACGGGCAGCCTCATGGCCTGCCGCTCGAGCGAATCCAGAAGGCGAGATTACGGCCGGAGTGACCAGGAGTCTGTAAGGGCAATGAACAAAGAAATTTTGATGGCGGTTGACGCGGTGTCGAACGAGAAGGGTGTCGACAAGGAAATCATCTTCGACGCGCTCGAAGCTGCGCTGGCCTCCGCCACTCGCAAGAAACATGGAGAAGAGTGGGACGTGCGCGTGTCCATCAATCGCAAGACCGGCGGTTACGACACGTTCCGGCGTTGGAAAGTTTTCGCCGATGATTCGACCGAGCTGGAAGTCCCCGAGCGCGAGCTGCGCATGGACGATGCGCGCGATATCGATAAAGACGTCGAAGTCGCGGGCTTCGTCGAGGAAGCCATGGAGTCCGTGCCGTTCGGCAGAATTCTGGCCCAGACCGCCAAGCAAGTAATCGTACAAAAAGTCCGTGAAGCGGAACGCGCCCAGGTCGTGGATGCCTACAAGGACCGCGCCGGGACCCTCGTCAGCGGCATCGTCAAGCGCGTCGACCGTAACGGCGTATACGTCGATCTAGGAGCGAATGCCGAAGGCTTCATTGCACGCGAGGAGATGATTCCCCGTGAGCCGGTCCGCTCGCAAGATCGCATCAAAGCCTTCTTGAAAGAGGTACGCACCGAGCCGCGCGGTCCGCAGTTGTTTCTCTCGCGCACGGCGCCCGAATTCTTGATCGAGCTGTTCAAGCTCGAAGTGCCCGAAGTGGGACAGGGGCTCATCAACATCCTGGCGGCCGCGCGCGATGCCGGCGTGCGAGCGAAGATAGCCGTCCGCAGCAACGATCCGCGCGTCGATCCGGTGGGTGCGTGCGTCGGCATGCGCGGTTCGCGCGTGCAGGCGGTATCCAACGAGATTGCCGGCGAGCGGGTGGACATCATTCCGTTCGACGACAACAACGCTCAATTCGTGATCAACGCCATGGCGCCGGCGGAGGTCACCTCCATCGTGGTCGACGAAGATTCTCACTCCATGGATATCGCCGTGTCCGAGGATAAGTTGTCCCAGGCTATCGGTCGCGGCGGCCAGAACATCCGTCTCGCGAGCGAGCTGACCGGCTGGGAATTGAACGTCATGAGCGAGTCGCAGGCCGAGGCGAAGAGCGAAACCGAATCCTCTGCGCTGCGTGAGACGTTCATGAAACAGCTGGATGTCGATGCCGACGTGGCCAGCATCCTGGTCCAGGAAGGTTTCTCGACGATCGAGGAGATCGCCTACGTGCCGGCCAGCGAGTTGAACGGCATCGAGGAGTTCGATGAAGAAATCGTCAAGGAATTGCGTACGCGCGCCCGCGACGTGCTGTTGACCCAGGCTATCGCGAGCGAGGAGTCCATGGACGGCGCCGAGCCGGCCGAGGATCTCATCGAAGTGGCGGGAACGGCATTGGGCAAGACGCTGGCTCGCAAAGGGGTGAAGACCCGCGAAGATCTGGCGGACCTCGCCGTCGACGAACTGGTCGAGATGGGCGGCGTAGATGAAAAGAAGGCCGCTGAATTGATTATGGATGCCCGCAAACATTGGTTCGCGGAAGAAGCTAAGGTTTAGGAGTCAGGTATGGCAGATGTAACCGTCGCGCAATTCGCCGAGGTGCTCAAGGTCCCCGTCGATCGGCTGCTGCAACAGCTCGATCAAGCAGGCATTCGTGTCGATAGTGCGGAGGACATGATCAGCGAAGACGCGAAGCATGAGCTGTTGACGCATCTGCGCCGCAGCCATGGCCGCGACGATCAGCCCGCCGATGCGGCTCCGCGCAAGATCACGCTGCGCCGTAAGTCGCAGTCCGAACTCAAATTGGCGAGTCCGCAGGGCCGCGCCCGCACGGTCAACGTGGAAGTGCGCAGCAAGCGAACGTACGTCAAGCGCGAAGTTCTCGAGGATCAGGCACGCCTTCAGCAGGAGGAAATCGACAAGGTGCGCGAGACCGAGGAGCAGGCGAAAGCCGCCCTCGAGCGTGCCGAGAGCGATCGCTTGGAAAAAGAGCGAATGGACAAGGAGCGGGTCGAAGAGGAAAGCAGGCGTCGCACCGACGAGGAGGTGCGCAAGCGCACGGCGGAGGAGGAGGCGCGCCGGGCGGCCGAGGTGCAGGCTCGCGAGGTCGCCGAGCGGGAACGCAAGGCCGTTGCCGCCAAACCCGGCAAAGCCGTGCGCGAAGTGGTGGACGACAAGGCCACCCGCTACGGTCGTCAGGAGCTGCATATCGTCGGCGACGTGAGCTCGCGACACAAGAAAAAGAAATCCCGGGACGGTCGCCGGCGCTCGATGGGAAACGACACCGATACCAAACATGGCTTCGAAATGCCGACCGCTCGCGTGATACGCGAAGTGGCGATTCCCGAGGCGATGACGGTGGGCGAACTGGCCCAGAAGATGGCGGTGAAGGCCACCGAAGTCATCAAGGTGATGATGAACATGGGCGTAATGGCGACCATCAATCAGATGGTCGAGCAGGACACGGCCGTGCTGGTGGTCGAGGAGATGGGCCATACGGCCGTGCTGCGCAAGGAAAATGTCATCGAGGAGGACTTGCAGGGAGAGACCGATTCGTCGCTCGAGATATTGCCCCGTCCGCCGGTGGTGACCGTGATGGGTCACGTCGATCACGGCAAGACGTCGCTGCTCGATTACATTCGTCGCACCAAGGTGGCTGCCGGGGAAGCGGGCGGTATCACGCAACACATTGGGGCGTATCACGTCGAAACCGCCAAGGGCATGGTGACTTTTCTCGATACCCCGGGTCATGCGGCATTCAGTTCCATGCGCGCCCGCGGCGCGCAGGTTACCGATATCGTCATTTTGGTGGTCGGCGCGGACGACGGCGTCATGCCGCAGACGGTCGAGGCCATTCAACATGCGCAGGCGGCGAAAACGCCCATCGTCGTGGCGCTCAACAAGATGGACAAACCGGAAGCCGATGCGGAAAAGGTCAAGCAGGAACTGACCAAGTACGGCGTGATTCCGGAAGAGTGGGGCGGCGAGAATATTTTCGTGCCGGTTTCCGCGCGTACGGGTCAGGGCGTGGACCAACTGCTCGATAGTCTGCTGCTGCAAGCCGAAGTGCTCGAATTGTCGGCACCGGCCACCGGCTTGGCCGCAGGCTACGTGATCGAGTCCAGTCTCGAAAAGGGTCGGGGCGCCGTGGCCACCGTTCTGGTGCTGCGCGGAACGCTCAAGCTCGGCGATCCGCTGTTGATCGGCCAGGAATTCGGACGCGTTCGTGCATTGTTCGACGAAGCCGGTAACCCGGTCGAGTCCGCCGGACCATCCATTCCCGTCGTCGTCTTAGGCCTGTCCGGCGCGCCGAACGCCGGCGACGAATTGCTCGTGGTCGAGAGCGAGCGCAAGGCGCGTGAAGTCGCCATGCATCGTCAATCGAAATCGCGCGACGTAAAACTGGCGCAAAAAAGCGCCAACATGCAGGACGTATTCTCGACCATGGGCGAGAGTAAGGCCGATTTGGTACAGCTGTTGGTCAAGGCGGACGTGCAGGGCAGCGTGGAAGCGCTGCGCGATGCCTTGAATGCGTTGTCGACCAGCGAGGTGGCGGTCAACATCGTCTCCTCCGGTGTCGGCGGGTTGACGGAATCCGATATCACCCTGGCCGCCGCCTCCAAAGCTCGCATCATTGCCTTCAACGTGCGCGGCGATGCCGCGGCCCGGGTGGCCATCAAGGATCATGGCGTGGATGTGCGGTACTACAGCATCATCTACGAGGCCATCGACGACATTCGCGCGGTGCTCACGGGCATGTTGTCGCCGGAGGTCAAGGAGTCGATCGTCGGCCTCGCGGCGGTACGCAGTGTGTTCCGCTCGAGCAAGTTCGGCACGGTGGCCGGCTGCATGGTCATCGACGGCTTCGTGCGGCGCAACTTTCCGATTCGCGTGCTGCGTAACAACGTGGTGATTTTCGAAGGCGCCTTGGAGTCGCTCAAGCGCTTCAAGGACG
>CAZZXZ010000181.1:0-4708 GCA_964658135.1 uncultured Acetobacteraceae bacterium | reverse complement strand
CGCCGCCGCCGCCGCGCATTGATCCTCCGACAACCCCGCTAGATCCGCGCGCTCGGACAGGTACAAGGGATAAGCTGCCTCGTCGGCCAATAGATTCTGGCTGAACAGCGCGAACAGACTGGCCAAGCGTTCGTTGATCGCGCCCACGCGCGTCTTGGCGGCGGGCTCGAGCTTGGCGCCGGCGCGGACGAACGCCCTATGGTGATGCCAGCACAAGCGCCGCTGCACGGCCGTGAGCCGCTTTCCCGCAGCCGTCAGACTGTCTTGGTAGACCACGTCGATGCGTGCGAACAAGGCCGTGTTCTGAATGATGGCATCGTGAAAAGCGGCGATTTGCGGCCCCATGAGCCGTTCCACCGCCTGAAACTCCGCCGTGCTCACGTTCGACGACCAAATATCGTAAATCGCGATGACTCGAGCGAACGTCGCGCCGGCCCGTTCGAGCGCCACCAGCGTGTTCTCGAAGGTGGCCCGTGCCGTGTTGCCCGCGATTTTTTCGATCTCGAGCAGCTTTTCGGCCATGGCGGCCTGCAATGCGGGTGCCATGTCGCTCACCCGCACCCGATCGAACGGCGGCGTTCCGCCGAACCGGCCGATCCACGGCGCCAGCAGGGGATTGTCCTCGAAGGCGTCCCGCCAGATGTTCTTCACGTGTTCCCTCGTTTCGGCAAGAGGTGCCGCCTCGACCACCCGCTCACCGCCCTCCAGAGACAGATGATGCAGCACGCTTCGATAATGGATATAGGCATCCGTCAACACCCGCGCCGTGGCACCGTCGACCACGCCGGCGCCGATCAAGCCTTGCAGCTGACGAATGTTGTCAGAATGGATCAGCAACTCGGCATGTTCGTGCGCTGCCGACAACACCCAGTATTGCACCAAAAACTCGATATCAGCCAAGCCGCCAATGTCCTGTTTGATGTCGAATTGTCCCGCGCCGGCCAGCGACAACTCACGGCGCATGCGGCCGCGCATCTCGACCACGTCGGCCCGCAACGTATCGCGGTGCACTGCCGTGCCGAGCGCGCGTCGACGTATCTGTTCGAAGCGCCGGCACAGATTGGCATCGCCGGCCACCGCGCGGGCGCGCAGCAGCGCCTGATGCTCCCAAGTCCAGGCGTCCTGCATTTGATAGTGCTCGAAAGCGTCGATGCCCGTCATCAAAAAGCCACCGTTGCCGTTCGGCCGCAAGCGCATGTCGACTTCGTACAAGCGTCCCGCCGAGGAATGCATCGTCAACAGATGCACGATGCGCTGCCCGAGACGCGGGAAGAATACGGCGTTGTCGAGCGGCTTTGCGCCGTCCGTCTGTTGCACTTCGCCGCTGGAGTCGTGGAGAAACACGAGATCGAGGTCCGACCCATAGCCGAGTTCCCAGCCGCCGAGCTTGCCGTATCCGGCGACGGCAACCCGCACCGCGCGCAGCGCATTCCCTTCGCCGCAATGAGGCACGCCGTAGGCCTGGGTCATCTGGTCCCATGCCAAGGCAACGCAGCGTTCCAAGATCAGCTCGGCGATGTCGGTCAGCCGATCGCTCACGCGCATCAGCGGCAGCCGCCCCGTGAGGTCTGCGAAGGCCACGCCGAAGACGGCGATCTTTTGAAATTGACGGAGCGCTTCGACCTGCCGCTCCGGCTCATCTGTCGGCAAGCGTTCCGTGCAGATGGCGAGCTCGCGTTCCAAGCTTGCGCGAGAGGGCAGCTCGTCGAAGCCATTCGGATCGATCATCTCGTCGAGCAGCAGGGGAAAATTCGCGATGTGCTGCGCGAGGAAGCCGCTCACCGCGCAGACATCGATCAACCGGTTCAGCGCCGACGGCTGCTCCTGCAGCAGCGCGAGATACGATGAACGTGCGCCGATCGCATCCAGTATGCGCAGCACCCGCTGGATCACCACGGCGGGCTCGGGCCGCGTCGCCGCCGCTTTGACCAGGCGGCCGAGAATGACGTGCACACGTCGCCGCGCGGCGTCGTCCAGGCGTCGGTAGGCGCTCGATTGGCGGTAAGCATCGAGCGCGCCCCCATCCGCCGCGGGCTCTTCGACCTCGCTGCCGTGGTGCTCCGCATCCGGCCCGCCAAACACCAGCGAGGCAAACAACCGCGCGACGTCGGACCGTGCGTTCTCGATGCGTACGCTCGCTGCAGCCCAAGTCGGCATGCCCATGTTGAGGGCCACGCGCGCACGATCGGCGGGATCCTCGGGGAGCGAATGCGTTTGCGCATCGCGAATCATCTGCAGGGCGTTTTCCGCCTTGCGTAGTACCAGGTAGGCGTCGTGCAATTGTCCAACCATGTCCTTGGCGAAGAGCTTGGCGCCGGCCAACGAGGGCAGCACCTCCAGCAAAGCGGCATTTTGCAGCCGCCGGTCGCTGCCGCCGCGTACCAATTGCATCGATTGCACGATGAATTCGACTTCCCGGATGCCGCCGGTTCCGAGCTTGAGATGTTGATCGAGGTCGCGCCGCGCGACCTCGCGCGCAATCAGCGCCTTCATGTCGCGCAGCGAGCCGAAAACTCCAAAATCCAGATAACGACGGTAGACGAAAGGCCGTACGTACTCGCGCATGGCCGTCAGGTACGCCGAGATGCCGACCACGGCACGCGCCTTGATCCAGGCATAACGTTCCCAGTCGCGCCCGTGTTCCTGCAGGTAATCTTCCAAGCTGGCCAGACTCACCACCAGCGCACCGCTGTCGCCGAAAGGACGTAACCGCATGTCCACGCGGAACACGAACCCTTCCTCGGTTCTAACATCCAATAAACGGATTATTTCGCGTCCCAAACGGTTGAAGTATTCGTTGTTGTCGAGGCTGCGCGTACCGTCGGTTTCGCCCGCCGATTCGTACAGCAAAACAAGATCCACATCCGACGAAAAATTCAGCTCCCGGCCGCCGAGCTTGCCCATGCCGATGACGATGAGCGCTACTTCTTCCCGCTCGGCATTGCGCGGCCTTCCAAACGGCACGTCCAAGTGTCGTTGCGCCGCAATGCTCGCCGCGCGGATGCAAGCATCGGCGAGATCGGACACGATCCGCAACGTCTCGGGCACGGCCGCTCGGCCGGCGATGTCGCGCCAGGCGATGCGCACCATTTCGCGCCGGCGCCATTCGCGCAGAATATGCTGCGCGGCGGCCGTGGTCGGCGCCAACGCTGCGCGACTCTCGTAGTCGTCGCACGCAATGCGTGCCGCCGGCGGCATATCGTGGCGCGCAACCCATGCCAGCGACTCCGGATCGCGCAACAACGCAGATCCGACGAACTCGCTGGCCGCCACCACCCGCGGCAGCTCGTCCTGCAGCCTGGCGGAGAGCGCGGCATAATGATTCATCAGGGCGGGAGTCGCATCGGCACGCTCCCGCCAACGCTCGACCGCGTCGCGCAATACCTCGGGAACGCCGTGCGAGAAATGGATGGGAAGCGTCATACCGGACACAACACTAGCACGGCGACGCCGATTCCGAACTTTCCGCAGCCGAGCCGGACTAACTGCGGATCGCCGCGCACGTTGCGGGTCCGCGGTGAGTCGTCATGAACAAGAACACCTGGAAAACCTTTGCCGTGCTCGGTGCCGCCACCCTGGTCATCGGCGGCGCGCTTTATTCCCAACTGCGCTTTCATGCGGCAGCCGTGCAGGCGGTGGCCTCGCGCGCACCAACGATCCCGCTCGCTGCCGTGAACGCACCTACGTCCCCACGGCCCGCGACGAAAGCCGCCGACGATCCCGACCAGGTCGCCCTCTGCGGAATGGGCACGGTCACCTTGGATTCAAAGGATCCGCTGGCCGTCACGCGCTACCTGACGGCGTTGACCCAACCAACCAGCGATAGATGGCTCGCGGCCTTGCAGAACAGCAACGATCCGCACCAGCGGGCGGCGGGTTTGCTGCTGAAGGGCAACATTCCCGAGTTGGTCGACTTGGCGCAGAGCTCGGAGGATCCTGCCCTCTATGCACTGGCGCTGTACGCGTGTAACGGCCGCCCCGGCGAGGCCGCACCGGCGATGTGTCAGCAGCTATCCTTCGCCGGTTGGGCGGACTTGGACGCCGAGAACGCCGTACCCTGGCTGCAGCTCGCCCGCCTCGCCCGGGAAGGCCACGATCCCGCGGCCGAAGCCAGCGCTTTCGCCCGAGCCGCCGGCGCCGGCCGGGTCGATGCGTATGACGACGCGCTGTTTGCCTTCGCCCAGCCGGCGTTGCCTAAAGAATCGACCGCGCTGACCCGCTCGTTTCTGGCCACCCAGATCATCGGCTTGGGCGCCTCCATGAGCGCTCCGCCGAGCATCGTCTTCCAGCACTGCTCGCGTGACGCCATGCAGGATCCAAACGTGAATCAACAGTGCGAAGCCGTCGCCGAACTGCTGGTCAATACCGGCACGACCCTGGTCGATGCGGCCGTCGGCGAACACTTAGGCGAACGTGCGGGCTGGTCCGCCGACCGCGTCGCGCAGCTGACGGCGGAGCGCAACGCCCTGACGCAGGCGCTCAGGGCATCCACTCCCACCAGCAATCGGGATCAATTTACCTGTCCGGGTGTCGCACTCGTCAATGACTACATCCAGCGTAGACTTCAGTGGGGCGAATTGGGCGCGGCGCGAAGGGCACGCGAGCGTACACCGACGCAGTAAAAGCAAAAAAAAAAGAGCGGACCCGAGAGCCCGCTCATTTTTGACCGAATACCCTGTGCGGGGTATTACATGTCCATGCCACCCAT
>CAZZXZ010000180.1:0-4769 GCA_964658135.1 uncultured Acetobacteraceae bacterium | reverse complement strand
CCTTTCTCGACAACTGGATCAAAACGACGGGTATGGTTCTGCACGGCGACGCCTACTTCCCCGATTTGACGATGGTGGGCGATCGGGAGATGCAGCTGTTCATCAGTTCGCCCGCGGGCGGCAGTTCGAGCATGCGCCTGATGTATCTGACCGCGATCACCGCGGCGGAAATCTCCATCGATATCGCCGCAGCCTATTTCATTCCCGATGAACTCATGAGCCGCGAACTCGTGAACGCGCGCGAGCGGGGAGTCAAGATCCGCATTCTCCTGCCCGATAAACACATCGATTCGGAAACGGTGCGCCTCGCCTCCAAGCATGCCTGGGGACCGCTCTTGAAAAGCGGCGTGGACGTCAACGAGTATGAGCCGACCATGCTGCACACCAAGATGCTCATTTTCGACCGCTATATGGTGTCCGTGGGTTCCACCAACTTCGATTTGCGCTCGTTCGAGCTGAACGACGAGGCCAGCCTGAACATCTATGACGCCGCTTTCGCGCAGCAAATGACCGACGTTTTCGAACGCGATCTCGCATCTTCCACCGCCTACACTTTCGAGCGGTGGCAACGGCGATCGCTCGCCGAAAAAGTCGCCGAGGCCATCGTGCGCCCGCTGCGATCGCAATTATGAAACCACCGCTGGGTACGGCCAGGCCGGCCACCGCTCGAGAACATCATTGCATGCTGAATTTCACCGGACGGCTGTTCGGCGTCATCCTCGCCGCCTCGGCCAGCGTGCCTCTCGCCGCGTGTGTCGAGGGCAGTCACGTCATGCTGGGAACGGCGCGTAGCAGCCGCGTGCCGCCGAGTCAGGTAGCCGTGTACCTGGAGCCTATCGCTCAGCCGTACGATGAAATCGCCGTGCTGCGCGCCTCGAGCAAATATTCCTGGTCGTTGACGACCACCGCCAAGGGCAACGTGGTCATCGCACGCTTGCAGGAGGAGGCGGCGAAGCTCGGGGCCAACGGCATCTTGCTGCAGGAAATGAGCAGCGGGGCAAGTGCCTCGATCACGACGGGGCTCGCCCCGGACGTCACCCGCGATCATGCGACGCTCGGCGTGGGCCTCGACGCGTCGGGTTTTTTTTCGGCGCGGGTCGGCCGCGCCATCGCGATCTATCGTCCGGCGACGCACTAGGTACCCCGGTATACTCAATATTAATCATGCGTTTAGCGAATGGTCTACCACCGATTTGTCTATTTAGGAATACGTGCAGGACGTTGCCATGAACCTGTTTTCGCGTCTCTTTCGAAAGCGTCAGCCCGCACCGGCCGTGCCGCCCGTGCCGCCCGCCGAGGATCGGCGCCGCATCGAGCGGGCCGCCATCGATCAGTTGCCGGACGGCCGCGAATTACGCAACCTCGCGCCAGGTTCCGAGGCCGCCCGGATGCGGCTCGCGCAGTTGATCGATGCGGGATCCATCGACTTTACGCAGTTCTGTGCCGAAGTTCGCGAGCAATCGGTGCTGTTCTCCATCCTGTTGTTGTGCACGGAGCGCGATCGAGTCTCGCAAATGCTCGCTTCGATCGAGGATCCGGCGCACCTCGCGGCGCTCGTGCTTTCCAGTCCGTCCAGTCGAGTTCGCCAGTTGGCGGCAGCCCGGATTGAGGAGCCAGATCAATTAAAAATCCTTATCAAGCAGTTACGTAATAAAGATAAGACGGTTTATAAGATAATCAAGCAAAAATGCGATGCCTTGAACGAGGCGGATCGGCGCGCGGCGGCGTTCGTGAATTCGGTGACCGAGCTATGCGAATCCCTGGAGCGGCTTAGTCATCGTGCGTACGACGCCTCGTACGGTGCCGCCGTCGATCGCTTGGCGCTGCGCTGGGAGTCGCTCACCGAACGGCCCCCCGTCGAACTGGAACGGCGCGCTTCTCAAGCGCTCGAGAGCTGCAAGGCGGTGCTCGCCACGCAGGTGTTGCAGCTCGAGAAAGAAGCTGAGGCCGCGGCCGTGCTCAAGGCCGCTGAGGACGCGGAATTTCGTGCCCAAGAGGCGGCACGCGCGGCGTCGCGCGAGGCCGCTGAGGCGCAGTCGGCGGCCGACGCCCAGACGCTTGCAGCGGCGGATGTCGAGCGCGACGCGCAAGAGCGCGTGGTCGAGCAGGCACGCGCCGAGGCGGAGCAGCGTCTGCGTCGGATCGCGGGATTGATTCGTCAGGCAAGCCGCGCGCTCGACGAGGGTAGCACCCAACGCGCGGCCGGCCTGCGGCGTACCTTGGAAGAGAGATTAGCCCCACCGTCGCCCGTGTTGCCGGCCCATCTTGCCCGCCAGTTACAGCGACTCGATGAGAAATTGGCTGAACTCAAACAATGGAAAGAATACGCCGTGGCGCCCAAACGCATCGAGCTCATCGAGGAGATGGAAGCGCTGATCGGCTCGACCGACGATCCGCGGCGCAGCGCCGAACGCATCAAATCGCTACAGCAGGAATGGCGCACCGTCGGCAAGGGCATCGTCGGCGACACGCCGACGGACTGGGAGCGATTTCACCGAGCCTCCGAGGCGGCCTACGAGCCGTGTCGCGATTACTTTGCCGCGCAGGCCCTGCTGCGCCGAGAGAATCTGGCCAGCCGGCAGACGCTGCTGGAGCGGTTGACGGCCGTCGAAGCGCAGAGCGGCGTTGAACCGGATTTCAAGCTGCTGGCGAGCGTCTTACGCGAAGCGCCGCTCGAGTGGCGGCGCTATTTTCCCGTCGATCGACAGGCCAACCGCGCCCTCCAACAGGAATTCGATGCCACGCTCGGCCGCCTGCGCTCGAGACTCGACGCCTGGTATGCCGACAACGTTCGGCAGCGCGAGTCGTTGATCGCACGGGCGCGCGCGCTTCTCGATGTTGAAGATAGCCGTGCCGCCATCGAGTCGATGCAAGGCTTGCAAGCGTCCTGGAAGGCGTCGGGCGCCGTGCCGCGGGACCACGATCAAGCGTTGTGGAGCGAGTTTCGCGAGATCTGCGATGCGGTCTATAAAAAACGTCAGCAGGCCTATGTCGATTACACCGCCGGGCTCGAGGCCAACAAGATCAAGGCTGTCGCATTGTGCGAAGAGGTCGAGCGAGTGGCCGCAGTGCGCGGCCCGGAGTTGCTCGAAGGCGTCGCCAAGCTTGCGGAGTGGCGCGCAGCCTTCGATGCGCTCGACGAACTGCCGCGAGCTCACGCGCGCGAGTTGCGGGAGCGCTTCGACCGGGCGCTCGACGCATGCAGCAGCCGGCTCGCCGAACATCAGGCTGCGGCCGAGCAGCGTGCGCTCGCGAATCTCTTCGAAGCCGGTGAACGCCTGCAAGCTTACGAATGGGCGGTCGCGACAGCGGCGGACGAACTCGAGCAGACCCGCCTTCGGCAGGCTGCCGAATCATTCATGGCAGGCGTGGAGCGGTGGCCGAAAGGCGGCTTGCAGGCGCTCGAGGAGCGCCTGGCCAGAGCCCCTGCGCATGCCGACGATGACGCCGCCGCCCGTGAGACGAGGTTGCGGATCTTGTGCATTCGCGGCGAAATCTACCGCGAGATGCGCACCCCACCCGAGGATCAGAGTCTGCGGCGCGACTATCAAGTGCAGCGACTGATGCAAGGCATGGGACAGGGCACGCATGGAAACGAACGAGATTGGCACGCGATGGTCCTCGAGTGGATTCGAGTCGGTGCGGTCACCCCGACGGTGCACCGGAGTTTGCAAGAACGGTTCGCGGCGGACCTTGTTGCCCGGCCGGGTAAGGTCTGACTTTGTTGCCGCGTGACATGCGGGTGATCGAGATCGCGGCGCCGGGCGGTGCGGAGCAGCTCATCCCCGCGGTACGCCCGGTGCCCACGCCGGGCGACGGCGAGGTTCTGATCCGAGTGACCGCCGCCGGAGTGAATCGTCCCGACGTCTTCCAGCGGCAGGGTCATTATCCGCCGCCACCGGGCGCCTCGGATATACCAGGCATGGAAGTCTCCGGTGAAATTGCGGCCCTGGGGCCGAACGTCGCCACGCCGGCGCTCGGCGATCGCGTGACGGCACTGCTCGCGGGCGGTGGCTATGCCGACTATGCGATTGCCTCAGCCGGCCTGTGCCTGCCCGTTCCCGCCGGATTTACCATGATCGAGGCGGCGGCCTTGCCGGAAACCTTCTTCACGGTGTGGACCAACGTGTTCGAGCGCGGCGCCTGCCAAGCAGGGGAGAGCGTATTGGTGCACGGGGGTACCAGCGGCATCGGCACGACGGCCATTCAGTTGGCGAGTGCGATGGGCGCCCGGGTATTCGCTACGGCCGGCACATCCGACAAAGCGCGTGCCTGCGAGCGTATGGGCGCCGTCCGCGGCATCGACTACCGCACGGAGGATTTCGTGGCCGTGGTCCTCGAGGAGACCGCGGGCAAGGGCGCCGACGTCATTCTCGACATGGTGGCCGGCAGTTACGTGGCGCGCAATTTGGCGGCCGCCGCCGTCGATGGTCGCATAGTGATCATCGGTCTGCTCGGTGGCGCCAAATCGGAAATCGACACGGGGTTGATACTCCGCAAGCGCCTGCTGCTGACCGGCGCCACGTTACGCTCGCGCACCGTGGCGCAGAAATCGGCAATTGCGGACGCTTTGCGGCGGTCCGTTTGGCCGCTATTGGTCAGTGGCCGAGTACGGCCCATCATTCACGCCACCTTCCCCCTCGCCCTGGCGTGCGACGCGCATCGTCTCATGGAGAGTTCGGCTCACATCGGAAAAATCATGTTGACGGTTTGACCGTGGCGTCGAGCGTCGAGTGCTTGGAAGGCCGCACCATGCGGACCGTGAGCAG
>CAZZXZ010000179.1:0-4860 GCA_964658135.1 uncultured Acetobacteraceae bacterium | reverse complement strand
CCGACGGCGCTAATGGAGCCGACGGCGCCAACGGCGCGGTCGGCCGGATTGCTTTGCTCGGCGACCAGTTCCGCCAGACTCGCGACGTCGCGCAAGCCCAGATTGAAGCCCATGCCGGCCACCGGGTGCAGACCTTGAGCCGCATTACCGACGATGACGCAACGCCCGGCGCTGGTGCGCCGCACTCTCGACAACGACAGGGGATACGGAACGCGACGTCCCACCTGGAGAAAACGGCCGAGACGAAAGCCGAAGCGACGTTGCACCTCGGCGAGGAATTGCGCGTCGGACCAACTCATCGCTTCCTGCGCCATCGCCGGCCTCAGCGTCAGCACGAGCGTACAGCGGCTGTCGGCCAACGGCAGGAGCGCGAGCGGTCCGCTCTCGGTGAACCGTTCATAGGCGACGTACTCGTGAAACTTTTGCGGCAGCACCGTCGTGATCACCGCGGTCTGTTCGTAATCGCGCACCTCGACGTCGACACCGAACGCGCTGCGTACCGCCGAGTGAATGCCATCGGCGGCGACCACCAGCCGTGCCCGGATGGTGGACTCGCGACCGTCTTGTGCGATGTCGAGTTCGACCGCTTGCACGCCGGGGGTCGCGCGCAGGACCGTCGATGGGCAAAAAACACGCGTCGTAGCGCTGCGCTCGAGCACCGACCACAGCGCCGAACCGAGCGCACGATTCGGGACTACGAACCCCAGAGCGCTCAGGTTTTGGGCGGCGGCATCGATACGCGCAAACCCGAAATGGCCTCGATCGGATACATGGATCTTGGCGATGGGCGTGGCGAACGGCGCCACCGCCGGCCACACGTTCAACGTCTCCAAGATGCGGCGACTGCCGTTCGACAACGCCGTGGTGCGTTCGTCGAAGCTTGGCTGCGCGGCGGAATCGTGAGGCACGGCTTCGATCAATGCGATACGCACGTTCAAACCTTCGAGCGCAACGGCCAGGCTGGCCCCCACCATGCCGCCACCCACGATGGCGATGTCGAAGGTCTCCGTCATGCGGCGGACGCCAAGCGTTCGACGGCCTCCGGCAGCTTGGCGAGGTCGCCGGTCAGCACGTCCGCGGCGCTCTGAGTCACCAGCACGTCGTCCTCGATACGGATTCCGATGTTCCAAAATTCCTTCGGTATGCCACGTGACGGTCGAATGTAGATGCCTGGTTCGACGGTCAGCGTCATGCCCGCCTCGAGCACGCGCCACTCCCCGCCGACTTTGTAATCGCCTACGTCATGAACGTCGATGCCGAGCCAGTGCCCGGTACGATGGTTGAAAAAAGGCAGGTAGGCTTTTTCTTTGATGAGATTCGCGATCCGACCTTGCAAGAAACCGAGTTTGACCAGCCCCTGGGTGATGACGCGCACCGCGGCTTCGTGCGGCTGATTCCAATGATTGCCGGCACGCACCTTGTCGATGGCGGCAAGTTGCGCTTCCAGCACCACCTCGTACACGGCACGCTGGGGCACCGTGAAGCGGCCGCCGACCGGAAAAGTACGGGTGATGTCGGAGGCATAGTAATCCAACTCGCAACCGGCATCGAGCAGCAGGAGATCGCCGTCGCGCAGTCGCTGATCGTTATCGCGATAATGCATGACGCAGGCATTGGCCCCGGAGCCCACGATCGGCGTGTAGGACAGCTCGGCGTTGTGCGAGCGAAACTCGTGCACCACTTCCGCCATGACTTCGTATTCCATGCGCCCCGGTTCGGCGAACCGCATCGCCCGCTCATGCGCGCCGACCGCCACGCGCGCGGCCCGCCGCAGGCTCGTCTGTTCGGCACGACTCTTGTACAACCGCATGTCGTCCAAGACATGATTCAAGGCCACGAACTCCCACGGTCGGGCGCCGCGCTGCCGCGCCCCTTGCAACGTATTGACCCAACTCAACACGTGCCCATCGAAGTCGTCATGCGCGCCCATGGCGTAGAACACCCGGGCCCGCTGTTCGATCAGTCCAGGCACGATCTCGTCGATGTCGGTGATCGGGAACGCATCGTCCGCCGCGTAACGTTCGATGGCTCCCTCGGTACCGGCGCGCGGACCATCCCACGCTTCCCGGACCGCATCGCGCTCGCGCACGAACAGCAGATATTCCGCGGACTGCCGCCCGGGTACGAAAACGGCTACCGCGTCAGGCTCCGGAAAGCCGGTCAAGTAATGAAAATGGCTGTCCTGGCGATAGGCATATTCGATGTCCCCATTGCGATGACGTATGGGCGCGGCCGGCAAAATGGCGATCGCGTCCTTGCCGATCATGCGCATCAATTGTCGGCGCCGGCGCGCGAACTCCTTCTTGTCCAAGCGTTGGCTCAGTGCAGCCGCTGCTGCGCAACGGTCGGATACACCTGTTGACGCAATGGCAGCAATTCTTCGAAGACGACCTGGGCGGCAACGCGAATGAATTCCACGAGTTCGACGTAGGCTTGTTCGTTCGATTCGTCGGCATCCGCATCGTCACCGGTGGCTCGCGAGATTTCGGTGAAATCCCGCACGATTTCTCCGACCTCACCGTTCAGTCCCTCGAGATCGGAAATTTGGCCGGTGCCCAGACCATACAAAAAACCCGTACACCACATGGCAAGCGCATTCGCCCGGCCGTTGAGGGGCTGTTCGTCGTCGGGCAACAACGGTTCGAATTCCATTCCCTGTTCGCCGAACGAGGTTGCGGTCGCACTGAAAACCCGCTCGATCATCGCCGCCGATTCGGCGGACAGCGCCGCGCCGTCGGGCAGAATTTCGTTCAACCAGTCCTGCATCTTATAAGGAGCCATGGAACACAATGCGCCGCACAACGAACCATGCGCCTCGGCCGCATCCGCCATGCTGCCGGCGGCGGCCAATACATCCTCGAAATCCGTAAATCGAATGTCCGACATCATGGTGACCAGAATACTACCGCACGGGCGCCGTCGAGGTTTCTTTGCGTGGCCTTTGCATTGCGTTATGCAGGTCTTTATATTGGGATCCCATGAACGAACCGAATGCAAAATCGATCGTCGATATCGAACTTACACTGGTGGAGAAGCGTTTTGAGGACCTCCTTCTCGTCTTGAGCCAGATCAAGGAAGAGAACCGGGCTCTGCGCCAGCGTCAGGAAGCGCTGACGACCGAACGCGCCGGCCTGTTACAGAAGAACGAGCAGGTGCGTGCGCAGGTGGAGGCCATGATCGGCCGGCTCAAGTCGATGGAACAGGCATGAACGAGACCCAGGCCAGAGTCAGCGTGCGGATACTCGAGAAGGAGTATCACATCACGTGTCCCATCGAGGAACGGTCGGATTTGCTTGATTCGGCAGAATTTTTAAACAACAAGATGCGGGAAATTCGCGACAATGGAAATGTCGTCGGCTTAGATCGCATCGCAGTAATTGCGGCGCTCAACATGGCGAACGAACTGCTGCGCTTTCGTAAGCGTGACCACGATCTCGATTCCGATGCTGGCGGGCGCTTGCGTATCCTACGCGAGCGCGTAGAGTCGGTGTTGGAGAAGAGCCCGCAGCCCGAGCTGTAGGTTCGATGGAGTCTCCGTCGGTTCGTTTAATTTTGGCGCTGCCTGCGGTGTTCGATGCGGATCGGATTACCTCCTGACCCTAATTTGTAAACCCCAGGGGCCTTTGCTTGCTGGCAACATTGTGCAAGTCCGCCCCGAGCGGAAAGCCTTAATTGCCGCAGTTAGCCCCACCTGTTGCTCAGGTCGGGAGCATCGGTCCAAAACGGCATTCGCGGGTAGCGCCATCCCCTCTTGAAAACGATCCTTCGTCAGCAATTACGCGCCATCAGGCGCGGCATCTTGCCGGCAGCGCACCGACGTCGCTCCGCACTCGCAGCCTCCGTGCTCACTCGCTTGCCGGCATTCAAATGCGGCGCTCGCCTGGCCATGTATCTTCCCTTCGACGGCGAGACCGGCACCGCTGCGTTGGCGCTTGCGGCGTGCCGACGCGGCATCAGAGTCTACGTGCCCATCGTCATCGATAAACGTCATGGCAGGCTCGGCTTCTATCCGCTGCGCGCCGAAACGCGACGCGGCGCCTTCGGCATTAGGATTCCTCGCCGCCGCGGCATCGCCATCGCTTCTCGGTGGTTCGATCTCATCGTCGTTCCGTTGGTCGGGATCGATACGGCCGGCTATCGCTTGGGAATGGGCGGCGGCTTCTACGATCGAGCGCTCGCCTTCCGTCGCCGGCGCTCCACTTGGAAGGGTCCCCAGGTGGTGGGTCTCGCCTTCGACGGTCAGCGTACCGATACGGTGTATCCCGAGCCGTGGGACGTGCGCCTCGACTCTCTGGCCACCGAATCCGGTCTTCATCATTTTAAAACGAGCATCGAATGAATCATTGGCTGCTGAAGTCCGAACCGGACGTGTTCAGCATCGAGGATCTCGCCGCCAGTCCGAAACGGACCACGGCTTGGGAAGGCGTACGCAACTACCAGGCGCGAAACATGCTGCGCGACTCGATAAAAAAAGGCGATAGCGCTTTTTTTTATCATTCGAGCTGCAAGGTTCCGGGCATCGCCGGCATCGTAACCGTCGTGAAGGATGGCTATCCGGATGCAAGTGCCGCCGACCCGATCGACGCGCCGATCTGGTATGCGATCGATGTGAAGATGGAACGCAGGTTTTCGCGCATCATCACGCTCGACGAACTGCGGGATCATTCGCGCAAGGAGCTTGCGGACCTGGTTGTTTTGCGGCGGGGGAATCGTTTGTCGGTGACGCCGGTGACGAACGCGAATTGGAAATTCATTCTCACTCTTGAGTGATGTCGTTCACATCGCTAGCACATTGTCGTGCTTTGAGCGCGACGTATTGCTTGTAAATTAGTTTTTCGTGTATATACTCGGACCCCGGAC
>CAZZXZ010000178.1:0-4960 GCA_964658135.1 uncultured Acetobacteraceae bacterium | reverse complement strand
GCGCCCGTCGAAGCGACCGGGTCGGGTGTCGTCATCGAAGGCGGCCGCATCCTCACCAATGCGCACGTCGTGCTCTATGCCAGCCAGGTCCAGGTGCAGGCCAGCGCCGCCGGCGACAAGGTGTCGGCCACGGTGCTGGCGGTGGCTCCCGGCATTGATCTGGCCGTGCTGCAACTCGACGACCCCAGTTTTTTCGACACCCATCCGGCGCTGCTGCGCGCCAGCAAGCTGCCGCACATCAAGGATGCGGTGTTGGCCTACGGCTTCCCCACCGGCGGCAACTCGCTCTCCATCACCAAGGGCATCGTGTCGCGCATCGAATTCGTGTCCTACAACTACCCCGTGTCGGGGCTTCGCATCCAGGTCGATGCCGCGATCAACCCCGGCAACAGCGGTGGTCCGGCCGTCGCCGACGACAAAATGATCGGGCTCGCCTTCAGCAAGCTGGGCGGCGATACGCAAAACATCGGTTACATCATCCCGAACGAAGAGATTGAGCTGTTCTTGAAAGACATCGCCGATGGTCAATACACGGGCAAGCCGGCCATGTACGACGACCTGCAGACGCTGGAGAATCCGGCGCTGCGTGATTTTCTGAAAGTGAACAAGACGGTCGAGGGCATGGTGGTACATCAGCCCGCCAAGTCCTCCGCCGACTATCCCCTGAAGGAATGGGACGTCATCAGCCGCATCGGCGACATGCAGATCGACAATCAGGGCATGGTGAAGATCGATGCCGACCTGCGCGTCAATTTTGGTTATCTCGTGCAGAAGCTCAGCAAGGACGGACAACTGCCCCTGACCGTGATTCGGGACGGTAAAACCGAGCAGATCAAACTGCCGGTCTCCACCGAGCATCCCACCTTGATCAAGGATCTGCGCGGCAGCTACCCCCCGTACTTCATTTTCGGCCCCCTGGTGTTCTCGCCGGCGACGTGGCAGCTGGCCTCGAGCTTGGAGAACAACGCCGGCATGACCCGGATGTTGGGCTTGATGAAGAGCCCCTTGGTCACCCAAGCGCTCGATGAGCCGACACCCGAGCTCGAAGAACTGGTGGTCGTGGCATCGCCCTTCTTTCCGCACAAGATCGTCAATGGCTATTCCAGCGTGGTCGGCGCCGTGGTCTATTCGGTGAACGGCGTCCGCATCAAGAGCCTGCGCCACCTGGTCGCGGTGTTGCGCGATTTGACGGATCCGTTCGTGACCTTCGAATTCGATCAAAAAGGCGGCGAAGCTTTGGTCTTTTCGAGGCCCGCCATCATGAGCGCCACCGAAGATATCTTGATGGACAACGGCGTGCGGGCTCAAGGCTCGCCCGACGCCTTGGCCGTCTGGCAGGACAAGAACGCCAAATGACGGGCGCTAGCCCGTGTCGATCAGCTCGGAGACCTCGCGCGCGTCGGCGCGTTTCATGGGCCGGCCGTCGACCGGCGAATAGGGTGACTGGCGGATGCCGTCGATGGGAAACACCGTGGCGTCGACGGTGCGGCCATCGGCCTCGAAACGTAACGCCGGATAATTCACGCTGCGTTCCGCATCCATCTTGACGCGACGCTCGTAAAACTCGTGCGCAATGCCGAAGTCCAAGAGCCGGATCGCCACGGTCTCCGTGGGATCGGCGAATAAATGCAGATTGATGTCGCTGTAACCGGTTGCCGTTCCGGTCAGCACCGAGCCCACCAAGCGGGGCTCGAACTCGCGCAGCCGGCGCATGGCGTCGAGCGCGGTGCGGCGCGTCGCCAGCAGCGTGTGACCGTGCAAGTCGCCGCCGAACAGACGTTGGTGCGCGCGCAACGCCGCCTCGATCTCGATGTTCTTGGGCAAGACCGCAACGTCGTTTACGCCGAACCGATCGGCGGCCTTGCGCTTGGCCTGCAGGTAATCCTCGATACCGTGCTCGGCCATGATGCGGGCCGCTTCCTGAGCCAGGGCACGACGCAGATCCTCGGCGCGCTGAGAGAATTTCTTGGGCATGGTCGTTACAGCTGTTTCCGTTGCAGCGAAGTTGCGGCAAAGTTGCGTCAAAAGAGCGGCTTGTCACCGTCGGTCATGGGGTTCTGAGTCGCCGGGCCGCTGTACACCTCGCTCTTGGGCAGGTTGCCCTCGATGAACTTTTCCATGATGCCGTTCGGATTGTCGGCGCTCGCGAGCAAGCCCGTATCGGGCGAGATGCGCACCGTCACGATGCCGTCCGGCACCGGCCAAAGATGGCGCGGCGTGCCGGCCAGTGCATCGTGCATGAACCAAATCCAGGTGGGCAGCGCCGCCCGTGCACCCTGCTCACCGCTGCCGAGCGACCGATCTTGATCGAATCCGGTCCACACGGTGGTGACCAGACCGCCGTTGAAGCCGTTGAACCAGGCGTCGTGGGCATCGTTGGTCGTGCCGGTCTTGCCGGCGATGTCATCGCGATTCAGGACGCGGGCGGCAGCCCCGGTGCCGTGCCGCGACGCGATGACGTCCGCCATCATGTCGGCCAATAAATAGGCAACCTGCGGGCGCAGAATCAGCGGTGCGAGTTTTTTCGCCTGAATCACCGTTTTGCCGTCGTGCTCACCGACATCGAGCAGCGACGTGCGCAGCGTGCCCGAGGTCTTGCCCGGGGTCGGCGCCGCCGGCTCGCTCGCTTGACCGCATTCTGCGCACGCGATGGCAGGATCCGCCTGCACCAAGATCTTGCCGGTGGCATCTTCGATACGATCGATGTAATACGAGGTGACCTTGAAGCCGCCGTTGGCGAAGGTCGAATAGCCGTTGACCATCTGCAGGGGGCTCAACGAGGCGGTGCCCAATGCCATGGTCAGGTCGTTGGGCAGCTGCGACTTGTCGAAGCCGAATCGCTGCACGTAGTTCCAGGTGTAATCCCCGCCGATTGCGCGCATCAACCGTACCGAGACCAGGTTGCGGGATTCGACCAATGCTTCGCGCAGGCGGATGGGACCGGCAAAACTGTTTTCGAATTCCTTCGGCCGCCACGCCTGCTCCATGCCGGCCTCGTCGATGACGATGGGTGCGTCCATCACGATGCTCGCCGGGGTATATCCCTTGTCGAACGCCGCGGCATACACGAACGGCTTGAAACCGGAGCCGGGTTGACGCCGTGCCTGCGTCACGCGGTTGAACTTACTCTGGAAGAAATCGAAGCCGCCCACCAGGGCCACCACGGCGCCGTCTCGGGGGTCCATCGATACCAACGCGCTCTGCGCCTCCGGCACCTGCACGAATTGCAGGGCGGTCGCAGTGGTGCCCGCCGTGTAGATCACGTCGCCCCGGCTGAATATGTCCGCCGCCTGCACGGGCGCGCGATCGGTTTTCTCATCCGGCAGCTCGCGGCGCGCCCAGGCGAGTTTCTCCCACGGCAGCGTCACCCGGCCCATGCCTTTCACATACACCTTGGCACTCTTGTCGAGGACATCCTCGACCACCGCCGGGCGCAGGCCGCCGATGACGGGATACTTCGCCAGCGCCACCTCCAGATGTTCGGCGGAGGTCAGCTGGGAGGGATCCAGCTTCGCGGTGGCGCCGCGCCAGCCGTGACGGCGGTCATAGTCCAACAAGCCGGTACGCAGCGCGACCGTGGCGGCGCGTTCCAAACGCGAATCGATGGTGGTGTAGACCCGATACCCCGCCGTGTAGATGCTGTCGCCGTATTTCGCCTGCATGTCGTTGCGAACCATTTCGGCCACGTAAGGTGCGTCTACCTCGATGGTGGGGCCGTGCAGCCGCGATTCCATGGGGCTGGAATTGGCCTCATCGTATTGTGCCCGCGTGATGTAATTGAGTTCCCGCATGCGGCCGAGCACGTGTGTGCGACGTACCTTCGCCGCCGCCGCGCTGGCCACCGGATTGACCACCGACGGCGCGGTCGGGATGCCCGCCAGGGTCGCCATTTCCGCGATGTTCAACTCATCCAACGTCTTGCCGAAATACACCTCCGCGGCGGCGCCCACCCCATAGGCGCGCTGGCCCAGAAAGATCTTGTTCACGTACAGCGAAAAAATCTCTTCCTTGGAAAATTCCGTCTCCATCAGCAGCGATATGTAGATCTCGCTCATTTTGCGCTTCATGTCGCGTTTCGGCGTGAGGAACATGTCCCGCGACACCTGCATGGTAATGGTGCTGGCGCCCTGCCGGATGCCACCGGCTTTGAGGTTCGCCATCGCGGCTCGCAAAATGCCCTGCCAATCGACCCCGTGGTGTTGGAAGAAGCGATCGTCCTCGGTGGCCAGAAACGCTTGGATCAGTTTTTTGGGAAGTTGGTCGTACAGCACCGGTATGCGGCGTTGGTCACCGATCGCCGCTATCAGCCGGCCATCCCGCGTATAGACGCGCAGCGGCACCTGGAGCTGGACGTCGCGCAGACTGCTCACGTCGGGTAACGCGGGCTTCAAGTAGGCGTATGCACAGACATTGGCGAACGCAATCAAAACGACCACGCCGGTTAAAACCACGCACAGGCGCGAGATGAGAACTAGATAACGTTTGGTCACGGGGAACCGTTCTAACTTATTCGCTTGCGGTATTGCCAGAGCATATTAGCGCTCGTGAACCGTTCGTAGTTCGCACTTTCACACCGCGAGCATAGCCGTCGGTGATTACCGTGAGTAGCTTCACGTTCTATTTAACACATTCTTGTTAACTTTCATCCGCGCCAACCACTCCGAGGCGTTTCGCCTGCAAGGTATTGAGTTAAAAGGGAAAAATATTTGTGTGGTCGATCGGCAAAAGATATCGCCCGTTACTGGGACTTGACATAACCACCTCTTCGGTGAAGCTCATCGAGCTGACCATGTCGGGAGGGCAATACCGGGTTGAGTCGTATGCGGCGGAGCCCACTCCGCACAACGCCATCAATGAAAAAGCCATCGTCGATGCGGAAGCCGTCGGCGAGGCGATCCGGCGCGCGGTCAAGCGTTCCGGTGCGAAGAGCCGCTTGGCGGCGATCGCGATCAGCGGCGAT
>CAZZXZ010000177.1:0-5053 GCA_964658135.1 uncultured Acetobacteraceae bacterium | reverse complement strand
TACGCTGCAGTAGCAATGTTCCGATGAGGGGCGCCAACGAACCGCCAGCCACCGAGGCAAGTTGGTAGCCCGTCGACAGCGCGGTGTATCTGACGCGGGTCGGAAACAATTCAGCGAAGAATGCCGCCATCCCGCCATTCACGATTCCATGACAGGCGAGCGCGGCGATCACCATGAACTGCAAAGTGCGCGAGTCCACCCCCGCGCTCCTGGTGAAGAGCGCGACGCTCGCGGCCACAGTGCCGAACAGTCCGACGAGCAGCACCGGCCGGCGACCGATCTTGTCCGATATGTAACCGGATAACAGGATGATCGGCACTTCGACGACGGAGGCGGTCAATATCAATTCCAAAGCCACGCGCTGACTGAAACCCAACGAGGTCGTGGCCAGCACGAGAAAAAATGTCGAAAACAAATACAGCATGGTGTTTTCGCCCGCCTTGACCAAAAACACCTGCCCCATCGGCAGCTTGAAGTGCTGCAAGGCATCTTTGAGCGGAGCTCGATCCACCGCGGCTTCTTGCGCCAGGACGACGAAAGCAGGCGATTCGTCGATGCGCCGACGCGCCCACAAACCGATGCCTATCAAGACGACGGAAGCCAGAAAGGGAATCCGCCATGCGCCGGCAATGAACGCCGCATCGCCGAATCTATTGCGCACGAATCCGATGAGACCCAGGGCGATCACATTGGCCGCCGGCCCGCTGGCGATGGGGACGCTGCTCCAAAATCCTCGATAGCGAGCGGACATGGATTCGGCAACGATGAGCAATGCTCCGGTTGCCTCGCCGCCGACCGCAATACCCTGAATGACCCGCAACACGACCAGCAGCACCGGTGCCGCCATGCCGATCTGCGCGTAGGTGGGCAGCAGACCCATGGTCACGGTCGCGGTGCCCATCACCAACAAGCTGACGACCAACGTTCGTTTGCGTCCGAAGCGGTCCCCGAACACACCGAAAAGAACGCCGCCGATCGGTCTTGCCAGAAAACCCACGGCAAACGTGCCCAACGATACGAGCAGCGCCAAGCGCGGCGGTAATCCCGCGTAAAACACCTTGCTGAAGACCAAGACGCTGCACGCGGCGAATACGAAGAAGTCGTACCACTCCACCATCGAGCCGATGGTGCTCGCCAATAGCAACCGAGTTTTTGCGGCGGTGGTGAGCTGAGCCGTACCGTCTCCCGGCGGATTCGACATATCGAGGCGACTTACAGCAATGTGCCCGCGGCAGCACGAATGTCGGCCTCGAGCGGCGTATCGAAACTATTGACGATGAACGCCAATGTCGTATACATGCCGACGGTGGCCATGAGGTCGAAAATACCCGGCAGACCGATGACGGGTTTCAATTCCGCGAGGTGGCTCGCAGACAGCCTGCCGTCGTCGAGCAAGGCGTCCACCGCATGCATCAAGAGCGTGTCGACGTCGCCGGCGGGCCACGTGCGAGGATCGTGTCGCACGCGATCGATGTCCGCGTCGCTGAGACCGGCTTGCCGGCCGCGCACCACATGCTGTCCCCATTCATACATCGAGTCCCAACGACGACCGACCCGCAAAATGACGATTTCGCTCTGGCGACGGCTCAGAGTACTGTCGATGACAACATGTTGGCGCAGGGAAGCCCAGGCGGTGAGCAGCGCAGGGTGATGGGCCATCACCTTGTAGACGTTGAGCTGGCCGGCGAAACCCGTCCGCATCGCTGCAAGAGAGGGTGGCCAATCCGCCGTATTCAAAGGCGGTACGTCGTGGTGAAGATCGTCGTTCAAAGAAGCTCTCCGTAGGCTGCTGAAATCGCACTGGCGCATCCTAGACTATCCACGTGGATATCGTGTCGGAAATAATCGTCTTCTCGGGTACCGCCCGACGGCCGTTTTGCTCGCCCCTCCCACTTTGACGATGAGTCAAAAGGTGTGCATACTTTGAAGGCTGGACGAATATCGGCAAAGATGCCGGATTTTGTAAGATCGCCGATAATATCGAGTCGAAGCCAAGTAATCTTGGAGCATGGCTCGATGCGGGATTGGCCGCATTACATCGATGCATTGTCCGCTGGCAATGCGAGGAAAATCAGATGAGATTTGGAAGACTGTACGCGACGTTGGTAATGACTGCTGTGTGCTCGGGTGCGGTGTTTGCGCATCACTCGTATGGAATGTTCGATCGTGAGAAAGAGCAGACGGTGAGCGGGGTGGTGCAGCAATTCGAGTGGACGAATCCGCACTCCCGGCTGATGATTCTGACGACGGATGTGAAGGGTGCGACGCAGACGTGGACCATCGAGATCGGACCGCCGGGACAATTGGTGCGCACGGGATGGAAGCGCAACTCCGTGAAAGCGGGCGATAAGATCGATGCGTTGATCAACCCGTTGAAGGATGGCACGCCGGGGGGTCGACTGTTGATGGTAACGACCGCGGACGGCACGAAACTTTATGACGTAGTGTTCAAATCGCCCACGGGTGCGGACGGCCCGGCCGGTGTAGGAGCGGGGCCTCGTCCATGAAGATGATTCCGGCGCTGGCGGCGACCTTGGCCGCCGCGATGCTCGTAGTGGCAGCGCCGGCGATCGCGGCCGACAAGCCTGCCATGAGCCAGGCCGCCTATTTGAAATTTCTGGGCGCGGGCGCCGATTTGAGTGGGGTGTGGGCGTTGTCTCCGAAGCAGGGACGAACCTATGATCCCGACGCCGGGTTGAAACAGCAGCCACCTTTGAATCCTGTATGGATGGCGGAGTGGCAGAAGACGCGGGCGCGGCAACGCGCCGGACAGAAGGTATGGGATCCTTTGGGGCACTGCCTTCCCCCCGGTATGCCGCATACCATGAGCGGCAGCTATCCCCTCGAAATCTTGATGAACCCGGGCCGGGTAACCATGCTCACCGAGCTGTACAATGAAACCCGGCGAATCTGGACCGACGGTCGATCTCACCCGCCGGCGGACGAGTTGGAGTACACCTTCGTCGGCGATTCGATCGGCCACTGGGAGGGCGACACCTTGGTGATCGACACGGTGGGCGTGCGCGCCGAGTCGGTATTGGACGTGACGTTTCTACCCCACAGCGATCAAGTGCACTTCATCGAGCGCGTCCACTTGAAGGACAAGAACGAATTGGATTGGACCATCACCATGGAGGACCCCTTGGTGTATTCGAAACCATGGACGGTCACGCGCGTGTTCGTGCGGGCGCCGCCGGGTGAGGGTGTTCGGGAGTTCGTTTGCGCCGAGAACAATGTGTTGGACAAGTACATGCCGACGCCCGACGATGCATTCTACGAGCACGTCGATCCGCGGCTCAAGACGCAAAAATAACGTGCCAGTCAGTCAACCCCAGACCAGTCAGTCACTTTAGGTAAGTACCATGCTGCTATCGTTCATTCACTGGATCGCACACACCTCGGCCAGCGACACCATATCGAATGCGACGTGGATCATCCCGTTGTTCCAAAGCATTCATATCATGGCGATCGCCGTGGTCGTCTCGACCATGGGAATGCTGGATCTGCGTTTGATGGGGCTGTCGGGTACGCGCTATTCCATGCGCACCACCGTAGATCGATACATCCCTTGGATGTGGGTGTCCGTCATCATCCTTTTTTGCACGGGCGTGGTGTTGATCACGGGCGAACCTGAACGATCGCTCGGTAATTGGGTGTTTCAGGTCAAGATGGGTCTACTGGTTACCGTGCTGTTGGTAACCGTCGGGTTCAATCAGATGATCAAACACAATCTCGATTCTTGGGAACAATCGCCGACCCATCAATTGACGGCGAAGCTGACCGGCTTCGTGTCGCTGATATTGTGGGTGGGAATCGTCGTAGCCGGGCGCTGGATCGCTTACATATCATAATTCGCATCGGCTGCCGGCAGCGGCGCCCACGACGCCACCATTTGGAGTTTCCACGATGATCGAGCGATTCTGCATTTGGTTGGAAGCATTGCCGTGGGCGGTGACCATCAGCCAATCGGGCTGGATATTTCCGACCATCGAGACGGTGCATGTGCTGGCGCTCACCATGGTGGTGGGCTCCATCGTGATGGTCGATTTGCGCTTGCTGAATCTGGCCTATCGGGATCGTACGGTCCGACAAATCACCGATGAGGTGCTTCCTTGGACCTGGATTGCGTTCGTCGTGGCCGCCATTTTCGGCGGGCTGTTGTTCGCATCGGCGGCGACCAAGTACTACGGCATCGCGACGTTTCGAGCGAAGATCGTCTTGCTGATTCTTGCCGGGCTCAACATGATGGTGTTCCATTTCATCCCCTACCGGACGGTAGACGAGTGGGGAGGTCAGCGGCAGACCTCGCAGATGGCGAAAGTCTGCGGGGCATTGTCGCTGGTATTATGGACGGGGGTGGTGGTTTTGGGACGATGGACGGGGTTTGCCTAGCTGCACGCTCCGGCACGATATCTGTTCGTCGACGAACGGTCGTTTACCGTTCGACCGACTTATTGTCTTGAATTATTGAGAGGGTATTGGATGAAACTTACTGCAACTGCGGTATACGGCGTGTTGCTGAGCGCGACCTTAAGTGGAGTCGCTCTTGCGCACCATTCGTTTTCGATGTTCGACCGTTCCAAATCGGTGGTCGTGAAAGGTACGGTCAAGTCCGTGCAGCTCATCAATCCACACAGCTGGTTCGTGATCACGGGAACAGGACCCGAGGGCGTGGTGAGGGATTGGAGCATCGAGGGGCCGAGCCCGAACATCCTGATCCGGCAGGGCTGGAAACATACTGATGTCAACGCCGGCGACCAAGTCACCCTGACTTTCAACCCGTTGAAGGACGGATCACCCGGCGGCGTGCTGGTTTCCGTACGCTTGGCGGGCGGGCGGGAATTGTCCGGACTGCCGGCCGGTGCGCCGCCACCGCCTCCCGGCGGCTTTCCTGGTGGTGGCCCCCCCGGCGGCGGTCCTCCGGGCGGTGGCCCGCCTCCCGGCGGCTTTCCTCCTGGTGGTCCGCCGCCCGGCGCCCCGCAGTAACTGGGCGTTGCCATGAAGCAGAACGCAAGAATGTGGCGGATATGGACGGCGCGGATGTTGAGCCTGG
>CAZZXZ010000176.1:0-5078 GCA_964658135.1 uncultured Acetobacteraceae bacterium | reverse complement strand
CCTTTCGCCCGGCAGCCGTCTCACCTTCTACTCCGATGGTGTCATCGAGGCGCACCAGGGAGCTGGAATCCATGAACGACAGATCGGCCGAGCCGTACAGCGGCGAGCCCTGGATCATGGTGGTGAAATAGGGGGAATCGCCGCCGCCGTTGGGAAAACCGGCCACGTCGATG
Source organism: uncultured Acetobacteraceae bacterium (assembly GCA_964658135.1). Classification (GTDB taxonomy): domain Bacteria; phylum Pseudomonadota; class Gammaproteobacteria; order Steroidobacterales; family Steroidobacteraceae; genus Bog-1198. The sequence goes on along the minus strand of CAZZXZ010000176.1, from coordinate 4,905 downwards.
TTGACGCCGGTCTGACCGCCGGAGGACTCGGGCCAGATTCCGGGGGAGAGCTTGAAGACTTCGGCGACGCTCGCCGGATTGGCATTCTTGATCTCGTCGAGGGACACCGACACGATGTTGTAACTCGCGTCCAGCTTCTTCACGCCCTGGGCCGAGGCGGTCACGACGATCTCATCCAGGTCGTTCTTCGGCGCAACGGCCGGCTCCGAGGCGGGTGCGTCGGCGGGAGTGTCCCCGGCGGGCGCTGCATTGCCGCTGCCGCAGTACAAGACCGCTGCGATGGCCACGGCCAGAAGATGGACGGTGCCGCAGTCGCGAGCGAAACCGGCGTCGGCCGGCCATTCTCGGGGTTGGGTCATGCACGGGGCCGGCGGTGTTCCGGTGTGGCGGGTGGTGTTGCGTTTTAGTTTCACTTGGTCTCTCCCTCAGCAGCCAGTTTCGGGCGGCAGCGCCGCGTTCGTTCGTTCTCGTTCGACCCTCCAAGAGGGTCGAAGCGAAGCCTTTGCGGGAGAAGTTCCAACCGACCGCCACTCGATGTTCGCGTCTGCATCGACTGCCGCAAGGCAGTTCCTGCACGTGGCCAGGTCGGGCGATCGAGCGTTATCACCTTGGAAACCGGTATCCGGTCTCCTGACACGCAGGCGACGGACCCGTCCGAGTAACCGCTCTATGGATTGCCGGCCAGGGCCAACGACGCGTGTCGTCGCCTGAAGCATGGTGCACCTCGATCGGTGCGCGCTTCCACGCTTGTTGGCCGGATACCACTCCCGGCCGGCAATGTAATTCTATTGACGCGGAATATCAACAGGCGATGTTATTTTGCAACAAAAAGCCGCTGCGCGGCTGTTTGACGGTGTTCTGAGATGTTGCGCTGGTGGCCTGCAGAAACGACTTGCGCTGAGTCACATCGATGCGCGTCTGTACGGTAGGGCGCTTAAGCGACGGTTTCACGCGTTGACCATGCGCTCCCAGAACCCACCGCCGACGGCGGTCTTGTTTTATTCCTTCGACGGGAAACGAACGACGACTTCCGCGGCGCCACAGTCATCTGATCGACCACGTGCGACTGAGGCATCGAGGTGGTTGGAACGAACGGGACCGTTGAGCGTCACGTTGCCGGCGAGCGCGACGTTTTCACGTTGTGGACGCAGGTGCACGAGGGCTTGTCCGCCATCACGCTCTGCCGGATGCGGCTCGTGAGCGACACGTCGGTGGCGTCGTTCTTCTGTGCCGCCAAGGGCGATTTTGTCCGACCCGGGTCGATGCACGCGGTACAATCTCACGGGGATTCACAGGTTTTTTCTGACCCGGGCCATCCATGAGTAGTATCGAAAGCGACGAACCGGAAACTCTGCTGTTCAGTCTGGTGTATTGCAGCCGGGCGTCTTCGAATCTCGAACGCGACGAACTCGATGGCATCATTGCGGTGGCACGACGGAACAACCTGCGCCGTCACATCACCGGCTGGCTGGTTTACAGCAGCGGCATCTTCTTCCAATGGCTGGAAGGCCGGCGGGAGGACGTGGAGCGGTTGATGTCGACGATCTCCGCGGACCCTCGTCATGAAGCCATCGTCGTGTTGAGCGAAACGGAGGAGATACGGGAGCGGCTGTTTTCGGCCTGGGACATGGAGCTGGTCTCGGCGGCCGACATCCGCGCCGTGCTCTTCGATGCCATCAGTTCCTCCACCGACTCCAAGAGTGTCAGAGCGCTCAAGCGGTTGTCGAAAGAGCTCGATGCCCGATCCATCGCCGGGGAGGCGTGATCCAATCCCCTCCGCCGGTTCGATGACGCGCAGCCTGCGCGCAGGGCAACCGGTCCTGGTCGCGATCGGCTTGCTAATGGTCTCGATGGGAGCCGGAGAGCAGTGCATGGCGACCGAGCGTACTCAATATTCCGTCCTCGTCAGCGAGGCGCCGTTCGAGATCCGCGATTACGGCGTCTCGGTGGTCGCGACGGTCGCCGTCGACGGTTCGCGCAGCGATGCGGTCAATTCTGGTTTTCGGATATTGGCGGGCTACATCTTCGGTCAGAACCAGCGCAAATCCAAGATTGCGATGACCGCACCGGTGACTCAAATCCCCTCCGATACGCGCGCCATCGAGGGCTCGACGTCCCTGCCGACCGTCAACTCGTGGATCGTCCGCTTCATGATGCCCGCCGGCTACCGTCTGGAGTCGTTGCCGGATCCGTTGGACACCCGGATACACTTCGAACAGCTGCCCGGACACCGGGTCGCGGCGGTTCGTTTTTCCGGGTTTTGGAGCGACGACAACCTTCGATCGCACGAGTCCCGGCTGCGGGGTTGGTTGCGGACGCGGCATCTGGCGGCGACCTCCGCCGCCACGTTCGCGTATTACGATGCGCCGTGGACGCCCTGGTTCATGCGCAACAACGAGGTGCTGATCGATGTGGCTCCGGCTTCGTGACGGAACCCCCGGATGAACGTACCCGCCCACCTTGCGAGGCCGCCCATCGTCGCGTGGCTGGGCTACGGTGGCTTGGTGCCGTTCGTCGTCCTCGCCGCAGCAACGCTCGTCGATCGTACGCGAGCGGGGCTCTGGCATGACGATCTGCTTGCCTATGCGGCGGTGATCCTGAGCTTCGTGGGCGCTCTGCACTGGGGCCTGGCGATGACGGCCGGCCGCGAGGCCTCGCAACGCAACGCGATGTACGCTTGGAGCGTCGTGCCCAGCTTGATCGCATTCGTCGCGCTCATGGTCCGTTCGGCGCTGGGGGATGCCCTGATGATCGGCGGTTTCACCGCACATTACTGGCGGGACGTGCGTCTTGCGGCGACCGCCGAGCTTCCCGCCTGGTATCTGCCGCTACGACTGCGGCTCAGCGCCGTTGCCGTCCTGTGCATCGCGGCAGGTGCCTTCGGCAAGTACTGATCGCGCCCGTTTCATTGAGGCGTCGCGGAGGTGCGGTACGCCCGGGTGTCGGTGGTGGTCAGCTCGCTGCGCGGCTCGCCGAGCAGATGAAATGGCGCCGCTCCGCCGGGGTTGCCCGGAGGAATGGAAAACACCACGTCGCGCGCCTGGCCGGGGGGCACGTCGAGTGTTCGGGTCTCGCGCTGATCATAGACGGCCGTGCATTTCTGGCCCGCCGGGTTGGCGCCACGGGCACCGATGCAATCCTGCACCACGAGATAGTACGAATAATCGGTGAGCGAGTATCGGGGCGAGTCGTTGTACAGTCTGGCGCGGATCGAGCGCAGCGTGCCCGGCTCGATGCCTGCGACCGCCTGAATCTGGTCGAAGCGGATTTCCGCCGCCGGGATGCGACTCTTGGCCTCGGGGTCGTCCGCGTCCTTCTTCGCGCGCTCGTACTGGTCGAAGTCGAAACGCGTGGACTTGGCGGTCGGCGGAGTCGGCGCGAGCCCGGCAGGCGGATTCGCCGGAAGAGGATTGCGATTGAGCACGATGGGCGCGAGGAGCACCAGAAATATCCCGCCCACCACGGTGAGGCCGATGAGACGCAATCGCGGCGGGGCGAACAGCAACCCGAGAGCGATCGCTCCTAGTATCAACGAAAACATCTTCCAACCCCTCGCCGGGTGATCAGGTCACGCAGATCGGCTGGCCACCCGAAATCGACGGTTTACTGCGTCTCGAATCATACCAGCCGCCGCCGCCCGGCACCGGGCGGCGTGCGCTCTTGTAGGTGTTCGCTGAGGTCATGGTTGCCGATTGGCCACTACCTTCGACGGCGGCGCTGATATTTGCTACGGGGTGAGCAACGCGACAACCAATGAGGCAATTTATGACAAACGCGCCGGTGGCATACCGTCCCGATATCGAACAGATGCAAACCAACGAACCGGAGACGGTGCAGCAGCTCAATTCCGCCTTCGACACCATCCTGGAGCGAACCGCCGAGGACTACGGCCATGCCGTGCGCTCCGTGCACGCCAAATCCCACGGGGTGCTTGAAGGTGAATTGACCGTCGATGCCGGGTTGCCACCGGAACTGGCCCAGGGCTTGTTCGCGACGCCCGGGACCCACAAGGTGTTGATGCGTCTGTCCACCAATGCGGGCGACATCCTGCCCGATGCCATCAGCCTGCCGCGCGGTCTTGCGATGAAGGTGTTCGATGTGCCGGGTGAGCGGCTGGCAGGATCGGAGGGCGCCGCGCAGGATTTCATCATGATCAACGGCAAGGTGTTCACGGCCACGACGGCCGAGAAGTTCCTGGGCAACCTCAAGATGCTGGCCAAGACCACGGACCGTCTCGAGGGGACGAAAAAGGTGGTATCCGCCGCCCTGCGGGGCGTACGCCACGCGTTCGAAGCCGTCGGGGCGGAGGCACCTGCTGCCGTCGATGCGCTCGGGGGCGCGCCCAATGTCGAGCCGCTGGGCGAGACCTATTACAGCGCGACCCCGTTTCGGTATGGCGACTACATCGCCAAGTTCAGCTTGAAGCCCGTCGCCGCCGCGATGACGTCGCTGACCGGCTCCCTCGTTGCGATCGAGGGTCGCCCGGATGCCATCCGCGAGCAGGTGCAGCGCGAGATGCGCGACATGGATGCGCAATGGGAATTTCGGGTACAGCTCTGTCGCGATCTCGACGCGCAGCCCGTCGAGGACTCGACCGTGCCGTGGGACGAGACGCAGGCGCCGTTCGTCAAGGTGGGCACCGTCCGCGCTGCAGCACAAGACAGCTGGGACGCAGCGCGCGTGGCGCGCATCGACGAGCAGACGCGCTTCAGCGTTTGGACCGGGCTGGCCGCGCATCGGCCGCTCGGCAACGTGAACCGCGCCCGCCGGGACACCTACCGGCACTCGGCCGACTTCCGCGCCCGCGTGAACGGTTGCCCGTATCATGAGCCGGTTTCGGCCGGCGCTGCGAAAGCCTGACAGGCTGCGCGGGGGGCGGCGCTGGCCGTCCGCGTCACAGCCCAC
>CAZZXZ010000175.1:0-5146 GCA_964658135.1 uncultured Acetobacteraceae bacterium | reverse complement strand
ATGAAGCAGAACGCAAGAATGTGGCGGATATGGACGGCGCGGATGTTGAGCCTGGCGTTGTTGGTGGGTGTGGGCGTACCGCGGGTGTGGGCGGCTGAGGATGATTTCTCGGGCGCTTGGACGCACGACCCGCAGGCGGGCGTGAATCCTTCACGTGCGAAGCCGGACGACAAGGTATTCACGATGAGCGACGGCACGGTGATTCCATTGCTGCCGGCGGCGGAGAAGTTGTATCGCGAGCGGGTGGCGATGGGCGCGAGCGAGCATCCGTATGCGAACACGTCCTCGCGATGTTTACCGATCGGCACGCCGGGCAACATGATGGGCGCGCCGTATCCGGTGCAGATCGTGCAGCGGCCGGAGTTCATCGGGATGTTGTTCGAGGAGGGCTGGATGTTTCGCACGATCTACATGAACGGCCAGCATCCGCAGGAGATGATTCCGAGCTTCATGGGTCATTCGATCGGTCACTGGGACGGTAAGACGTTGGTGATCGACACGGTGGGGCTGCGGGAGGAGACGACGTTGAATTTCACGGGTCTGCCGCACAGCGAGAGCATGCACGTGGTGGAGCGCATCACGCGCACGGCGCCGGAGCAGTTGACGGATGTGATCGAGGTGACCGATCCGGTGATGTACTCGAAGCCGTTGAAGTTCGTCTCGATTTTCAAGAAGACGAAGGAAGAATTGATCGAATACGTGTGCGAGAGTTCGCGGATCGAAGTCACGCCGGACGGGCGGCAGACTTACGGCGATGCGCCCACGAAATAGGCTGGAGGACGTATGAAGCTTTCATTGACGGCAGCGGTCGGTACGGCGCTGCTTGCGGTAGTGGCCGGTAGCGCGCAAGCGCATCACTCCTTTGCGATGTTCGATGCGACCAAATCGGTGGTGTTGGAAGGGACCTTCAAGACGGTGGAGTGGACCAACCCGCATTCGTTTTTTCTCTTCACGGCACCGGCTCCCGACGGCACGGTGAAGGACTGGAGCATCGAGGCGCCGAGTCCGAACAATCTGATTCGCCGCGGCTGGAAGCACACGGACGTGAATGTGGGCGATCGGGTGACCTTGGTCATGCATCCGCGCAAGGACGGCGCCTTGGGCGGCATCCTGGTCTCGGTACGCTATGCGAACGGCAAGGAACTGCTGTCCGGCGCGGGACCCCCGCCCGCCGTCCATCCCCCCGGCGCGCCGACCCCTTAGACTCGATAAGCGACTCCGCTCAACATAATATTCGCGTGCCGTCCATGATCCCGGGCGGCGCGTTGTGCATTTCGGCGTCCGGTTGCGTCATCTCACGCACGGTGGTCGGCTGTGTGGCTGACACGCAACATGTATTTGTGACATTAAACAGACATTGTAAAGTCGGTAACCGGGCGCGAATACGCCTATTAATCGATAAAAGTTGCATTCTCGCCATATCTCCGACAAACTTTGCGGCAAGGCTGAGCAACAGAATCGATCGCTAATCGATCACTAATAGAATCGACAAAGTGATCGCGTTCGATAATTTAAAATCGACAATTGGGAGAGAAAAACCATGAATCATCCGAAGACCCGCCGCACGCTACACGTCGCCGTCGGCTTCTCGTGCCTTGCGGCGGCGGGCCAGCTGCTGGCAGAAACCCCAGCGACCAACACACCGGCTGCGGGCGATGCCCTCGATGAGGTGGTGGTCACCGCGACCCGGCGGGTGGAAAACCTCCAGGTGGTGCCGCTGACCGTGGACGTGGTGTCGCCGGCCATGTTGGCGGCTCAAAATCTGACCAGCTCGGCGGACCTCAAGCGCTTGGTGCCCGACCTCAACTACCGCCACTCCGGCACTCCCGGCAACGATGCGTTCAACATTCGCGGCGTCGAAACCTTGGGAACCAGCTACGGCCTCGAACAGTCCGCCGGCACGGCCTTCGACGGCGTGCCGCTGGCGCGGCCGGTGGGCTCGATTGCCGACCTCGTGGATATTCACAGCGTCGAAGTGCTGGAAGGGCCGCAGGGCATGTTGTTCGGCAAGAACGCCTCCGCCGGTCTCATCAACATCGTCAGCAACACGCCCGAGATCGGCAAGACGGATGGCACCGTCCGGGTCGCTTACGGCACACTGAACCTGCAGCAATATTCCGGCACGCTCAATCTCGCCACCACCGAGGATTCCGCGTTGCGTCTGACGGGATGGAATTATCGACATAACGGCGACGTGCACGAGCTCAACACCGATCAATACATGAACAACCAGAACAGCGGCGGCATTCGCCTGAAGTACCGCTGGACGCCCACCGAGAATCTCGACTTGAACGCCACGGGCGAGTGGGTCAGTCATGATCAAAACGGCACGGGGTACACCATCCGGTCTTTCAATCCCGCAAATTTCAACCTCAACAACGATGCGGCTCAGGTCCAACAGTACGAACTCGCCAAAGGCACCGTTCCCGGCGAACATAATCTGAATGCGGACGGCTTGGTCAATCCGTATTACGACCGCGGCCACACCAATGCCTACACGGGCCAGGCTGATTACCGTGTCGGTCAGGGAACCATCACGGGCATCGCGTCTTATCGCGGCATCGGCAACGCCGACTCGTTCGATCCGTTTCCCAGCAATAATCCTTACAACCAGCAGTTTCGGAATACGGATTTCATCAAGTACGATCAATGGTCCGAAGAGCTGCGGTATGCATCGCCCATCGCGGATCGTTTCCGTTTCGTCGCTGGTGTGTTCAATTTTCACTTGAATTTGCACGACGACACGGGCTTCGGCGTATCCGCCGCGATTCCGGGGGTAGGTCTGATTCCCATCATCGATGCCGATTCGAAAACCGATTTGAAGAACAACAACTACGCCGGATTCGGCGAAGCCACCTTCGACATCACGAAAGATCTTCATGTGTTCGCAGGCCTCCGGCGGTCCACCGATCAGGTCTACGAAAAGGTCAACAACGGTGGTCCGAACGACTTCTTTGGTCCGATCATTGCGTCGACATCGACCGAGTACAACGACCTTTCATGGCGTGGCGGCGTGCAGTATGAATTTCTGCCCGATGCCATGCTCTACGGCACGGTGTCGCGCGGCTACAAGGGCCCGGCCATCGGCTATTCGCTATCGACCAATGCGGCGGAGATCGCGGCGACCAACGGCGACATCATCAAACCGGAAATCGTGCATGCCTTCGAAGTGGGTTTGAAGACTCAGTGGTTCGACAGACGCCTGACCGCCAATGTGGCCGTGTACCGGGAGATTTTCGACGATTTCCAAACGTCGGTGATTCTCGACAACGCGTTCGGCACCGTTGCCCTGACGAATGCGCAGCAGTTGATTTCGGACGGCGCGGAAGCCAACCTGCGTTGGCAGATTTCGCCTTCCTTCAGCGTCAGCGCGAACGAAGCGTTCATCAATGCTCGCTATACCAGTTTCGCGAATGCCGCGTGCTATTCCGGTCAGACCGCCGCTGAAGGTTGCGTGACCACCGTGACTCCGGGTGTTGGCGGCGCGCCGCCGACCACCGTGACTCATCAGGATGCCACCGGCAGGCGGTTGGCTAACTCGCCACGCGAGAAGGCCGGGCTGACCGGTCGATTCGAGCATGCGATCACCGGCTATTGGAGCGGTTATCTGTCGCTGAACACCACCTATCAGAGCAATGTCAACTACAGCAGCCTCGGCGATCCATCCACCGTGCAGGGCGGCTACACGCTGGTCAACTTCTCGTCGGGCTTGAACAGCTCGGACGGACGCTGGGGGGTCACGGTTTATGGCAACAACATTCTCGACCGGCACTATGTCGATCTGATCGTGCAGAACAATCTCGGCGATGCCATCTTGTTCAACGACATCGGCTACGAAGATTTACGCACGTTCGGCGTGGCGTTCACGGCGCACTTCTAGGCCGCGACTCCTCGCTGTAAACGACGCACTGAGAGAGTAGACTTAGAGCATGGAATCACTGTCGGTGCGTTCGTTTTGTTTACGTGTGGCGGTGTGCTGCGTCTTGGCAGCTTCGTCGGGGGCCCGAGACACGCTCCAAGCCCCCGAAACGTCGGGGGCTGCGCCATCATCACCCAGTCCACCCGGTCCGCCTCCTGCTCAACGGCCCATGCCGCCGATGCCACCGGCATTGCCGGACACGCCGGCCGCAGCCGCGCACCGCGCCGTCGCACAACGGGCGGCGGGAACGCGTTGGCAGGACGCGTACCAATTTCTGTGCAGGACGAGCGCTCGGCAAGGAAGCCTCGATAGCGCACCCATCGAGCCACGATGGATTTTCGACGATGTGGCCCTGGTGGGAGATCGGATGACGGTGATGTTCGTGCTGAAGACGTCGGACGGCATCATGCTGATCGACTCCGGCTTCTCGACCAAGCTCGATTCACTGCTATTGCCGGGTCTGGCCAAGCTCGGCATCGATCCTGCCAGCGTCAAGGTCATCGTCATCAGCCACGGTCATGCGGATCATTTTGGTGGCGCCCCGTATTTTCAGTCGCATTTCGGCACTCGAATCGTGGCGTCGGATGCTGATTGGGAGACCATGAAAACGCCCCCTGCGATGATGCCACCCAATCCCGATCCCTGGATGTTGGCGAAACCGCCGACCCGCGACACGGTGGTCGGCGACGGCGGTGAAATCGTACTCGGCGACCTGCACGTCAAAGCCTACTTGATTCCTGGTCACACGCCGGGCTCGCTTGCCTTCATTTTTCCGGTAAAAGACAAGGGTCACCCGCACACGGCGGCCATCTTCGGCGGCACCATTCTAGACTTCAGTCGAACCACACCCGAGATCCTGCATCAGTACATCGAGTCGCTTGCGCATTTCGCTGATGTGACGCGCAAGGCCAAGGCGGACGTCGAGCTTCAGAACCATCCGGTGTTCGATGGTATGTGGGTCAAGGCCATGGCGCTCGGTGAGGGTAAGCCAGGGGAACCCAATCCCTTCGTCGTGGGTCGCCAGGATTACCAGAATTTTCTCGACGTCATATCGCAATGCGCGCAGGGCTCATTGGCCCAGAGACAATAAGCGCGGCAGGAATCCGCCGCGCTGCCGTGCGTCGACGGAAGTGTACAATAGGTTCCCCTAGTCGGCTGGTAGAGCGACGCGTTCATGAGGAAAGCCAAGATGAAAGAGCTGAAGTTAGTGTCGATGGCATTGGCGTG
>CAZZXZ010000174.1:0-5201 GCA_964658135.1 uncultured Acetobacteraceae bacterium | reverse complement strand
GGCGTCGAAGTGCATCCGTTCCGTCAGATAGCGGCCCATTTCGAGTTCCGGATGCATGCCGCGCTCGAGCTTGCGGATGAACTTGAAGATGGCCCTCTCGCCCATTCGAATCGACGTGTTCGACTGTTCGACCCGGCTCCGCTTGATCGTCCATGCGCCGGTGGTCTGCATGAATTCGGTTGCGTCGATTGCACTCGTATGACTGAAGCTCAGCGCTGACGGCGAACCGTCACCCTCGTGCCCCGGGAGGGGCTTCGGGTCCATCATCAGCGTCACTATCGCCCGCACCACGGGGTCGAGCGCGGTCGCATCGATCAGCGCATGGGAGGAATCCGGCAGCCTGCCTATGACTGCGCCGTCAGCACACATCGACACATCGCTGACGAGCGCCAACGGCATGCTGATGCGCAAGGCACGGTCCGCCGCAGTTGCGCGCCACACCACCAGGGCGGCCTGGTTTCCGGGGATGTCCAGGGGAAAGATCTGCTCGATCGATAGCGCCGGCTGCCCCGCATCTTTGCCGGGAAACCAGCGCTGACGCACAAGATACGCCGGGAGTTCGGCGAGCGCGTATGCCAGCGTGCGGCTGCCGCGGATCCACGGCTCGGCCTCTAGCATGTCAGGCAACAGTCAATGAGTAGATGCACGGCCGGTCTCGCTACGGATCATCGAGGGTAGTCGATTGCGGGCCGGCTGCGGCAGAGCTTCAATCCCACCGGCCGTTGTCGGCGTTTCCTGACGTTCGCGACTCGAAGGCTTCCGCACCTGAGCCCTGTCCGAACTGTCAGAGTTCCTGCGCTGTCGGACGGAATAAGATCTCGTTCACATCGACCTCGTCGGGCTGGCTGATGGCAAAGGCCACCATGCGCGCGAAACTTTCCGCCGGGATCGCATAGGCGGCATAGAAGTCGTGAATACCCTTGGCGACATCAGTCTCGGTCACGCTCTGCGGCAGCTCGGATTCGACGGCACCCGGCGAAATGATCGTGGTGCGTATATTGTAGGGTTTTACTTCCTGGCGCAGTCCTTCGGACAGCATGCGGACCGCCGCCTTGGTGGCGGCATATACGGCGCTTCCTGGACGCACCTTGTGCCCCGCCACCGACGATACGTTGATGATATGGCCGCTCTTCTGCGCGGTCATGTGCGGCAGTGCGGCGGCAATCCCGTAAAGCACCCCCTTCAGATTCACGTCGATCATCCGGTCCCAATCCCCTATCTTGCCCCGCTCTAGGGGCGAGTGCGGCATCAGCCCGGCATTGTTGATGAGCACGTCGATTCTTCCGTGCATGCCAACCGCGTGGTCGATCAACCGCCTGACCTGCCCGCAGTCCGTGACGTCGGTCTGGATGACCGCATCCTTTCGCAATTTGAGTTCCAGGGCAAGCGCCCGCAGCCGGTCCATGCGGCGCGCACCCAGGACGATCTGCGCCCCCTCGGCCGCGAGATGCCGTGCCGTGGCCTCGCCCAAGCCGCTGCTCGCGCCGGTGATGACGACGACCTTGCCTTCAATGTGTTGCGACATGGATGCTCCGATGGTTGTCCGATACAATCGGCGTCCGCCAGTTGCGAGGAATCATACGTGCGCTTCTCTGAACTCATCCCCGGATTCGTCATTCGAACACCGGCCAGGCTGGTCACCGGCAAGGAGATGCTCGAGTTTGCATCGCGCTATGACGCCCAGTGGTTCCACGTCGATCCGCAACGTGCAAACGCCGGACGGTGGAAGGGTCTGATTGCCAGTGGATGGCACACCTGCGCCATCGCGAAGGAATTGATGGTGCAAAACGTCCTCGCCGGGTCGGAATCCTTCGGTGCATCCGGAAGTGACGGCATCAAGTGGGTTCATCCGGTGCGCCCCGATGATACCGTTGCACTGCGCTTCGAGGTGCTGCGCTCCAGCAAGTCGCCATCCGGTCGGACGGGCATTTTGTTGTCGAAGTCCGAACTCTGGAATCAAAACGACCGGCTTGTGTTCACCATGCAGGAAACGACGCTGTTCGAAATAATGAAGTGACGCCTGCCGGGGGTCACGCAGCGTCGCGGGGAATGACCAATACTATCTTCCCACCTCCGCCTTTTTCCATCAGAGCATGTCCCTGCGCCGCCTCGGCAAGCGGCATGCGACGGCTGATCGGCAAATCAAATTTGCCATCCCGCACGTCGTCCGCAAACTCTCTGACCTTCGACGCGTCGGGTCGGGCGAACACCCGCGTGATCGAGACGCTGGGATTCGCAGCGGCCGTGCCATCCGGGAGCACCGACGCATAGCCAAAAGTGCCGCCCTCCTTGACCCTGGCAAAGAGTTTTGACGCCAGTTCGCCGCCCACCGTATCCGCAACGCCATCCACCAATTCGAGTTTCGCGACGGCATCAGGGTCGTCGATGGCCACCGTAGCGGACACATTCAAGGCCTCAGCTTCGTCCAGTTGTCGGGCCCGCACCGCGGCGATCACGCGGACGCCCAACTTCTTCGCCGTGTGTACGGCGGAGCGTCCCACGCTGCCGAGCGCCCCGCTGACGACGATCGTCTGGCCCGAGCGGGCGCGGGTCGCCACGCGGATGAGTTGATCACCGGTCAGTATGACCAGGGGGATCGCCGCCGCATCGACCAGGTCGACTCCCTCGGGCAGGTGACTGACGCTGGAGGCGTCCGCCACCACCCACTGCGCATAGGTGGCGTTCGACAGCGCAGCCACCCGGTCGCCGATCTTGAACGTCCGAACGTTGGCACCCACGGCGCGCACGATCCCGCTGACATCCCGGCCGATGATGGCGGGCAGCGCCAGGGGAAAATCTTTTTGACGTGCGCCAGACCGGATCTTCCAATCGATTGGATTGATGCTGGTCGCCGCAGCCTCGATCAACACCATCTCTGCGGTCAGCTCGGGCAAGGCCACGTCCTCCTCAAACTTGAGATTGGCCGGCAGACCGTATTCGTACAGGCGGACTGCTTTCATGGTTGCTCCGAATCATTCAGACGGGAGTCGCGGGACAGGTAAGCCAGCGCCACATCCAGCGAAATGACCTCGGCGTACTTGGCCTGCAAATCGAACAAGCTGGCTTCATGCGGCTCACGCGCCCGATCGCCGACGGCCTCGCGAACCACGAGAGGAATGAACCCCAGCTGGCACGCGTCCACGGCGCTCGCGCGCACGCAGCCGCTGGTCGATACGCCCGCGATCAACAACGTGTCGATTCGCATGGCGGTCAGCTGCGAGGCGAGCGAAGTACCGCAGAAGGCGCTCGCATACTGCTTGACGATGACGGACTCGCCGGCGACGGGCTCGAGACCTCGCGCGAACGCGGCCAGTTCCGGGAACGCACCCCGTTCGAAGCAACGCAGCGCCGGCACCTTGCGAAAGAAGATGCCCCCGTTGCGACCACCCGGCTCGTATTCCACGCAGGTATGCAGAATGGGCAGACGCGCCGCGCGGGCCGCCCGGAGGAGGTCAATCGCGGCTTCTCTGGCCGGTTCGACCGCCGCATACAAGGGTGACGCTTCGACCACGTAGGCCTGGACGAAATCGATGATCAGCAGCGCAGCGCTTCGGCCGGGCTGTAATTTCAGGCCAAAGCCACCCTTCGCGTAATTTTCCTCCAAGGACACGTTCATGGTCGCGCTCGACTGACGGAGAACTCAAACATCGACGAACGGCGCCGACACATACCGCGCATCGGCATACGCACGGATCTTGTCGATCACGCCGTCGCCGATGGTGAACACCACCGCGTAGCCGCAGGCGAACGGCCGCCCGCCACCAACCAGCGTACCACGCGCGACGTATTCGACCAGCACCCGACGCTCGTCGGCCAGGACGGAGTCGATGCGAGCATCGAAGCGCTGATCCTCGAATTTCACGAAAACTTCGCGAAACATCAACGGCAGAACCACGCTCGCCGGTGCCGGCGTCAAAATCGGCAGTGAACGGGCAAGATCGATGACCGAATCTGGATGGCAATGAGCGAGTGCGCCGCCCAAATCCGCTCGCCAGTAGGCGGCGAGAAACGACCTGGCGAGCGCCTCGTTCTGCCGACGTTCCAGCACTTCGCTCACTGCGTACTCCCTGTATCTCGGCGGGCTGCCGCGCCGGCGTAGCGCGACGCATCACCCGCACCTACTTTCTCGGTGGCGGACTTGAGTCCCGCCACGGACGCAGGTGGCAAATCCTCGCGCACCATCGCCGCCACCATGGTCGCAGTCGCCGCGGACAGTGTCCAGCCCAGATGCCCATGCCCGGTGTTGTAGTACACCCCGGGGCGGGCACCGCGCCCGACGCGCGGCATCATGTCGGGCGTCATCGGCCGAAGACCGGCCCACTGGATCACGGAGCTCGTGTTAACGCCGGGAAATAGGCGTCGCACCCAGCGGGTCAACGGTGCGATACGGTCGGCCCGAATGTCACGGTTGAAACCATTGAATTCCGCGGTGCCGGCAACCCGAAGCCGATCCACCCCTAGACGGCTGGTGACGATCTTGGCCGCATCGTCCAGCAGGCTGACCCTTGGGGCGGCCGCACGGCTGCCGTCATCCGGCAAGTTCACGGTAATCGAATACCCCTTCACCGGATAAATGTTGACCCGGTCGCCGACGGTGGCGGCGAGGGCCCGGCTGCCGACGCCCGCGCACAGGATCACGGCGTCCGCGCTCACCGGCTCGATCGGTTCCTGGGTTTCGGCATGCGCCAGCCGCACTACCTGGCCGTTCGGTCCGCCGCCGATGCCGCTCACGGCGGTGTTGAGCCGCAGCACCGCGCCGCGGCGCACGCACGCCTCCGCCAGCCCGCGCGTGAACTTGTGGATGTCCCCCGTGGAGTCGGAGGGCGTGAAGAAGCCGCCATAATAGTCGCCGGTCAGTGTCGGTTCGATGCTGCGCATCTCCGCCGGGGTGACGGCACGGCGGTCGAGACCCCCCTCCCTCAGCAGCACGTTGCTGCGCTCCCCGCCAGCGAACGCCTGTTTGTCATGATAGATGTGCAAAATGCCGCAGCGCTCGAGGTCGAACCCGATGTTCTCGCGCGCCGCAATCTCGAACAGTCGCTCGCGCGCCGCGATGGCGAGGCGCGTGGTCGCCACCGTGTTCCTGCGGTGATGCCGCATGTTGCCGCAGAACTCCGCGAACCACGCGTACTTGTGCAGCGTGGGCATGGGGTTCACCAACAGCGGCGCGTCCGGCCGCAGCATCCACTTCATGCCCTTCA
>CAZZXZ010000173.1:0-5206 GCA_964658135.1 uncultured Acetobacteraceae bacterium | reverse complement strand
GCAGCCATCCCGACGGGCTGCCGCGGCTGCGCGGCGCGCTCGAGCAGGGTGCGGATTAAACTCAGTGTCGAGCAGCGGTGGTTTCCCAGCCGCCGCCGAGGGCTTTGTAGAGCGCCACGAGGGCCGTCATCTGGCTGGCTTGGGCCAGCAAGGCCGCTTGGTCGGCGCTGCCGTAATCGAGCTGAGCCTCGAGCAGCGTCAATAGGTCGTCTTCACCCTGTCCATAGCGCTGCGCCGCGAGCTCGAGAGCGAGTGCCGAATGGGTACGGGCAGCATCGCGATCGCGGCGCTGCGCCGCGGTTGCCGCGTAACGGTTCAAGGCGGTCTCGCTGTCAGCCAGCGCGGTCAACACCGCCTTTTCATAGCGGGCGGCCGCCTCGTCGCCGCGCGCGTCGGCGGCTCTGATCTGCGCGCGAACGCGTCCTGCGGAAAAGATGGGCCAGGACAGACTGGGGCCGAACTGGTAGAGCGTGCTGGCGCCGGAGAAAAAATTGGCGCCGTGCTGCGACTGTTGACCAACCGATGCGATCAAGCTCACGCGGGGAAACAAATCAGCGGTCGCGACCCCGATGTCCGCGGTGGCAGCGGCAAGTTCCCGCTCCGCCTGGCGTATGTCGGGCCGGCGCCGCAGCAGCTCGGAGCGCATGCCCACACCGACGTTGGGTGGTACCGGAGGGAGGCTTGCGGGTTGGTCGGCGAGCGCCACCAGCGCTTCGGGAGCACGGGCCGTCAACAAGGCCAGACGATAGACGGCGCCGCGCGCATCGCCACCGAGCCCGGGAAGCTGGCTGCGCGTGGTGAACACTTGCGCCTGGGCACGCGCTTCGTCGAACCGTGACGCCTCGCCGGCCTGGTAGCGGGCGGTTACTAGAGCGGCGGTTTGCGTTCGGGCCTGCGCGTCTTGGGCGATGCTGGCGATTTGCGCTTGCGCGCTGCGCAGGTCCACGTACGCGCGGACCACCTCGGCAACGGTCTGCAATTGAACGTTACGCAGCGCCTCGGTCGCCGAGTCGACGCGCGCGTCGGCCGCTTCGACGCTGCGGGCGTTGCGCCCCCAAAAATCGATTTCCCAGCTGGCGTCGAACTCCAGGTCGAGCAAATTGAAGCGGCGGCTGAACCCTGGAATGCTGTTGATGGGAAACTCGCCATTGCTGCTGAGTTCGTTGCGATTCGCGGAACCGGCGACGCTCACCTGCGGCAGACGAGGTCCGAAAGTCGCATCGCGGTTGGCGCGTGCCTCCCGAATTTGCGCCTGCGCCGTGCGTAAATCGAGGTTGCGATCGAGCGCCGCCTGCACGAGTTCGCTCAAGACCGGATCGCCGAGCGAGCGCCACCAGGCGGGGTCCACCGCCGCCGTGGAAGCGGCTTCGGTCCACGCGGGCGCCGCAGGGACCGTCGGCGGCTGCGAATAGCGCGGCCCGACGGCGCACGCCGCGAGGGCCAGGGCAAAGGCAAAAACAACGGACGTGACGACCGAGAGGACACGCATCGAGTTCACTCCAACCGCGAACGAAAAAAGAGCGCCGATCCGGTCAGCGTGACCGCGGCAATGATCATGAGCGGCCAGGTGTTCGACAGCACGTCGGCCGCCGGCATGTTTTTCAGGAACACGCCCTCGGAAATGACCAAGAAATGTTTGAGCGGGTCGACCTGCGCGACGAGCTGCAGCCAGGCGGGCATGTTGTCGACGGGAGCGGCGAACCCCGACAGCAGAATCAACGGCACGACGGACAAGAACATGCCGAGAAAAGCCTGCTGTTGAGTCTGCGCCAGGATCGACACCAAGAGGCCCACGCCGATCAATGCCGTCAGATAACAAACCAACGCCAGGTAGAACAGCATGACCGAACCCGTGAACGGCACCTTGAACACGAGCGGAATCAACACCAGATAGACGGAAGCGTTGAACAGCCCGAGCGTCAACGCGGGTGCGATCTTACCCGCCAGAATTTCATGTATGCGCAGCGGTGCCACCAGCAACTGGTCGAAGGTGCCGAGCTCGCGCTCGCGGGCGACCGATTGGGCGGTGACCGACAATACCGACAGCGCGGCGATGGTCACGACGAGACTCGGCATGGTGAACCAGAGATAGTCGAGATTGGGGTTGAACCAATTCGTCACGATGCTCGAGCCGATCGACTCGCGGGGGCTGGCCCTGACCTGGGCACCGACGGAGGCCACGACTTGAGTCAGATAACCAGCCACGATCTGGCTCGCATTGGAACGCCGGCCGTCGAACAGCACCTGCACCGTCGCGGGTCGGCCGGCGGCGATGTCCGCCGAAAAGCTTTGCTCGAAACTGGCGACGGCGATTACTTGCCGACTGTTGATGGCCTCCTCCACGGCTTGGGGGGACGTCAGGCGCACCAAACGCGCGACGCTGTGGCTGCCCGCCAGGCGATCGATGATCTCCTGACTCCAGACCGCATTGTCGCGGTCGTACACGCCAAGGGTGATGTGCTTGACCTCGAGGGTGGACGCGAAGCCGAACAGCACCATTTGCAGGACCGGCGGCAGAAACAGCGTAATGCGGCTGCGGCGATCGCGGAGCACCGCCAGAAACTCCTTCACCATCATCGCTTGCAGGCGCACCCAACCGGCGCCATTCATGCGAGCCACCGAGCGCCGCTCATGCGACCCGCCGGCGCGTGCACAAAACGGTGGCGGCAAAGAACAGCAGTCCAAATCCCAACATCGCGAGAATGTTGGGCAGAAACATGCCCCACAGATCACCGGCCAGGAACACGCTTTGCAACAGGGGGATCAAATAGCGCACCGGTACGAAGCGCGTCAGCGTTTGAATCCATGCGGGCATGGAACTGATCTCGAACAGGAAACCGGACAACATCAGCGCCGGGAGGAACGCCGTCAGCAGCGCGATCTGACTGGCGACGAACTGGTTCTTGGTCGCGGCGGAAATGAACAGACCCTGCCCGAGCGCCGGCACCAGAAATGCCGACACGATGAGCAAGAGTGCCCATGGCGAGCCGCGAAAGGGGACGCCGAACACGGTCACAGCGAGCACCGTGCAGACGAGCGCGGAGCCGAGTCCGAGCAGGAAATACGGCACCACCTTGGTGGCGATGAATTCGGCCATGCTGAGCGGTGTCGCGAGCAATGCCTCCATGGTGCCGCGCTCCCACTCGCGCGCGATCACGAGCGCCGTGAGCAGCGTGCCGATGATGGTCAGGACGATCGCCATCGAGCCCGGTACCAGAAAGAATCGGCTGGTCAGTTCGGGATTGAACCAATAGCGGACCGATAGCTCGATGCTCCCGGTGGCGGCGGCATCGCCCCGCTCGGACGAGCGACCCGCCGCCCAATTGGCGCGCACGCCTTCCGCATACGAGGCGACGAAACTCGCGGTGTTGGGCAGCGAACCATCGGTGATGATCTCGATGTCCGCGCCGCCGACGGCGGCACGACGACCAAAGTCCTGTGGCACGACGACGATGCCGCGCACCCGCCCGGCGACCAGATCCGCCTTGAGCGGCGTCACGCTGTCGCGCACCCGTACGTCGAACCAGCGCGAGTTGCCGAACGCCGCCGTGAGGCTGCTCGCTGCCTCGCTGCGATCGAGCAGTGCGACGCCGATGCGCGTACGCGTCGCATCCAGGTTCACGGCATAGCCGAACAGAAACAGGAGCATGGGCGGCAGCCCGAACGCAATGAGCAAGGTGGAGGGATCCCGCAGGATCTCGAGCGACTCCTTGATCAGCAGCGCCGCGAAACGCTGCGCAGCGAAACCGCTCACGGCGCGGCCCGCGCGTCGCCACGGTCGAAGGATTGCAGAAGCGCGACGAACGCGTCTTCGAGCGTCGGGTCGGCGGCGGCGCCGACTTGAACGGCCTGGGCCTTCAGTTGATCCGGGCTGCCGATGGCGATGTCGCGGGCGCGGTAGATGAGCGCGATGCGGTCGCAGTATTCGGCCTCTTCCATGAAATGCGTGGTGACCAACACCGTGACTCCTTTTTCCACCAGGCCGTTGATGTGCGACCAGAACTCGCGCCGCACGATGGGGTCGACGCCGGACGTTGGTTCATCGAGGAACAATACGGGAGGCTCGTGCATGACCGCGCAGGCGAGCGCCAGGCGCTGTTTGAAGCCCAACGGCAGACGTCCACTGTCCTCCTGTAAATAGACCTGCAGGTGAAACACTTCGATGACGCGCTCGATGGACTCCTTCTGCGCCTTGCCGCGCAGACCATAGATGCCTGAGAAGAAGTTGAGGTTTTGGCGTACGCTCAAATCGCCATACAGGGAAAATTTCTGCGCCATGTAGCCCAAGGATTGGCGAGCATCGGCGCGTGCGGTGCGCAGATCGAAGCCGGCCACACTGCCGGTGCCGGAGGTCGGCGTGAGCAATCCGCACAGCATCTTGAAGGTGGTGGACTTGCCGGCGCCGTTCGGACCCAAGAGCCCGAAGATTTCGCCGCGCGCCACCGCAAACTTGATGTCGCTCGCCGCCGTGAAATCGCCGAATACTTTGCTGAGTCCGGCGGCGACGATCACCGGCTCGTCATGGGGCGGCACGCGCGCATAGCCGGCGGCGAGCGCGCTGCTGCCGCGGGGTGCGCCGCCGATGAGGTCGACGAACGCGTCTTCGAAGCGCGGCTCGGCAGCATGCGCATGCGCGGCGAGATCGCCGAGTTCGTCGAGACCCGGTTCGTCTTGGCGCATGAGCAGGCGCAGCGAGTCGCCCTCGATGACGCCATCGAGCACCGCTTTGCGATCCAGTGCCTGGCGTAGCAGCGGCCGCCGTCGATCGGCGACAACGGGTACCCGAAACACCCGGCCGCGCACCCGTTGCGTGAACAGAGCGGGCGGCCCGGCATGCAGCACCTTGCCCTCGTGCAGCAAGTACACGACGTCGCATCGTTCGGCTTCGTCCAGGTAGGCGGTGGACCACAGCACGCCGACACCTTGACCGGTCATCTCCTTGACCATCGCCCAGAGTTCGCGGCGCGACACGGGGTCGACGCCGACACCGGGCTCATCGAGGAGCAACAACTTCGGTTGATGCAGCAGCGCACAGGCCAGCCCAAGCTTTTGTTTCATGCCGCCGGAGAGCTTGCCGGTGAGGCGTTTTGTGAAGCGTTTCAGATCGGTAAACTGCAGCAGCTTGTCGAAGGTTGCGCGCCGATCCGTGTCCGCCACACCGCACAGATCGGCATACAGATTGAGGTTTTCAAGGACCGTGAGGTCT
>CAZZXZ010000172.1:0-5256 GCA_964658135.1 uncultured Acetobacteraceae bacterium | reverse complement strand
CCGCCGATGCGACCGGTGCGGCCGGTGCCGGTTTGGTCTTGGTGCGGTCGGCATCCATCAAGCGTTGCAAGCGGCTGCTGACGTCTCGATAGGTGTTATCGATACGGACCAAGTGGCGATACACCGCGGTCGCCTGCAGCGTACGCCCGCGTTGTTCCAACTGGGCGCCCAGGGTATACAAATCACTCAACACCGTAGGCGTCGCGGGCCGTCCTGCAAGGTCGGCGAAACGCTGCTCGAAATTATCGAGCATTCGAGCCGTGTCGGTGCCGCGCGGCGCGACCGTCTGAGGCGCCGCGGCCACGGCCGGTGCGGCGGCCGAACGCGACCGGAAAAACAGCGCGGTCCCGGCGGCCAATGCCAAACAGCCCGGCAGCCACAGCCAATAGTTCAAGGCGAATATAAATCTAAGCAACAGGTCCATCCCCAAGATGCCAATCCCCGCAATTGTTGCGATCAGCCCGAATTTGCGCATGCGGTAGACGTAATCCGCCACTTGAAGATCGGCAGTATAGGTGATCGGGCCCTCTCGACAGCAATGCTAAGCTCACAGAATTCGAGGTTGGAACGCTGATGGCGAAGTCGAAGGAAGTTTTTGTTTGTCAAAACTGCGGCGCGCCTTCGCCCAAATGGCAGGGCCAATGTCCTACCTGTGGGGACTGGAATACCTTGTTGGCCGAAGCCGCGCCGCAGCCGGCGCGTGGCTCCGGCAGGGGTGCGCCTCACGTCGCCCGTGCCGACCTATCGACCTCGCTGGCTACCGCGGCCAGTGCGGAACGGCCGCGCTTGACCACCGGCTCCGGCGAACTCGATCGAGTCCTCGGCGGCGGCCTGGTGTCGGGGTCGGTGACCTTGATTGGCGGCGAACCAGGCATCGGAAAATCCACGCTCATGCTGCAAGCGGCGGCGGCGCTCAACGCGCTGGGCCCGGTGCTCTATGCGACGGGCGAAGAATCGATCGAGCAGGTGGCTTCGCGCGCGCGGCGGCTGGGATTAGCGGACGCCGCCGCCCGTTTGATCGCCGAAACCGGCGTGGAACAAATCGTCGGGATTGCGACCACGCTCGGTGCCCGGGTGCTCATCGTCGACTCCATCCAGACCATGCATTCGGAACGGATCGAGTCCGCTCCGGGCGCCGTGTCGCAGCTGCGCGAATGTACCGCCGAACTGGTGCGCTTCGCCAAGTCGAGCGGCACGGCGGTCTTGTTGGTCGGCCATGTCACCAAGGAAGGACAGATCGCCGGCCCCCGGGTTTTGGAGCACATGGTCGATACCGTGCTTTATTTCGAAAGTGATACGGGCAGCCGCTTCCGCGTGTTGCGTTCGGTGAAGAATCGCTTTGGCGCCGCCAACGAAATCGGCGTCTTCGCCATGGCCGAGCAGGGTCTGCGCGAAGTGGCGAACCCCTCGGCAATTTTTTTATCGCGCCACGCCGAGCCGGTGTCCGGGAGCGTCATCACGGTGATGCGCGAGGGCACGCGCTCTTTGCTGATCGAAGTGCAAGTACTCGCCGATTCGAGTCTCGGCAACAACCCGCGGCGCGTCGCGGTGGGTATCGACGGCAATCGTCTGACCATGTTGCTCGCGGTGGCCCATCGTCACGCGGGTCTTTTGCTCGGCGGCCAGGATGTCTTCGCCAACGTGGTGGGCGGCGTACGCCTCGCCGAAACGGCCGGCGACCTGGCCATCGTCCTGGCGGCACGCTCGAGCCTGCAGGACGTACCGTTGCCGAATTCACTGATCGCCTTCGGCGAGTTGGGATTGGCGGGCGAGATCCGACCGGTCCCCTTCGGCGAGGAGCGGCTGCGCGAAGCGGCAAAGCACGGCTTCAAGCTCGCCCTCGTGCCGGAAGCCAACGTGCCGAAGCGCGCGCCGCAAGGAATGACGGTGCGCGGCGTGAATCGCCTGAGTCAGGCCTTGGACGCTTTTTAATCGGCGGGTGCGGGGGACAACCCGCGATTCGCGGTCACTTCACGCAGCCGCGCCGCCGCCGGCCAGCCGTATGCCACTTCGTGCAGCACGGTCCGCTCGCGCACGTCGTCGCGTTCACCGACGCGGGCACCGCCGCAGCGCTCGTAGAATCGTCGTGCGGTCGCGTTGTCGCGCAACACCCAGAGACTCGCGCCCCGGAAGCCTCCGTCGATCAGGTCGCCCGCCAGCGTGTGCAGCAGCGCTGCGCCAATGCCTCGACGCTGAAACGCTCGCAACACATAGAGGCTGCTGATCTCGCCGTCGTAAACAGCCGCGAGCTCGGCTGACCGTTGCGATCCGCAAGAGCCGAAGCCGATGACGGCACCGTCGTGCTCGACGACGTAAACGCGCGGCGCAGCGTCGCGCAGTATGCGATCCCAGGCGGAACGGCCGCGTGCGGCGGTAAAAGATTCCAGCAAGCGATCCGGCACGAGGCCTCGATAAGTTTCGTGCCAACACTCGACGTGCGTTTGGGCGAGCGCCGGCACGTCGACGGCGTGTGCGCGGCGGATTCGGTAGGCTGCGCCGGCATGGTCAGCCGCGCTGGGCATGGTCGACGCCGGCCGCCGCGGGCGGTCGTATGCGTACCGTCTTGATGGCATTCTCGCCGGTCTGCAGCACCTCCAGGGTGTAGTCGGCGAGTTTCAGTGTCGTCCCGGGATCGGGTATGGTCTCGAGGACCTCGAGAATGAGTCCGTTCAAGGTCTTAGGTCCGTCCATCGGCAAATTCCAACGCATCGACCGATTCAACGCCCGGATCGTCGTCGAGGCGTTGGCGACGAAACTCCCATCGGGATCGCGATGTACGTCCTTGTGCACCATGGCGGCGGGGTCCGTGGTGAATTCGCCGACGATTTCTTCGAGGATGTCCTCCAGCGTCACCAGACCTTGAATGTCTCCGTATTCATCGACCACGAACGCCATGCGTCGCTTGTCGCGCTGGAAATTCAGCAGTTGATTGTTGAGGGTGGTGCCGGAGGGAACGAAATAGGCATCGCGCGAACTCGACGCATCGATCAACCGATCCCGGTCCAGGCGGCCGCGTGCGAGCTCGTGCACCACGCGTTTCATGTGCAGGACGCCGATGATGCGATCGATCTCGCCCTCGTACACGGGCAGGCGTGTGTGCTGACTCTGGCGCAACTGTTCGAGTACCTTATCCCAATCGTCGTCGGCGTCGATGCCCACGATCTCGGTGCGCGGCACCATGATGTCTTCCACCGTGGCATTTTCCAGATCGAGAATGCTCACCAACATTTGTTGGTGACGATGCGGAATCATGGCGCCGGCCTCGGCCACCACGGTGCGCAATTCTTCGCTGCTCAACGAATTCGACGCTTGCTCCTGGGAGGTACCCAACAAGCGCAGCACGCCGTTGGCCAACAAATTGGTCGCCCAAACGAAGGGGTACAGCACCAGAAGCAACGGCGTGTAGATGTACGCGGCCGGCATGGCCACCCGCTCGGGGTGCAGCGCGCCGTAGGTCTTCGGCGCCACCTCGCAGAAGATCAGCACCACCAGCGACAGCATGATGGCGCCGACCGCGACGAAGACTTCGCCGCCCAAACGTAGGGCGATGAAACCCACCAACATGGGCGTGGTGACGTTGACGATGGTACTCAACAACAAAATCAGTCCGATCAGCCGGTCCGGTTGAGCCAGCAGGCGCTCGGCCAGCCGGGCGCCGCGATTTCCCTCATTCGCCGCATGTCGTAGGCGATAGCGGTTCAAGCTCATCAGCGCGGTCTCGCTGCCGGCGAAAAATGCGGCCAGTACCAGTAACACGCCGAGGCCTGCGAATAAAACGCCGAGCGTTGGATGCGGCATCTAGCCCCAATGCCGGCCGAGAACGGTTTCGAGAACGAATTTCGAGCCGAAATACGCGAGCGTCAGGAAACCGAAGCCGCTCAGCGTCCAGCGAACGGCCAAGCGTCCGCGCCATCCATACCGAATTCGACCGATCAGCAGGATGCCGAATATCACCCACGCAACCAGCGACAGCACGGTTTTATGGATGAGATGCTGTTCGAATAAATTGGTCACGAAGATGAAGCCGGTCAACAAGGCCAGCGTGAGGAATACGAACCCGGTTCCGATCAAGCGAAACATCGTCTTCTCGAGCGCGTCGAGCGGCGGCAGCGTGCTCGGTAAATCCGCGATCCGTCGCCTGCGCAGACGCCGGTCCAGGAACACCAGCAGCAGCGCGTTTACGGCAGCCGCGAACAACAACGCGGCAGCGACCATGGACAGCAAGATGTGCGCCGTCAACGCAACGCTCGGCACATTTTCCTCGGCATAGGTGCGGCCGTAACCGGTAACCGCCGCGCCGAAGGCTGCACAGGCCAACAAGATGCCGCCGAGCACGCGATATTGCCGCTCGTAAGAAATCAAACACGCGAGTGCGGCCAGCGTCCAGGCGAGCAATGAAACGGCTTCCAACAGGCCGATCGAGAAGGCCGGCTCCAGCCACACCATATGCACGATGGCATCGGTGTGGGCGAACATGGCGGCCAGCACCAGCGCCCAAGCGATCGGGCTCAAAGTCGGCTTGCCAACACTTCGCAACATGACCCAAGCGCTGGCGGTGTAGAGAACGTACAGGGTAATGGCGAAGATCACGGCGGGCAAATCATGCCACAAGCATGCATGAGCGCCTAGCAGTGCGGGCTTTGCGACGCTACAATCCACGGCATGTTCGATCGTCTCACAGCAGGTTTTTCAGCGGCGTTAAAGGCGCTGTCCGGACGCGGTCATTTGAGCGAGGACAACATCGCCGAGACCGTGCGACAAGTGCGTCTGGCATTGCTCGACGCGGACGTGGCGCTACCGGTCGTGAAAACGTTTACCGATGCCATCAAAGTGCGCGCCATCGGCATCGAGGTCACCAAGAGCCTCACGCCGGGGCAGGCGTTCATCAAGGTCGTCCACGAGGAACTGGTACGTCTGATGGGCGATGCGAGTCCCGGGCTGAATCTGCGCGCGCAGCGACCCGTCGTGGTGATGCTGGCCGGCCTGCAGGGCGCCGGCAAAACGACGACTGCCGGTAAATTGGCCCGCTGGCTGATCGAGAAACAGAATAAAAAAGTCTTGATGGTCAGCACCGACGTGTATCGGCCGGCGGCGATATTGCAGTTGCAGACCTTGGCGATACAGGTCGGGGCCGGCTTCTCGATGGGTAACCTCAATGAGGCGCCGGTGGCCATCGCGCGGCGGGCCTTGACCGAGGCGAGCTTGCAGGCCTACGACGTCCTACTGCTCGACACGGCCGGGCGGCTGCACGTCGAT
>CAZZXZ010000171.1:0-5279 GCA_964658135.1 uncultured Acetobacteraceae bacterium | reverse complement strand
GACCGTCAAGGCGTGGTTGATGCTGCCGTTGAGCAGCTTCCTGGCGGTCTTGACCATTGCGGTGCTGACCTATCATTCCTATCTGGGGACCACCGTCGTGGTGGAAGACTACGTCCACGCCGCCGGCCTGAAGGTCGGCGCTCTCTTGCTTCTCCGGTTCGTCTATGTCCTGTTCGGCGGCGCCGGCATATACGCAATTTTGCGCATCGCATTGGGGACTTAAATATCATGAGCGATTATAAATTCATCGACCATACCTACGATGTCGTGGTGGTCGGCGCGGGCGGCGCCGGTTTGCGTGCGACCTTTGGTCTGGCCGAAGCGGGTTTGACCACGGCGTGTTTGACCAAGGTGTTTCCGACGCGCAGCCACACCGTCGCCGCGCAGGGCGGCATATCCGCGGCGCTCGGCAACATGGGCGCCGATGACTGGCGCTGGCACATGTATGACACCGTGAAGGGCTCGGATTGGCTCGGCGACCAAGATGCCATCGAGTTCATGTGCAAGGAAGCACCCGCGGCCGTCATCGAGCTGGAGCACTACGGCGTGCCGTTTTCGCGCACCGACGATGGCCGCATCTACCAACGACCGTTCGGCGGCATGACCACGCATTACGGCAAAGGCATCGCACAACGTACCTGCGCCGCTGCCGATCGCACCGGGCACGCCATGCTGCATACCCTGTATCAGCAATCTCTCAAGCACGAAGCGAGTTTCTTCATCGAATACTTCGCGCTCGATCTCATCATGGAAAATGGCGAGTGCCGCGGCGTCATCGCGCTCGACATGTCGGACGGCACGCTGCACCGCTTCCGCTCGCATCAGGTCATTTTGGCCACGGGCGGTTATGGCCGTGCCTGGTTCTCGTGCACCTCCGCGCATACCTGCACCGGCGACGGTGGCGGCATGGCGCTGCGCGCCGGGCTGCCGTTGCAGGACATGGAGTTCGTGCAGTTCCACCCCACCGGCATCTACGGCGCGGGCTGTCTCATCACGGAGGGATCGCGCGGCGAGGGCGGCTACCTGACCAACTCGGCGGGCGAGCGGTTCATGGAGCGCTACGCGCCGAACGCCAAAGACTTGGCCTCGCGCGACGTCGTCAGTCGTTCCATGACCGTGGAGATTCGCGAGGGTCGCGGCGTCGGCAAGGCGAAGGATCACATCCATCTGCACCTCGAACATCTGGGTGCGGCCGTCATCAACGAGCGGCTGCCGGGTATCGCCGAAACGGCGCGTATCTTCGCCAACGTCGACGTGAACCAGGAACCCATTCCCGTGCTGCCCACCGTTCACTACAACATGGGCGGCATACCGTGCAATCTGCACGGCGAAGTGGTGACGCGCCGCGCCGGCGAGTCCGATACCGTGGTGCCCGGGCTGATGGCCGTCGGCGAAGCGGCCTGCGTGTCGGTGCACGGCGCCAATCGCCTCGGCTCGAATTCACTGCTCGATTTGGTGGTGTTCGGTCGCGAGGCGGCGCATCAATGTGCACGGAGCGTCAAGCCGGGAACGCCCCATCGCGCCTTCAAAGGAGATTCGTCGGACGTCGCCCTCGCGCGCCTCGACAAGCTGCGGCATGCCAAGGGTTCGCGACGCACGGCCGACATCCGACTCGACATGCAGCGCGTGATGCAAAGCGATGCCGCGGTGTTTCGCACCGGTGAGACCCTGAACGACGGCAAGCGCAAGCTCGGCGAAGTGTTCGCCTCGTTTGCCGACGTGCAGGTCACGGACCGCTCGATGGTCTGGAATACCGATTTGATGGAAACGCTGGAACTCGACAATCTGCTCGGTCAGGCGGTGGCCACCATGCACTCGGCGGAAAATCGCAAGGAGAGCCGGGGCGCTCAGGCACGCGAAGACTTTCCGAATCGCGACGATCAAAACTGGATGAAGCACACGTTGTGCTGGGTGGACGATAAGGGCGCCACGACGTTCGACTATCGAACCGTGCAGCTGAACACGTTGACCGACGATGTCGCATCCGTTCCGCCCAAGGCAAGGACTTATTAGGAGCATCCCATGGCTGAATTTACCCTTCCCGCCAATTCGAAGATCCGTAAGGACGGCCGCGTCTTCAAGGCGCCCGCCGGCGCCACCAACGTGCGTGTCTTCAAGATTTACCGCTTCGACCCCGATCTGGCCGACAATCCGCGCATCGATACCTACGAAGTCGACATGGACAGTTGTGGGCCGATGGTGTTGGACGCGCTGGTCAAGATAAAGAACGAGATCGACTCGACCTTGAGTTTCCGCCGTTCCTGCCGTGAAGGCATCTGCGGTTCGTGCGCCATGAACATCGACGGCAAGAACGGCCTCGCCTGCGTCAGCGCCTGCGCCGGCGTGAAGAGCGACATCAAGATCTACCCGTTGCCGCACATGCCGGTCATCAAGGATCTGGTTCCCGACTTGACGAATTTCTACGCTCAGTACGCATCCATCAAGCCGTGGCTGCAAACGCGCACCCCGGCGCCGCCTGACGGCGAGCGCTTACAGTCCAAGGAAGACCAAGAAAAAGTCGATCGGCCGTCGGCCTGTATTTTATGTGCGTGCTGCTCGACGAGCTGCCCGAGCTATTGGTGGAACAGCGATCGTTACCTCGGGCCCGCGGCGTTGCTCGCAGCGTATCGTTGGATCGTGGACAGCCGCGACGAGGCCACCGGCGAACGGCTGGATTATCTGGAAGATCCGTTTCGACTGTACCGCTGTCACACCATCATGAACTGCACCGAAGCCTGTCCGAAGGACTTGAATCCCGCCAAAGCGATCGCCGAAGTCAAAAAAATGCTTGCTCATCGCCATTCATGACGGCTGAGCTCGGCAGACTGCGCTGGCACTGCCGGCGCGGTTTGAAAGAACTCGATACGCTCTTGACCCGCTACGTCGATGAACGTTACCCGGCGGCCTCGGCCGCCGATCAAGCCGCGTTTAGGCAGCTCCTTGAGTGCCCGGATCCGTTGATTTACGATTACTTCCTCGGCCGTATGGTGCCGGCGGACGCCGCGCTATCCGCCCTCATCGGTCAGATAACTGCAAGCCCGGCCAGCCACCGATATTGACGCGGCGCGCGGCTGTTAGACTCCGCCGATGGAATTGTCGAACTTTTTCCCGGCACGCGGGTCTATCGCGTCAGGCTGGGCAAACTGCCTCCTGGTTTGGGTCCACGCATGAGCGTCGACGACAGCGATCTTAAGCTGGTCGAAAAGGTTCAGCGTGGAGAGCGTGCGGCATTCGACTTGTTGGTACTGCGCTACCAGCACAAGGTGCTCAAGCTCATCATGCGCTACGTACACGATGCGAGCGAGGCTGAGGACATCGCGCAGGAGGCGTTCGTGAAAGCGTATCGTGCTTTGCAGTCGTTTCGAGGCGATAGCGCTTTTTACACTTGGCTGTATAGAATTGCCATCAATACGGCGAAAAACGCCCTGGTGGCGAACAAGCGCCGGCCCATGGACTACGATCTCGATCTGCAAGACCCGGAGCAATACGACCTGCATGCCCGCCTGGCCGAATCCGAAACCCCCGAGGGACTGCTGCTCACCGACGAGATTCGCGATACGGTGAATCGGGCCATCGAAAATTTGCCTGAGGATTTGCGGACGGCCATCGTCCTGCGCGAGTTGGAAGGTTTGAGTTACGAGGACATCGCGGAAACGATGGATTGCCCGGTGGGCACGGTGCGCTCAAGAATTTTTCGGGCACGCGAGGCGATAGACAAGAAGTTGAGACCTATTTTCGATGGCGGCCTTGGTCGGCCTGAGGACACATGAGCGAACAAATTCGTGAGCAACTCTCGGCCTTTCTCGACGGCGAGTTGCCCAATGCGGAAACCGAGCTGCTTCTCAAACGTCTGCTGCGGGATGGGGAGCTACGTGACGGCTTCGGCCGCTATGCGCTCATCGGCGAAGCCCTGCGCGGCGGCGGTACGTTGTCGCGGTCGCTGGCGGGGAACGATTTCATGGGACGCATGAACCGGGCCATCGACGGTGAGCCCACGCTCGCTGCGAACCTGCCGGCCCCGCGCGTCCCCTCATCGCGCTGGTGGCGTCCCTTCGCAGGTGCCGCCGTGGCGGCCGGTGTGTGCGCCATGGCCGTGCTCGCTCTGCAGCAGCGTGAAGTGGCTCCGGCCGGTCAGCCCGCGCCGCCGATGCTGGCTCAAGTGCGTGCCTCCGGCACACCGGGCGACGCAGGTACACCCCGCGACATCGACAAGCCCCGGGAGGCGCTGTCGTACACCGTCCCGACTCCGGTGGCCGAAACGCGAACGGCCATGCCGGCGGCGCGTCTGACCAACTACGTCTTCGCGCACAGCAAGTACTCTTCTCCTTTGGGACAGGAAAATATTCTCTCGACCCTGCTGACCGATACCGACGAGCAGGACGCCGGGAGCGCGAAGCACGTCGACAGCCCATGACGAGACGGCTGTACTCGGTTCGTTGGCTGATTCCGTGCGCGGTGGCCGGCATCCTTTTGACCGGAGTGCCGCAGCGGTCCCGGGCGGCGGACGATCCGCGGGCCTGGCTCGAAAAGATGAACGAGGCGCTTTCGACGCGAAATTATGACGGGACGTTTTTTCATCTGACCGACGGCCGCGTGGAGACCATGCGCATCGTGCACCGGATGCGCGGCGGTCTGGTCACCGAGCGTTTGCAATCCTTGGACGGGTCGGGTCGCGAATTCGTCAGGAACAACGAGGGGTTGACCTGCTACCTTCCCGATCAGCACACCGTGCTGGTCGAGACGCGCCAGGATCGAGGACCGTTCTTGGGTTCCTTGCCGCAATTCGGCGCGGACGTGAACGATTTTTATCGTATCGAGGCATTGGCGAACTCGCACGTTCTCGGTCGGGCGGCACGCGTGATTTCCGTCACGCCGAAGGACCAGTTCCGCTTCGGGTATCGCTTGTGGTTGGATGAGACCACCGCAATGCCGCTCAAAACTCAATTGTGCGACGCCAGCGGCCAGGTCATCGAGCAAATTTTGTTCGCCCGGCTGGATATGCCGGACAACATCCCCGACAGCGACGTGACGCCCGTCGTGCACACCGAAGGCATGCGGTGGGTGCGCCAGGGCTTGGCGCGCGATCCGGCGCCGCCGGCGCTGTCGGCGTATCGGGCGAGCGAACTGCCGCCGGGGTTCCGTCTCACGGTGTCGGGCGCGCAGACCTTGGGAGGCGCCACCGTACCGGCCACCCATCTGGTCTATTCCGACGGCGTGGCGACCGTCTCGGTGTTCGTCGAAGCGCAGCCGGACGCCACCTCCGTCGTAGCCGACGCCAA
>CAZZXZ010000170.1:0-5306 GCA_964658135.1 uncultured Acetobacteraceae bacterium | reverse complement strand
GCGATTGGCGTGATCTCGTACTTGTCGACGTACGTGCCGACAAGGCCCGTATGAATCTTGCCGAGGGGGCCAATGTCGAACGAATAGGAAATATCGGCATCGACGCCTCGCGTCTGGAGCTTGCCCACGTTCTCGAGCTGGTCGACGACGTAGCCGTTTTCGCTGGTCCACAACGAACCGTCGGAGTCGCGATGCACGGCATTGCAAAACAGATCGGAGTTAAGACATTCCTTTAAGATCTCGTCGGCACCGATCTGCTGGATGACATTGTCGATCTTGATATCGAAATAGTCGAACTGCGCCCGGAAATTAGGAATGAAACGAGGGGTGAACCCGATCCCGAACGAAGTCGTAAAAGCCGTTTCCGGTTTCAACGCGGTGTTTCCGCCGGTCAGGCCGTTGTACTGATTGGCTGTGTTCGGCAAGATATTGCCGTATTGAGCCGCTGTTACGCCGGTTCGCGCGCATTGCGCCGCCGAATAACTCGGATTGGTACCGGCACAGGGATCGGTATTACCATCGAGCGCGACCGATGAGGCCGAGTACAACTCGACGATGTTGGGAGCGCGGGAAGCGCGCGCGAAGCTGCCGCGAATACGTACATCGTCGCTCGGCGACCAGTCGAGGCCAAACTTGAACGTGTTGGTTTCGAATCCGGTCGAATAATCCGAATAACGATAACCCGTCGTAAAGTCCAAGCTCTTGGCGAACGGCTTATCGTCGATCAGCGGAAGGTACGCTTCCACGAAAACTTCGCGCGACACGATACCGCCGCTGGTATTCGTCTTTGCTCCGCCCTGACCCGCGAGGTCACCCGAGAGATACTCTTGGTCGTAGGACGTGAACGAGGTCACATCACGATATTCCGCACCGAGGTTGAGCTTCAAGCCCGAACTCGCGGTCGGTAACTGCAGCCCGTACTGCGCCAAGTCACCGGTGGCGTTGGCGTTCACGACGGTTTGAGTGACGCGGCCTCGTTCTTCACCCGGTGTAGTGATGTAATTCGCCGCAGCCTGCGTCACGCCGCCGGCCTTGAAGATGTTCCAGGGCACGCAACCGTTGGCGAGACCGTTGGTATCGCCCGCGGCGGTGACGGCGCACTCGGGCTGACCATTGGCTCCGGTGACCACGTTCAGCGCATCGGTGATTTTCTCCGACGAAACGTCGTTGTTATACGTTTCGGCCAAATTCACCAAGCTGTACTGGAAGCTCGCATCGTAGCTCCAAGCGTCGGAGATTTTCCCTTTGATGCCCAGGACTTCGTGGTAGTCGGTATGTTCGAGATCGTCCTGACGGTCGCCCCCTTCGATGTTACGGCGACCGATGAGAATGGAGGTGTTTCCGGCGGCACTGCCGCCGCACCATGCGGCGAGTTCGCTGGCAGAGAGTTCCGGGTTGGAGCAGTTGAAGGTATAAGACTTGAAGAATGCCCCGGACGGCGCGATCTGCGCGACCGATCGATCATCCATGAACATGGATTCCGAATAGACCGTGGCATGTTCGTTGAACTGGTAATGCAGCAAGGTGCCGCCGGTGTAACGCTCATCCGGGCGCTGGTAGTAGTTAAGCGCACCGTAGTTATACGAATTGGCCGACGTATAAGGCACGAGCTGGCCGGTGGCAGTCACCGTGCTGTTGGTCCTCGGGGTCGTCGCGAGATCTTCGAAGCGGCCAGGATAGGACGTCGAGGAACCGCCGCAATAAAACTTGCCGCCGGTCGAATAGGACCCGGAGCCGATATACCCAGAACCCAACGTACAGGCGCTTTGCGAGTACTTCGACTGCAGCACCGCTGCCACATTGCGATAGGTGGCGTAAAAAGTCGCGTTACCGTTGCCGTCCGCGGAATTCAGCCCGGCAATGAAAGCGAGCGACTTTTGGCTGCCGGTATTGACATGAGACGGTGCCTCTTGGTCGCCGGCGGCGGCGATCGCATCTTCCACACCTTGAACATTGTTGTTGTGGTGATTGTATTCGCCGGCATCGGCAATCAGCTTGACGCCTTCGAAGTGATCGTTCAGCTTGAAGTTCACGACGCCCGCTACGGCATCCGCGCCGTACACCGTGGTGGCACCGCCCGTCATGACTTCTACGCTCTCGAGCAATTCCATCGGAATCATGTTGATGTCCGACGCGCCGCTCGAGTTGGGGTCGCCGGGACCCATGCGGAAGCCATCCACCAAGACGAGCGTGCGCTTGGCGTTGAGACCCCGCAAATTGACGGTGGCCGTGCCGTCCGAGCCGTTGACGATGTTGCTGCCCTGGTCGGCGAACACCTGAGGCAACTGGTTCAGCACGTCCTCGATGCGCGTGGCGCCGGTTTGCGCGATGTCGGTGGCCGACACGAAGGTCACCGGGCTGATGGACGTCTGGTTCGGGACCGCAATACGTGAACCGGTGACCACGACCTCGCCCAGATCACCGGTGCCGGCGGGCGCTTCTTGCGACTGTGCGACACCGAAGGATGCCGCCAGGGTGCCGGTGGTCAACGCGGCGCGCACCGCCAGTCGCAAAATGGGATTACCGAGATTCGTTTGAGACATTGAGAGCTCCGTGTAAACGATGCAGGCCGACTAAGAGTGATAAGCACCTAGACACGGACTTCACGGGGCATGCGGTTTTATCAGCATGAGCCTCGCGGTTCATGCGTGCACAAAGCCTCACTGATCATCCCCGGACGTTAACGTCTCTATGAATTCTTACCGATGGCGAAAATATAACACAGTGTCAGAGTGACGCAACATGCAAACACAGCCCAAAGGAATCGGCGAACGGCCGCAAATCGCTAAAACACGTGGTCCAGGCATCGATTTTGAAAATTTGACAAAATCTATGTGGTTTAAGAGCAACGGGATGATCAGGAGCTCCCTGCTGGACGTCATCGGGCGCTGCCTGCATCATGGTTGGTAGAACGTCTAGCGGAACGCTGCCATGAGCGGTCGATCTCTGTCCGAATTTCAATACGATATCGGTGCTCGCCTGGCGCGCGGCGACGTGTCGGGCGCGTCGCACGCGGCGGCGGACTGTCGCGCGGCATGGCCCGACGATCCGGCGGGATGGCTGCTGGGCAGCATCACAGAATTGGTGGCAGGCAATGCGAAGGTTGCGCTCGGCCTCGCGGACGCCGGCATCGCGGTGCGGCCGCACGATCTGCAATCCCATCTGCAAAGAGCCGAATGCCTGCTGCAGCTCGGCGAGCGCGGCGCGGCGCTGGATGCCGCAAACGATGCTGCGGTGAGCGCCCAGGGCATCGCAGCGGCGCTCGATGCGGTCGGTGAATTTTTAGTGCATGCCGCCGCTCACGAACGTGCCCTTCAGATCTACGACGAGGCGCTGAAGGCGGCGCCCCTGGATGTGGCGCTGCTCGCCCGGCGCGCCGTCATCCAGCGATTTCTCGGAAATTTTGCCGCCGCCACCCGCGATCTGGAAAGCATTCTGCGGCTGTCGCCCGCGGATCCCGAAGCGATCAAGGGTCTGGCTGAGTTGCGCCGCCAGTCCGCCGAACACAATTCCGTCGGGGCCGCGGAAGCGGCGCTGGCCGCCGTGCCGGCGGACTCGACAGATGCGGCGACGCTGCATTTCGGGCTGGCGAAATCCTACGAGGACCTCGGCGACTACGTCGCGAGTTGGCGTCACCTGCGGGCCGGGAACCGGATCGAACGCGCTGCCCTTCAATACGACTCGGCGCACGACGCCAGAGTCATCGAGCGCATCATCGAGTCGTTTCGCGGCATCGAAGCTGTGCAGCCGGACAGCACCGGCGAAGCACCCATCTTCATCGTCGGGTTACCGCGCACGGGCACCACGCTGGTGGAGCGGATCATCGGCGGTCACTCTCAAGTGCATGCCGCCGGCGAGTTGCCGGCGCTTTCCGAGGCGATCGGTGCCGCCGTCGAGCGCATGGGCGCGCCGCGACAGGGAGGCTGGTTGACGTACGCCGCCGCGCTCGGCGGTTTAGACGGTCCGTCGGTCGCGCGCGAGTATCTGGCGCGGGCCCACGCCCGACGTGGCGACCGAGCGCGTTTCGCGGACAAACAACCGGTGAATTTCTTCTACTGCGCGCCGATACTGCGCGCGTTCCCGCAGGCGCGGATCGTGCATTTGACCCGGCATCCGCTCGCGGCATGCTATGCCATCTTCAAGACCCGTTTCGGGCGGGCCTACCCCTTCTCCTACGACCTGACGGAGCTGGCGGAGTTTTATATCGGCTATCGCCGGTTGATGGCGCATTGGCACCAGGTGTTGCCCGGTCGTATTCTGGATGTCGCCTACGAGGACGTCGTCACGGCGCTCGAGCCGACGACTGCGCGGCTACTTGAGTACCTCGGTCTGCCCTTCGAGAGCGCCTGCCTCGAATTTCATTTGAATCCGGCGGCGACGACCACCGCAAGTGCGGTGCAAGTGCGTCAACCTCTGTACGATTCATCATTGCAACAGTGGCGCCATTATTCCGATGAACTCGCGTCGCTGCGCGCGCATTTAGAAGGCGCGGGAATACCCGTCGAGTAAAGTTCGGCGGCCAGTTACCGCAGCCGCGTGACTTTGCACCCTCGCCCCGAGCTGAGCTGCAGCCAGTAAGAGCCGAGCAATGCCCGTGACACGGTGGCGCCATCGCCGAGGCGGGCAAGCAACTCGCCTTCCACGCTGAGTTGTTTCCACACTTGATCGTTATCGAGCGCGAACACCGTGGTGCCGTCCGCGGCGCGCGACAGTCCGGCGACATGGGCTTGAATCTTGGTGGTCTCCGCGGCCCGGGTACCCGCCGCCACCTCCTTGGCGGCCAGCGCCTTCTCGGGAAGGCCGAACTGTTGCTGCGCATCGAGCGCGGGAGCGGGGGCGGCTACTGGCGATGGCGATGGCGATGGCGCGGATGCCATGCCGGTGCCGCCGGCGGCGGCGCGGTCGAAACACGCGAGGCGCGCGGAGGCCTCGGGAATATTGCGACAGGCAAGTAGGGCCCCGAGAGAGTCGGCGGCATCGCACGACACCGTCCAGCCGATACTCATGAGGGGTACGCACCAGACCAATCGATACCACATCAAATGACCACTCCAGGCACGGCGCCCTCCGCTGCGTAATAATCTTCGAGCGCGATCGTCGTCTGTGAGACCAGATCGCGCTCGAGTTGTGTCAGTTCCGGATTCCACACGTCGAATATCAATACGGCGCGCGGAAGGTTCGAATCGTTCCAAGCTTCATGCTCGATGGTATCGTCGAATACCCAGGCGACACCCTCGCGCCACTCGCGCACCTCGCCGCCGACCCGGAATCGACAGCCGGCGGGCACCACCAACGGCAGATGTACC
>CAZZXZ010000169.1:0-5331 GCA_964658135.1 uncultured Acetobacteraceae bacterium | reverse complement strand
CCGCCACCGCCGCCGAATCCGCCCCCACCGCCACCGCCACTACTGCGACCTCCGAAGCCACCTCCCAACCCACCGCCGAAGCCGCCCCAGCCGCCGCCGCCGGCCGACCAACCGCGCGACGAGCCGAGCAGCATGGCGAACAGAAAACCGAGCACGCCGGCACCCACGCCGATGGGCAACAAATGACTCAATAACCAGGCAATGCCGCCGGCCAAGCCGCCCGTGGCCAGCGATCCGAACAAGCGCCCGAACAAGCTCCGCAGCACGCCGCTGCCGACGAACACAACCACCATGAGGAGTGGCAGCACATTGCCCAAACCGTTGCTATGCTCCCATTTCTTGTCAGGCTCGGGCAGCGGTTCACCATTGACCACCGCCATCATCTGATCGACGCCGGCCTCGACGCCTCCATCGTAATCGCCCGACTTGAAATGCGGTGTGATGGTGTCCGTAATGATGCGGTTCGCGATGGCGTCCGGCAATGCGCCTTCCAGCCCCCGCCCCACTTCGATGCGCACGCGCCGATCGTTTTTGGCCACCAAGAGAATGATCCCGTCATCGACGCCCTTGCGTCCCAACTGCCATTGGTCGGCAACGCGAATTCCGTATTGCTCGATGTCCTCGGGCTGTGTCGTCGGCACGATCAAAACGGCGATTTGGCTGCCCTTGCGGGCTTCGAACGCCGCCAGCTTGGTCTCCATGCGGTTGACCGCTTCGCCCGACAAGGTGCCGGTCAGATCCGTGACGCGGGCCGTGAGCGTCGGCACGGCGACGTCGGCGCGGACCCACCAGGCGGCCAGCAGGCAGAGCATCCCGGCCGCAACGCGTCCTGAGCGGTTCAATGGCGCGTCAGTGCGCCGGTGCTGCGGGAGGCGGGGACATCGCGGGTGCGGTAGCCGCCGGCAGCGCTCCGGCCGAGGGACCGCCAAAATCCACCGTGGGGGGCTTGGCGATGACGGCTTCGTTTTCGACGGCAAAGTTAGGCTTGGGTTTATAACCGAACATCATCGCAGTCACGTTGTTCGGAAACGAACGCACCGAGACATTGTAGTTTTGCACCGACTGGATGTAGCGATTGCGCGCCACCGTGATGCGATTCTCGGTGCCCTCGAGCTGCGCCTGCAGATCGCGGAAATTCTGGTCCGACTTGAGCTGCGGGTAGTTTTCGGTCACCACCATCAAGCGTGACAGAGCGCCGGTGAGCTGTCCTTGCGCCGCCTGAAACTTGGCGAAGGCCTCGGGATCGTTCACCAATTCCGGCGTCGCCTGGATGGAGCCCACCTTGGCGCGAGCCTCCGTGACGCCCAATAGCACCGTTTGCTCCTGGGTCGCATAGCCTTTTACCGTGTTGACCAGATTGGGTATGAGATCGGCGCGGCGCTGGTATTGGTTCAACACCTCCGACCAAGCGGATTTGACCTGCTCGTCCTGCGCCTGGAACGAGTTGTAGCCGCAGCCCGATAAGAGGAAA
This sequence comes from uncultured Acetobacteraceae bacterium, assembly GCA_964658135.1. Lineage (GTDB taxonomy): Bacteria > Pseudomonadota > Gammaproteobacteria > Steroidobacterales > Steroidobacteraceae > Bog-1198. The sequence goes on along the minus strand of CAZZXZ010000169.1, from coordinate 3,860 downwards.
CCCGTGACCACGGCCAGGGCCCAAGCGCATTTACCCATCATCATCCCCTTCACGCCTCTCGACGCGGAGGCGTTGAATAGTCTACCACCGCCAAAAAAAAAGCCCCGAGTGATGAGCTCGGGGCAGAGATGCGGACTTCAATGAAGGGAAGTAAAGCCCGCTAGGGGATGACCGGTGGTGACCTCAGTGCAATTGATGCCATTGCAGGACTTGGATGTCCGTTTCTTCCAAGTCGAAACTGCGGGCCAGCATCTTGGCGATGTCGCGGCTGCCCTGCATCTTGCCCTGTTGTCCGAGCAGCTCGACCACGCCGCGATATTCACTGTATTCGATGGCGTCGTCCGACTGCGCGATGAAGTGGGTGTAATATTTGGCGCTCATGGGTAGGAAGCTTAATGACATCGTGTGTAGTCAATCTGTGAGCAACCGCTCAAACGTCGATCGGCGTGTTGGAAGCGGTTCACGTCTGTAGCGATATTTCGCGTATTGCACCGTGTCACGCTACCGCCCGCCTACCGCACCCGGCTCCCAATACATCACCCCGGAGGGCGCCCGCCGCTTGCGTGAAGAATTGGCGCGGCTGTGGCTCGACGAACGCCCGCGCGTCACGATCGCCGTGGCCGAAGCCGCCGCGCAAGGCGACCGGTCGGAGAATGCCGAATACACCTATGGCAAAAAGCGCCTGCACGAGATCGACCGCCGCGTACGTTTCCTGCGCAAACGCCTGGACGGCATGACGATCGTCGACACGCCGGCCGCCGCGGGAGCCACCGACGGCGGTGCGAGTGCCGTGCGGCGCGATCCGCAGCGGGTTTACTTCGGCGCCTGGATCCAGATCGAATACGACGACGGGCAACTACGTTGGTATCGTCTCGTCGGTCCCGATGAATTTGACATGGAAAGCGACTACGTCAGCATGGATTCGCCGCTCGGCCGCAGCCTGCTCGGCAAGCGCCTCGACGCAGAGCTGACCCTCGAATTACCCGCCGGCCCCACGCGCATCGTCATCGTCGCGATCCATTACGGACCTCGTCCCTGAGGTCCGCTCGGCGCTTCACACGACGCGGACGTTCTTGAACTGCCAGGGATCGGTTTCGTCCAGATCCTCCGCGAACAATTCGCCGCGCTGGAACAACGGATTCCAGTCGGTGTATTCGCCCTGCACGCGGCCTAGGTAGGGCATGCAAATTGCGAGCGGGCGCTCGAAATCCATGTCGTCGGGCTCGACGATGCCGCGATGCGGATTTTCGATGGCCCAGATCATTCCCGACAAGGTGGCCGCGGTGACCTGCAGGCTGGTCGCGCTGTTGAACGGCGCCAGTCGGCGCGCCTCGTCGATGGAGAGCTGGGATCCGTACCAGTACGCATTTTTAGCGTGCCCGGCCAACAGCACGCCGAGTTCGTCCGTCCCGGCGGTGATTTCGCTCATCATGATTCGCTTGTTATCTTGCAGATGCCAATTGCGGCCCGCGAATTCATGGACGGACAACACCGCGCTGTCGCAGGGATGGTAGGCGTAGTGGGTGGTCGGGCGGTACACCACGGTATCGCCGTCCTTGACGGTGTAGTAATCGGCGAGCGAGATGGCTTCCGAGTGAGTGATCAGAAAGCCGTGAAAGTGACCTGCGCGGGGAGTCCAGGTACGGACACAGGTACTCGCGCCGGGCCGATTGAGATAAATGGCGCAGCCAGAACCCGCCGAGTGCCGGCCGCCGTCCGTCGGGAAATGTTTTTCGTGAGTACCCCACCCGAGTTCGGCCGGTTGCGCGCCTTCGCTCACGAAACCGTCGACCGACCAAGTATTGACGAATTCATTGGCCGCCTTGGGTGCGTCGGCCACCTGAGTATCGCGCTCGGCGATGTGCATGACTTTGATGCCGAGCGTGTGTGCGAGCTTGGCCCACTGCTCGCGAGTCGCCGGCGCGCCCGCCGCGACCCCGGTGTCGTGGGCGATGTTCAACAAGGCCCGTTTGACCAAATGCGACACCAAGCCGGGATTGGCGCCATGCGTCAGCACGGCGGTGGGTGCATTTTTGGTCCAATTGCGTAATTTCAAAGCCTGCAGGCGCATGGTGTAATTGCTGCGCGACTCTACCGACGCGTTCGGATCCGTGTATCCGCCGGCCCAGGGTTCGATGCAGGTGTCGAGGTACAACGCGCCGCGCTCGCGGGCCAGTTCGACCAACGCGACGCTCGATACATCCACGGACAGATTCAGGAGGAAATCACCCGGTGCCAGCAAAGGCTCCAAGACGCGTCGGTGGTTCTCGCGTGTGAGAGTCTCCTTGACGAAAGTGACGCCGAATTGTTCCGCTTCCGGACGTCCCGCATCTGCGGCGGTGACAATCGTGATGCGATCTGCCGAAATGCCTATGTGGCGCAAGATCAGCGGCAACACTCCCTGTCCGATGCTGCCGAAACCGACGAATACGAGCTTGCCCGCAAAACTCACATGCACTTCGTGTTGGCTCATAATTTTTGTCCCGCTTGGCGGCTTTTCGAGATGTTTTTTCCCAATTTGTTTTTCCTTATCGATGGACCGATGGGCGAGTTCGGCGAAAAAGCCCCCGTGAGTCTACGCGACCGGCGTGCACTGCCGCTCACGGCGACTCAAATCAACGCCGGCCGACGCCGGCGGCCGTCAAGGCTCGCGCCAGTGTGGCGGATACGTCAGTTCATAGCCGGGCAATGCTTCAATGCGATGAATCCAGCGTGCCAGCGCCGGATAATTGCGTTCCATGGGCAGAAAGCGCGCACCGAGTTCCGCCGCGGCCGACTTGTCCAAGGCGCGCCGCAACAACTGGATCCATGGAAAAATCACCATGTCGAGCGCCGAATAATGTGCACCGACGATCCATTCCTCCTTGCTCAACCGCCCTTCGATGGTGCGCGCCTCGCGTGCAACCACGTGCATGGCGTCGGTGAGGGCATCGATGTCGCCGGTCACCTCGTCGGCAAAAATCGCCGCGATGATTTTCTGTACGGCGGGTTCCGCATAGGCCTGAAACTCGCAGATCACGCGCATGATCACGCCGGCTTCCTCGGGGCCAAACCCGAAGATCGCCGGCTCGGGATATTTCAAGTCGAGGTAGTACAACATGGCCACCGACTCGAAAATGACATAATCGCCATCCTTCAACACGGGCAGGCGGCCGCGTGGGTTCATCTTCAACATCTGGGGCGACTGGTGCTCCTGTTTGTCGAAATGCAACAGCTGCGATTGGTACTCGATTCCTTTGTGTTGCAGTGCCAGGAGGACACGCCACGAAAACGGACTGCCGCTGCCCCAGTAAAGAGTGAGTGCCATGGCCAATTGTAACGGTAAGTCCCACCGCCATCGCGATAAGCTCGCCCCATGACATTCACCACGCTAATCGGCACGAGCGCGCTCGCCGATTTATTGGCAGACGCCCGCCGATCCGCCACGGTGAGCGCAGCGGTCGCGCCGGTCGTGGTGCTGGATTGTCGATTCGACTTGATGGCACCGGCCGCCGGCCGACTCGCTTACCTCACCGCGCATATTCCGGGGGCCTGCCACTTGGATCTGGATCGCGATCTGGCGGCGCCGATCTCGCCCGCCAGCGGACGCCATCCGCTGCCGCTGCCCGAGGACTTGGCGCGGCGTTTGACCGAGGTGGGCATCGACCGGACGACGCAAGTCGTCGCCTACGACGCGGCGAACGGCTCGTTTGCCGCGCGTGCGTGGTGGCTGCTGCGCTGGCTGGGCCATCGGCACGTTGCGGTGCTCGACGGCGGCCTGAAGGCGTGGATTACCGGCGGAGGCGCGCTCGAGTCGGGCGAATCCGCACCGCGCGACGCTGGGCACACGCGTGCGCCGGGTAGCGCCGGCCCGGCGGAGC
>CAZZXZ010000168.1:0-5455 GCA_964658135.1 uncultured Acetobacteraceae bacterium | reverse complement strand
TGACGCGCCTGCGCATGACCACCCACCCCATCGAATTCGATATGTACTACAGCCTCTAAGGACGAGCCGAGGCTTCGACGCCACAACCCCTTGCCGTCCATTCGGCAGCCGCCCGGCGGTCCAGGGGTTGTGGTCGCTCCGGCTCCACGCAGTGCACGATGACGTTTTTTTAACGTGATCTTTACACCGTTTTCCATACCTTTCCACGTGTGGCGACATCGCCTAAGCGTGGGTGGACAACCTTGCTGGTAGATCAGGCCAACCGAGTCTCCCTTAAGAAAGGACCACGCGGCGGCGTGGCAGCACGACCGCCTGGCAAACTCAGGCTTTTTTTTGGCGGCTCCGGCGGACTTACCGCACTGCGGGCAATGCTCGAAAGCGCGGCGGCCCAAAAACGCGAACACACCGACATCGTCGTTGGGTTGGCGCACGCCGATGGACGCGACGCCGTGGTTCATCTACTCCGCGCATTCGAATCGCTGCCTGCGTTGCCGCATTCGAGCGGGGCCGCGCACCGAGTGACGATGGACGTGGCGGGCGTCAAAGCGCGTCGTCCCGCGATACTGCTCGTCGACTGCGGAACCTCGGCGCTTCGTGGCGGTGCCGAACACTACGACTGCTGGTCCGACGTCGAACAGATCATCGAACATGGGATCGATGTGTGGGCAGCCATCGATGCCACCGGCTTCAGCAGTTGGGCGACCATCGGGGTGGTCGCCCCGCGCGGTGCGAACGGCTTGTCCTTGCTGTAGCCGCGGACCCCGTCGACCGCACCCATGACTGTCGCCACTCGGGCCCCATCGAGATTCACGCATCCCGCCGGTGCCGAAGGTGCTGGGTCCGCCGAACCGAACGATGCGAAGGACGCCTACCAACGTGCAGCCGGCATGGACGCACCGGCGGGTGCGCGAGAACGGCTGCTCGCCGCAATCGCTCCGGACGAATGCTTCGACCGCGCGGAACATCTACTGCGTACGGCCCATCGCTTGGCCGTCGCCATGGACGCTGATTGGACGGTCGCCAGTATTGCCACCCCCGGCTTCCTGGGTCTGGTGAATCCCGCGCAAGATTCCCGCATCGAGGTGTTCCGTCTGGCCGAAGCGTTGGGTGCGGAAACCGTGACGATCGAAGCAGGCTTCCCGCCGGATGCCGTGAAAGAATATTCGCGGCTGCGCCGTGTGCGCACGATCATCGTCGGTGCACCGCAGAAAAAACCAGGATGGCGGCTGCGTCGTTCCATGGCGCATTCGTTGATGAGCGCCGGCGTCGATGCCGACGTGATCGTGGTCTCGCGCGAGACCCGCGACATCGATGGGTTTCGCGGCTCGGCGTCTGCGAAGACGGAAGTGAACTGGTCGAAGTGGTTGACGTTGTACGGCGCCGCCCTCGGACTCACCGCAGCATGCTCGGCCATGACGGTGCCAATGTTGGACCACTTCGACTTGGTGGACATGGGCATGGTGTACATGCTCGGTGCAACCTTCGCGGCTCTGCGGCTCGGTCGTGGGCCCGCCATCGTCACGTCGCTCGCCAACATCGCGGCCTTCGATTACTTCAACGTGCCGCCGCGTCTCAGTTTCGTGGTCACCGAGCCGCACTACATCGTGACGTTCGGAGTCATGCTGGCGGTCTCCATCGTCATTGCAAACCTGGTGTCGGCGGTACGTCGGCAAACTAGCGCCGCGGCGGCGCGTGAAAGCCGAACCGCGGCGCTCTACGCGATGAGTCGGGAGCTCGCCGTCACGGTCGACGCGGCGACGATGGCCGCGGTGGCGGAGCGCCACATCGCCGACATGGGGCACAGCTCGGTCCAGGTCCAAATCATCGACGATGGCGGGTTGCTGAAGGAGACGAACGTCCCGGGCCGGCTCGCGCCGGACGCGACCATATGCCGTTGGGTGGTGGAACATCAACAGCGTGCCGGCATGGGCACCGAACCGTTCGGCTCCGAACTGGCCGTTTATCTGCCATTGATCGGCAGCCAGGATGTGCGCGGGGTGCTGATCGTGCGGCCGACGGACTCGCGCCGGGCGTTACTGCCCGAACAAAGTCGACTATTGGAGGCGCTTGCCGGACAGCTCGGGTCGGCGTTGGAACGCGTGCGCTTGGTCGACGTGGTGCAAACCGCCCAACTCGCCGCGGAACGGGCCGTGCTGAGAAATACCCTGTTGGCCTCCATATCCCACGACCTGCGAACGCCGCTGGCTGCAATCGCGGGCGCCGGCAGCATGATGGCGCTCGACAGCTTTCCCATGGATGGACACCGGCGTACCACGCTCGGTCGCCTGATCGAGGATAAGGCCCGCGACATGACCGAGTTGCTGTCGAACGTGCTCGAACTCATGCGGTTGGAAAATGGCGTACCTTCCGTCAAGCGCGACTGGCACCAATTGGAAGATTTGATCGGTATGGCGCTGCGGCAGAACCAAGCGAAGTTGACGGATTGGCCGACCCGCGTGGAAGTGCCGGCCGATCTGCCGATGCTGTTCGTGGCGGGCGGCTTGGTCGTGCAGATGCTCAGCAATCTTCTCGAGAACTGCTCGAAACATACACCCGCGCAAACGCAGATCGTGATCGCCGCGCAAGTCATGGAGTCCGCGGTGGTGATCAGCGTGGAGGACGACGGGCCCGGGTTTTCGGCGGGAGATCCCGAACGATTGTTCGATAAGTTCGAGCGCGGACGTGCCGAGAGCAACATCGCCGGCGTGGGGCTCGGCCTGGCGATTTGCCGTGCCGTGACGCGCCTGCATGGCGGACAGATCCGCGCGCTGCGCGTGCAGTCGGGCGGTGCACGTTTCGAGATCGTCCTGCCGCTCAACGCGCCGCCGAATCATCCCGTGCCGGTCTTGCAATGACCGAAGCCATGCACCTGGTCCTGGTCGTCGAGGACGACAAAGCCATACAAAACATCTTGAGCATGTTGTTCGAAGCGCAGAGCTTTCGTGTCGTGGTCGCCGATACGGCTGCGCGCGGTGCACAGGATGCACGTCTACATCGACCCGACGTGGTGCTCGTCGACCTCGGTCTGCCGGACGGCGATGGAGTGGAGGTCATCCTCGCCATCCGCGAGTGGTCGGCCATGCCCATCCTGGTCCTGACCGCGCGCACCGACGAAGCGCAGCGGCTCGCTGCGTTCGAGAACGGCGCCGACGACTACGTGGTCAAACCCTTCAGCGCGCTCGAGTTGCTGGCGCGGGTGCGTGCTCTGTTGCGGCGTCACGTACGCGGTGACCTGCCCATGGGCATGCTGGAACTCGGTGATGTGTCCATAGACCTGAGCCGTCGAATCGTGCACCGGCGGGATGGACGGGAACTGCGGCTGACGCCGCTCGAACATCGGATCCTGGAATCGCTGACGCGCCACGCCGATCGTATCGTCACGCACGCCACGCTCATCAAAGAAGTGTGGGGTCCGAATCGCGACGACTCGCGTGCGCTGCGCGTTTACATAGGAAGCTTGCGCCGCAAACTGGAAATCGATCCGAGCCGTCCCGAACACATACTCACCGAATCAGGGATCGGTTATCGCTTGGTCATCGATCATGCAACGGTGGTTGCACCGGCGCGAGCACGGCCGTAATCCACCGCTCGGATGCGATCCACCGCTCGGATTTTTGTGCATTCCGACGCCGCTCTCCGCGGTTTTTTAATGCTTTTGTGTCTGTCGCGAAATTCGCAAGCCTTTACGATGGATCCATCCGCGCAAAGCGACATCGAAGCAACTTCCTTGGGAGTAACACATGAACGCGAAATTATTGTTTGCTGTCGGCTCGTTTTCCCTGCTGGCCTTCTCAACGGTGACGACCGCAACCTGCAATCCGTCGCTGTCCGAACAAATCGTCGGTGCCGAGCGCATCATCGATTCGCTGCGCCCCGACAAAGCGGGACAGATGAGAGTGTTTGCCGCGGACGGTTCGGAATATACCGCCGGCCAGGCACTCTGGATGAAGGGGCAGCTACGCGACATCATGCGTGCATGCGAATCGGGGGATGAGACGTCCGCCACTGCCGCGCTGCGTAAGGTGCAGGACGTCCTCAGCGAACACCACGTCTCGTCTTGAGGGACTCGTCACGGCTCGCATCGAACGATTGCGATGGCGCGGCAACTCCACGGCAAGAAGGGATAGGTAACCCCATCATCAGTTGACCAGTACCGGCGCGAACGGCGCGCCGCTTGCCTGCGAGGGTGAGCTTGCCACGGAACGGGTCGCGGGCACCGTGGTTCCCAAAAAGCACAGCAACCTGGTCGAATGTCGTATCGATGCGACAGCGTTGACAAGTTTTTTACTACAGCGCTTACAAATAAGTCTTTTTTTTAACACGACTCTGTCTAGCGTGTATCGGTGCGCTGAGTAGGCTGTTGATCTTCATTCAGGGAGAACGCTTCGATGATGAAAAAACCTCTTTTATCGGTGGCCGGTATCGTTGCCGTCGGCATGCTGTTGTTGACCGGCCGCGTCTACGCGGACGATCCTCCCGCGCCATTGCCGGCGGCCAAATCCACCGACCCCGACGCCCCCGTCGAAGGATGTGCGAAGGGTTCCGAAGACCAAAGTTTTTTCAATCGACTGAAAGCCAGCTACGGATCGCATTTCGCCTGGGATGGCGGCGATGCGAATGCCCCCCCCACCATGGTGGTCGGCGGTGCCGAAGTGCCCGAATCCAATCCGCCCTATCCTTACGCGACGTGGAACGTGGGCGGCTCGGAAGCGATCGGCGTCGAAAACATGTACTACAGCGCGTTCATGGATGCGCTGTATTGCGGTAAGGGTGGCCAAAAGCTCAAGGACAGCCGCTTCACGTTTTATGGCTGGGTGGAGCCCGGCGCCAACGTCAGCACGTCGAACACGCGCTTCAATTACGCCACGGGCACCGGCGGCAACTACCCGGCCGCATATTCCTTCGAACCGGATACGGCGCAGATTGATCAGGTGGCGCTGTATTTCGAGCGCACCGCGGACGAAATTCAACGTGATCACTTCGACTGGGGCGGACGCTTCACGGCGTTGTACGGCACCGACTATAAATACACCTTCACCAACGGCGTGTTCAGCAATCAATACTTGAACAGCGCCAAGCAGTACGGCTTCGACCCGGTCATGTATTACCTGGATTTCTGGTTTCCGAAAGTGGCCGAGGGCATGAACGTACGCGTGGGCCGCTACATTTCGATACCGGACATCGAAGCGCAGCTGGCACCGAACAATCTGACGTACAGCCATTCCCTGCTCTACACGGTCGACCCCTACACCCAGCACGGTATCGTCGCCACGAACAAACTGACCAAAAATTGGTCCGTGCAAACCGAAGTCTCGTCCGGCAACGATGTGGCTCCCTGGGTCAAGAGCGAACGCCACTTGACGCCGGCCGCGTGCGTGATCTGGACCTCCGACTCGGGCAAGGACAACATTTATCCATGTATGAACGGTATAAACGACGGCAACTGGCGCTGGAA
>CAZZXZ010000167.1:0-5464 GCA_964658135.1 uncultured Acetobacteraceae bacterium | reverse complement strand
AAATCCATCTGGTCGATTCCCGACGAATCGCTGCGCGACTTAGGTAATCCCACGGCGTTGAAGCGCGAGGCCTCGACCATGCTGCTCGCGCATACGCTCGAGGAGGCCGGGATGGGCGCCATGGACACAGGGCCCCGGCAGCGGGTGAGCGTCAACCTCGGAACTTCGCGCGGCACCGCGGGCGGGGAGATCTGGCGCTCGATGAACCTGTTCCGCTCGTTCGGCTTCTCGATGATGATGAAGCACTGGGCGCGCGCCACCTCGATCCCGGGGACGGTCGGCAAGGCTGCGTATCTTGCGCCGCTCTTTGTCTACGGTACCGCCATGGCCGCCGCGGGCAATCAAATCCGAAACCTGCTCGCGGGCCAAGACCCCGACCAGATGAACGATTGGAAGTTCTGGGGCAAGGCGGTGTTGCGGGGCGGCGGGTTCGGCTTCTTCGGTGATTTCCTCTACGACGAGACCACCGGCGGGGATACGACCCTGGCCGCGGCGCTAGGCGGTCCCGCGCTCACCACGCTCGAGGATCTGTGGAATGTCACCGGTGGTGCGGCCGTCAAACATTTTTATCAAGGTAAGAAAGTTGATGAAGGTGCGAAGCTCGTTCGGTTCGCCAAAAACAACATCCCGCTGATCAACATGTGGTACACCTCACAGGCCGCAAACCACCTGCTGTGGAACAACCTGCAGGAGGCGGCGAGCCCCGGATATCTCGCCCGCATGCAGGCCCGGCAGGAGGGCACCTTCGGCAAATCCTACTACTGGCGCCCGGATGAGTCCTTGCCGCACGCCGCCCCCGATCTCGCCCGCGCCATTGGCGGCAACTCGAACGCCCGGTTCGCGGATAACTAGGCCCTCGAAATGTTAGGGAAACGCAACCCCCACCCTCCTATCTTGAGCACGCCATGACGATCACCTCGCAAGTCTCGTTCGTGCAGCTGCCCGGCAACGGCAGCGCCACGGTGTTTGCGGCGCCGATGAAGTGCTTCGCCGCGGCCGACGTCGTGGTGGGACTGATCGTGGGCGGCGTCTACCAGTACCAGACCGGCGGCTATTCGGTCACCAACATCGACACCAACGGCGGCTTCAACGTCGTCTTTTCGACGCCGCCCCCGACCGGGGTGACCGTCGATATCCGCACCCTGACCGCGCTGCTGCAGAGCACGGAATTCGCCAATTTGGGGCAGTTCCTGCCCGAAAGCCACACCGACGCGCTCGACCGCCTGACGCGCATGATTCAGGATTTAAAGCGCCTGACGTACCTGTTCGGCCTGCACGGCCCGGACAATGAGTCGGTGCCGTGGACGGCGCTGCCGCCACCCGCGTACCGCGCCGGGATGTACTTGAGCTTCGATGCGAACGGGCAACCGACGCTCGCACCGCTGCTCGCCCCGGGTGTCACGCTCACCCCGCAGATGATCACGAACCTGATCTTCCCGCAGACCGTGGCCGAGGCCGCGCAGAACGTCTTTCCGGCGAATACCGCCTATCAGAGCGGTCCCATGCGCTACGGCGCAGCCGGCGACGGTGTGAGCGACGATGCGCCCGCCTTCAACACCATGGGGACGATCGGCGGTTTTCAGCTGATTCCCGATGCACCGGCGCCGAATTTTCACTACCGGCTCGCCAGCAAATTTCAAACCTCATCGTTCTTCAGCTTCGAGGGCACCACACGGCAGTCGACGACGCTGCAGGGCGATGCGTTCTCGGACTACGTGATCGAGATCGGCGCGAATCCGCTCGGGCCGAATCCAAACGTCTGCGCTCTGAAACGTATCCGCGTGCAGGGCAACACGCAGAACACTGCGCTCATGCATTTGAACCAGCTTTCGCACCTTTTCCATTTGGACGAAATCCTGTTCTCCGGTTCCAATTGCGGCGGCCTGGTGATCGACAACTGCTGGGACTCGAACTACACGAACCTCGATTTTCAGGCCGTCGGCCGCGGCGGCAGCATCGACATGACGCGCGATGCCGCGCTCATCATCAAGGCGGGCTGCAACAATTTGTACCTGCGCGGGATTCGCGTTGAGGTCGCGCCCTGTGGCGCCATCTACTGTAACGGCGCCTCGGTGCACATCGTCGAGGGCAAGGTCGATAACGAATTCGGCGCAACGCAGGGTGCGGGCACTGCCGCGATCAACGTCGATGTCAGCGGCTCTCTGTCGGTGGATGAGTTCTACATCGGCGGCCAGCTCACGTATCAAGCCATCGTGCAGGGCTCGCTGAAGCTCGGCAAAGTCGTATTTGATGGCGGCTCGAATCAGCTTGCGTCCATCAAAGACATCCGCGCGTGGAAGCATCTGGACCCGTCGAACTTTGCTGGCATCTCGGCGAACTTCATCGGCCCGAGCATTCCCGTGCTCGATTTGGGACTCGCGACTTTCACGAAGAGCCACCCGAGCTCGATCTACGACACGCCGGCGGCGGTGTACTCGAAAATTCCCGTCATTCGCTACGTGGTCAATTGCTCCGTGACCGCCAACGGTTCGGTTTCCGGCAACACCATCCAGGTGGCGACCAACCTGCCCGGCAGCATCAACGACCTCTACAAGAACTGCGTCTTGGTACACAACGCCACCGGCACGCAAGCGCAGGGCCAGGCGGGCAGCCGACGCGTGATCCGCAATTCCTTCCCCGGCGGCCTCTTGGTGCTCGCCGGCACGTTCGGCGCCACTCTCGACGGCGATTGGTCGGTCGAGTACTGCCCGCAGCACGCGACGCCCATCAACACCGGCAACGCCAACTTGGGCGCCGGGCAGACGATGTTCGCGGTGCTCGCTTCCGATGTCACCATCACCACCACGCCCACCTATGTCACCAGCACGACGGATCCGGCGTATGGATGCACCAAATTCGGTGTCAACTCGGCGACCTCGACCAACATCTTCGCAGGCTTCGATGCCACCGGCTTCTACCTGATCGACAACGCGACGGGGGAGCCGTATTTCGTCAACTACGGAATCGACGGTTCGGGCTATTTGGCCGTCATGTATGACCGCTCCGCAACGAGTGCCGCAGCCATCAACTCGGGCTCGACTTTCACGCTGCAGGCCGGATACGCCGCCAACATCCGTCGCACCGGCGCCGTGGTCGAATGGAATCATGGCGGCATCGATCACAAGGCGCTCGTCACCGAGCTCGCCGCGGCGGGTTACGCGCCGCACCAAGCGCCGCTCTGGGGCTTCGGGTTGCTGGCACAGCGCAATGTCGATGCGTTGGTGACGGTGCCGTACTCAGCCACCATGACCCTCGATGCTGCCGCCGGCAATTGTTTTGAGATCTCGGCCACCAACGTCACCGCGTTTGCAATCGCCAACCCCGCGAACGTAAATCAGCCGGGACAGTGCTTGGTCATCACGATTCGCAACACCAGCGGCGCAGCCTTGGGCGCGGCGAGCTGGGGCGGCCTGTTCAAGATGGCAGCGTGGACGCAGCCTGCCACGGGCTACTCGCGCTCGATCGAGTTTCGCTTCAACGGCACGAATCTGGTGGAGCGCAACCGCACTCCCGCCGACGTTCCTAACTAGGAGGACTTGTCATGTTCGTGAATCTCATCTTCGCGCTCGTCATCGTCGGAGGCGTGCCGTGACCTTCAAACTGGACGAGGAGAAATATGCCGCCGAGATCAAAGCGCACGAGGCGAAGCTTGCCGCCATGCTGAAATCGACCCTCACCATGTGGTGGGTGGGCGCCATCGGCGGGGTCGCGTTCGCGGCGCTCGTGTGGTATCTCGCGACCAAGTGAACGGCAGTGAGCCGCACCATTGAGCTACCAAATCCTCTTCTCCGGCATCGTGGCGGCGCTCGCCATCATCACCGCGCTCACCCGGATCGCGGCCTCGCTCCTGAGCATCCAGCGCAAGTTGGACGCCAAGCTCGACATCGAGGATCACTACGAGATTTGCATGAAGCGCGACACGTTGATCAAGGAGCAACTGAGCGTGATCAACAAAAAACTGGACGAGCAGGACTCCCGCTCGGCCAACATCGAACTCAAAAATGCCGAATCCCGCCACAAATTGGCGGGTGACATGCAAAAGCTGGTCGGCACCGTCGAGCGCGATATGCGCGTGATCTCGACCAAGGTCACGGTCATGGAAGCGGTGGCCGCGGCCGTCGGCGGCAAGATGTCGGTAAGCGTGCACTCGGGGAAGGACACGTGAGCGCCGTCCTTCAAGCCGGCGGCGTGGCGGCGCTCGCTCGCAACGCGAGATTGAACAACCCCGGCAATGTCGACCGCACGTCGATTCGCTGGCAGGGCATGAGCGCGATCCAAGACGATCCGCGGTTCATCCGCTTCGTAGCGCCGCAGTGGGGTTTTCGCTGCATGGCGCGCATCTTGAAAGGCGACTACGCGGAAAATTGCGTCACGGTGCACGAGCTGATCGACCGCTGGGCGCCGCCAGTCGAGAACGATACCAGCGCGTATGTGAACGACGTGGCCGCGCGCCTGAACGTCGGCGTCGATGAGGCGCTCTCCTTCCCGCTCATGTTACCGGCGCTGCTCAAGGCCATTGCGATTCACGAGGGCGGTTGCCCATGGCCTGACAGCGTGATTCAACTTGGCATCGACCTGGAGGCCTCTGCATGAATTTAGGCCAGACCGCGCTCCAGGTCTTGAAGACGGTGGCGCCCACCCTCGCGCTTGCCGTCGGCGGCCCGTTCGGCCCGATTGCCGCGGCCGCGATCCATGCCGGACTCGGCACCGCGGATGAGAAGGGCGCCGATGCCACCCTGGTCAGCGCCACGCCGGAGCAGCTCCTGGCCTTGAAGAAGGCGGAAAGCGACTTCCAAACGCAGATGAAGGCGCTCGACATCTCGGAGGCGAAGCTCTCCTTCGATGACACCGCGAACGCTCGTGCGCGCGAGATCGCCGTCAAGGACTCCACCCCGCGCATCCTCGCCTACATCATCGTGATGCTCGTGATCGGCCTTGAGGGGTACATCCTCTTCAGCGGCAAGCCGACCGCGGTCGACCCGGTAATCTTGGGGCGCGTCATGGGCACGCTCGACTCGGCGCTCATGCTGGTACTCTCGTACTTCTACGGGTCCAGCGTGGGATCGGCCAGCAAGACCGAGGCCATCAATCAGATCGCGGTCCGCAAATGAACCCGCTGCGACTTTTCATCGAGGCCGTGCAAGGCGGTGGGGGTCGCGGCAAAATAGCTGCATGACGCGGCTTCGGCTCTACGGCTTCAACCTGCTCCTCGCGCTCGACGTGTTCGGCAGCGCGGTCTTGGGCGGCATGCCCGGGGAGACCTTGAGCGGCCGGGCTGGGACGGCGCAGGCGCAAGGGACGCTGCGCGGCCGCATCTTCGCGCCCATCATCAATTGGATCATGCGCTCACCCACCCACTGCCGGGACGCTATCCAGGGCGATGTGCTGCGCGCGAAGGCGGTGATCTTGGATGACAGCCGCCTGTAGTCAATTCTGTACCACCACACCCGGTATTTACCGGGTA
>CAZZXZ010000166.1:0-5815 GCA_964658135.1 uncultured Acetobacteraceae bacterium | reverse complement strand
GAAGGACACGAGGAGTATTGAGGCGCGCCACGCAAGGCGTCGGCGCGCGACCGCCTAAACGCGCTGCAGCCACCCGTGGCGATCGGGCGCATCGCCTTGCTGGATGCCGACCAACTGCGCACGTAAATCCCGGGTGAGCGGACCCACCTCGCCGTCGATCACGCGATGTTCCGCGCCCTTGTATATGAGCGTGCCGACGCCGGCCAACACCGCCGCCGTGCCCGACAACGCCGCTTCTCCGGTTTTCACCCAGTCGAGCATCTCGGCGACGGTGAAGACCCGTTCGGCGACGCCGTAGCCGCCGTCGCGCGCCAGCGTCAGCAGCGAATCGCGGGTCACTCCGTGCAGAAAGGTCGAGTCGAGACTGCGCGTCAGCACGGCACCGTCGCGGATCAATAGGAAATTAGCCGCGCCAGTTTCCTGAACTTCGCCGCCCGGACAGAACAGCACCTGATCGACTTGGTATTGGGCGCGCGCCGCGAGCGTCGGACCCATCGCCGCCGCATAGTTGCCGCCGGTCTTGACCATGCCCATTTGAGCCGCCGAGCGCGTGTTTTCGTCATCCACGAGGATACGCAGGGGCTTCATGCCGCCCGCGAAGTAATCCCACACCGGACTCGCCAGCACCAGCAACGACGCCTCCACGGAGGGAGTCGCCGCGGCACCGATATTCGCCGTCGTGCCGAACAGGATGGGCCGTAGATACAGCGCTCCCGGAGCTTCCGGAACGGCGTCACGGCACCGCTCGATCACCGCGCGCACCATGTCCGCCAATTGTTCCGCATCGGGCGGCGGCAGCACCAGTTGACGCGCACTCTGACGGATGCGCGCGATGTGCCTGTCCATGCGGAAGATGTGAACCGACCCATCCGCATGCCGAAACGCCTTGAAGCCCTCGAAGCAGGTGCTCGCGTAATGCAGGACGTGCGCCGCGGGGCTCAATTCAATGGGCGCGACGGGTTTGATCTCGGCCGCACTCCAGCGGGCGTCCCGATAGGTAGCCACCGCCATGTGCGAGGTGAGCAAGGAGCCAAACGGAGGTCGCTGGGGTTGTGCCGTCATGTGGTCTTCACCTTGGGTAAAAAAATCGTCGCCGGATGCTCGATCAGGTCTTTCAACGCTTGAACCATCCCGGCTGCATCATAACCGTCCACGAAGCGATGATCGAATGACGAGGATAAGTTCATGATGCGGCGCACGACCACGGCGCCGCCATGTACCACCGGTCGCTCCACGGCCTTGTTGAGCCCGACGATAGCCACTTCCGGCGCGTTGATGACGGGCGTCGAGGCGATGCCGCCCAACTTGCCCAGGCTCGTGACGGTAATCGTCGAGCCGGTCAGCTCCTCGCGCGTCGCCTTGTTGGAACGAGCCCGCTCGGCGACATGGCGAATTTGTGCGGCAAGACTCCATAGGGATTGCGCCTGCGCGTCGCGGACCACGGGAACCTTGAGGCCGTCCGGAGTTTGCGTGGCAATGCCGACATGCACCGCACGGTGCCGCACGAGAACGCCGCGCGAGGCATCGTACAACACGTTGCACTGTGGATAGGACTCGAGCGCCCGGGTGAGTGCCAAGACCACGAACGGTAGATACGTGAGACCGGGCTCGCCCTGAGGAATACGCCCGTTCAAGTGCTGGCGCAGCGACTCCAGTTCGGTGACGTCGATTTCTTCGACGTAGGCAAAATGCGGAATGGTGCGTTTGGCTTCGCTCATGCGCTCGGCAATCAAACGACGCAAACCGATGACCTTGATCTCGGATGTCTGCGCGGCAGCATTCGACGGGTCGCCGATTGTCGGATGGTCGGCTGCGACAAGATCGCTTCGCAAGATGCGGCCGTCGGGTCCCGAACCGGCCACCGTGCTCAAGTCGATGCCCGCTTCTTGGGCGCGACGACGGTTGGCGGGCGAGGTTTTCACGCGGCCGGTGGGAGGCGTCACGCGCACCGGGTCGGCAGAAGGCGCCGCGTGCGCCGACGGCGGCTGGCCGGTGGGTGCCGATTCGCCCGCCGGTGCCGGAGGCGCCTCGTTCGCAGAGGTCGAGGACGACGCAGACTCCGCCAGTTCGAATACGATCAGCGGTGAACCAACGGCAACCTTGTCGCCGGGCTCCCCGCTGATGGACACCACCGTTCCGCTCACCGGTGCTGGGACCTCGACGGCGGCCTTGTCGGTCATGACTTCCACGATGACCTGATCCTCGGTCACGATGTCGCCCGGCCGGGTGTGCCAGACGACGATTTCGGCGTCCACGGTGCCTTCGCCCAAGTCCGGCATCTTGAAAATGAATTGACTCACGCGCCCTCCATGACGGCGGCAAGCGCCGCTTTGACCCGCGCCTGACCGGGAAAATATTCCCATTCGAACGCATGGGGATAGGGGGTATCCCAGCCGGCCACCCGCTGGATCGGTGCCTCCAAGTCCCAGAAGCATTCTTCTTGGATCACCGACAAGATTTCCGCGCCAAAGCCCGAAAACCGTGTGGCCTCGTGCGCTACGACGCAGCGTCCGGTTTTCCTCACCGAACTGCAAATCGTATCCACATCGAGCGGCACCAATGAGCGTAGATCGATGACTTCGGCATCGATATCGAGCGCCGCCGCCGCCGCCAGCGCGACGTAGACCATGGTGCCGTAGGTCACCACCGTCACCGCGGCGCCGCTGCGAACGATATCGGCCTGCCCCAACGGCACCTTGTAGTAGCCGGCATCGACCTCGCCTTTCGGATGCGTGCTCCACGGCACCGCCGGCGTGTTGGGATCGCCATCGAACGGACCGTTATAGAGCCGTTTGGGTTCGAAGAAGATCACCGGATCGTCGTCCTCGATGGACGTGATGAGCAAACCTTTCGCATCGTGAGGATTCGACGGCATGACGACTTTCAGCCCGCTGACGTGCGTGAAAATCCCCTCCGGACTCTGCGAATGCGTTTGGCCGCCGCGAATGCCGCCCCCGCACGGGGTGCGGATGGTCACCGGCGCGAAAAATTCACCGGCGCTCCGGTACCGAATGCGCGCCAGCTCGCTGGCGATTTGATCGAATCCCGGATAGATGTAATCGGCGAATTGTATCTCCGCCACCGGCCGCAGACCGTTGACGCCCATCCCGATCGCGGTGGCGACGATGCCGCCCTCCGCGATGGGAGTATCGAGCACGCGATGCTCGCCGTACTTGCGCTGCAATCCCTCCGTGGCGCGGAACACGCCGCCGAAGTAACCGATGTCCTCGCCCATCAACACCACCGACGGATCCTTGCCGAGCATGATGTCCATGGCCGAATTCAAGGCTTGAATCATGTTCATGTGGGCCATGCGTCAGCTCCGTTCCGCGCGCATCGACGCACGCTGCCGCTCGAGACTCTGCGGCATTTCCTTGAACACGTCCTCGAACATCAGATCGGCGTCGAGGCGCGGCCCTTCGCTCATGGTGCCGAAGGCGACCGCCGCCTTCCAACTCGCCGCCACCAAAGAATCCAGATCCGCGGTCAACGCGAGATGACGCTCGTCAGACCATTCGCCGAGTGCAACGAGGTGCTGTTTCAAGCGCAGGATGGGATCGCCCAACGGCCAATGCTCGTGATCGTCCTTCGCGCGGTAACGCGCCGGATCGTCGCTGGTCGAGTGTGCGGCGGCTCGATAGGTGACCAGTTCGATCAACGTCGGGCCGGCGCCCGTACGCGCCCGCTGGGCCGCCCACTGTGTCACGGCATGCACCGCGAGAAAGTCGTTGCCGTCGACGCGAATACCGGCGATTCCATAACCCGGCCCGCGTGCGGCGAACGAGCGCTGTTCGCCGCCGGCGTAACCCTGAAACGTGGAAATGGCCCACTGATTGTTGACCACGTTGAGAATGACCGGCGCCTGATACACCGACGCGAACAGCAGGGCATGGTGAAAGTCCGCTTCGGCGCTGCTGCCCTCCCCGATCCAACTCGCAGCAAGGTGATCTTCGCCCTTGATGGCCGCCGCCATGGCCCAGCCCACGGCTTGCGGGAACTGCGTGGCAAGATTCCCGGAAATCGAAAAAATGTTGCCCGCCTTGGAGTGGTACATCACCGGCAGCTGGCGTCCTTTGCACATGTCCCGGGTATTCGACAACAGCTGATTCATCAGATCGACCAAGGGGATGCCGCGCGCGATTTGCAGACCTTGGTTGCGATAGGACGGAAACAGCATGTCGGCGGGGCGTAGGGCCATGCACTGTGCAACCGACACCGCTTCCTCGCCGAGCGAGCGAATGTAAAACGAAATCTTCCCGGCCCGTTGGGTGCGTTGCATTCGCTCGTCGAACAAACGCGTGAGCAGCATGTGACGCAGACCCACCTGCAACTCGGTGGGATCGAGATGCGGGTGCCAGGGACCCACCGCCATACCCGTGTCATCAAGCACGCGCACGAGGTCGGTGGACAAAAATTCGATGTCGCGCGCCCGGGCATTGACATCGGGCCGCTTGACCGCGCCAGCCGGCGACAGATGCACGTAACTGAAGTCGGGCGCCTCGCCGGGTCGCGCGGGCGGGTTCGGCAGATGCAAACGCGAAATTTTGTTCATGCTCTTCGAACTCCGGGCGACAGTTCGGCTAATTTACGTCCGCCGCGTCGGCGCCGTTGAGTTCAATGAAACGGGCGCCGATAATCGGTTCATTCATTCCGAGAATCTCGAAATTATGGAATATTCCAACCGGCCAGCTTTTGATGACCTTGATTTGAAGCTACTCGACCTGCTGCAGCGGCGGGCCGCACTCTCGGTTGCCGATGTCGCAGCCCAACTCAAACTGTCGACCACGACCTGTTGGCGGCGGATCCAAGTGCTGGAAGCGAACGGCGTCATCAAGGCGCGGGTGGCCCTTCTGGATCGCCACGCGCTCGGCCTCGACGTCACCATGTTCGCGCACGTCAAACTCGCCAGCACCGGACGGGAGGCGATCGCGACTTTCGAGGCGGCCATACGCGACCGCGCCGAAGTGCTGGAATGCTACACGCTCACCGGCGAATGGGATTTTCTGCTCAAGATCGTCACCCGCAACATCAAAGCCTACGAAGCATTTTATCTCGATTATCTATCGCGTATCCCCTGCGTCCAGTCGGTCAATTCGGCGGTGGCGGTGACCGTCATCAAGGAATCGACGGCGCTTCCGCTCGGTATCTAGACGGCGCGCGATGAAGGATGGCGATGAGGGGTGGTAGGGACGCCGTCCGATGCACCGCACTAGCCGAGACGGCAGGTGTTGAACTTCGCCCCGCCGCCCATATCTTATCTTTCATTGGTCAATACGACCGCTGAGGGGCCTGTTATGCGTAATTTACTGGCTGCAACTATAGCCGCGACGACCTTGACTTTGGCCGTTTCACTGAGTTCTCCCGTGATCGCGGCCGATGCAACCGCGGATCCCACGGTGCATCAGATTTACGAGGCCGCCGAAGTCGGTCGCTTCGATCAAGCGCAGCAAATGATGGATCAGGTATTGCGTGATCATCCGAAGAGCGCGAAAGCCCATTACGTCCAAGCCGAGCTGTACGCGAAGGAAGGGAAGACCGCTCTGGCGCGCAGCGAGTTATCCACTGCCGAGACCATCGAGCCGGGCTTGAGTAACGAAAATGCGCGCTCGGTGCAGGCGTTGAAATCGCAACTCGGCATGGTGCCGCGAACCGGGCAGGTCACGACGGCCCCGTATGGCGGTGTGACGCATGCGGCCGTGGCGCCGCGCGTGCCCTGGGGAACGATTTTGATTCTGTTCGCGGTGGTTGCCGTGGTTTGGATGTTGTTTCGGCGGCGTAGCTCGTATGCACAGTATCCGGCCGGTGGTGCACCCGT
>CAZZXZ010000165.1:0-5899 GCA_964658135.1 uncultured Acetobacteraceae bacterium | reverse complement strand
CGGCGGTGGATCCCGCCGTGCCGTCCGCCGATTTCAAGACCTTGGATCAAGCGGTACAGGACATGAAAAAAGATGTCATCGACTTGAACAAGGACTTGTTCGTGCTGCAAGAGGAGCTCTTGTTTCCCGCCAACACCCAGGTGGCGGTCTACGTGTCCATGGACGTCGGTGCCTTCTTCGCCTTGGACTCGGTCACGCTGAAGATCGACAACAAAGAAGTCAAAAATTATCTGTATACCGCGCGCGAAGCCGACGCCCTCCTCAAGGGCGGCGTGCAGGAAATTTATCTCGGCAACTTGAAAGTCGGAAAACACGAGTTGGTCGCATTTTTCACGGGCAAGGGACCGATGGATCGTGATTATAAACGCGGCGCGAACATCAACTTCGACAAGGGTGTGGGCGCCAAATATCTCGAACTCAAAATCACCGATCGAGTGACCAAACACCAGCCAGAGTTCAGGATCAAAGACTGGGAATGAAGACGTGGGCAGGAAGACGGGGCGTGACTGACGGGCTGCGAGCGCTGCTGTTGTGCGGGCTGCTGTCGACACTGCCCGCCCACGGCGCCGACAAATATATCAAAGCCGATCCCGACGGCTTGCCGGCCAAGGACGTCAAGGATCTGGCCTATGGCGACGTGCTTTTCTATTTCTATCAAGACGATTACTTCGATGCGATCACGCGACTCCTGGCCGCCGAGCAGGTGCATCGCCTGCCGAACACCGAGGGCGAGGCGGAATTGTTGTTGGGCGGTTTGTATTTGTCGCTGGGTCAGCACGTCGAGGCCGGCAAGATTTTCGAGCGGCTGTTGGCGACCAATACCAGTGAAAACGTGCGCAACAAGGCCTGGTTCTACCTCGGCAAGGTATGGTATCAGCGCGGCTATCTCGAGGAATCCGAGCATGCATTGCGGCAGATCTCGAGCAACGCGGAACCGCGCATCGACGCCGAGCATGACATGTTGCTCGCGCAGGTGATGTTGCGCGAGCAGCGCTACGACGATGCCATCGCGGTGCTGAGCGCATGGCATGGAACGCCGAATTGGACTGCCTATGCGCAGTTCAATCTCGGGGTGGCGTTGGTGCGCACGGGGCGGCTTGCGGATGCCATCGGGCATCTCGATCAGGTCGGACGCTTGCAGACGTCCAGCGATGAGCTGCTCGCGTTGCGCGACAAGGCGAATCTGGCACTTGGTTTTGCACTGCTGCAAGCCGAGCGCGCGGCCGAAGCGCGCCCCATACTGGAACGGATTCGTTTGGAAGGACCGTACTCGAGCAAGGCATTGTTGGGGGTCGGTTGGGCGGATTCGGCGCTCGGGGATTTCAA
Source organism: uncultured Acetobacteraceae bacterium (assembly GCA_964658135.1). Classification (GTDB taxonomy): domain Bacteria; phylum Pseudomonadota; class Gammaproteobacteria; order Steroidobacterales; family Steroidobacteraceae; genus Bog-1198. The sequence goes on along the minus strand of CAZZXZ010000165.1, from coordinate 4,573 downwards.
GCGGGCATTGGTGCCGTGGCTGGCGCTGCGGAAACGCGATGTCGTCGATTCCGCCGTCGCGGAGTCGTACCTGACGGTCCCGTATGCCTACAATCAACTGGGCGCCACGGGCCGGGCGGCCGAGTTCTACAATTCGGCCATCGAATCGTTCGATGCCGAGAGCCGGCGTATCGACGACTCCATCGCACAGATTCGCGCCGGCACCCTGCTCGAGCGCCTGTTGAACGACGACAAAAAGGATTCGCTGACGTGGTACTGGCAGTTGAAGACGCTGCCCGACGCGCCGGAGTCGCGTTATCTGTACGCGCTGTTGGCGAGCAACGAGTTCCAGGAGGGACTCAAGAATTATCGCGAGCTCGAATTCATGAGCCACAATCTTGAGGCTTGGCGCGACGACTTGACGGCATTCGACGACATGTTGGACACCCGCCAGGTGGCCTACGACCAACGCGTGCCGAAGGCCGATGCGGTCATCGCGGCCACCGACCTCGATGCCCTGAATCAAAAACGCCTGAGTTTCGAGTCGCGCTTGAACGACATCGAAAAGTCGAAGGACGTCGCCGCGCTCGGTACGGCCGAAGAGCAAGGACATTGGGCGCGCCTCACGCGCATCGAAGACTATCTGTCGCGACATCCCAACGACCCGGAACTCGCCGACCTGCGCGCACGCACGCATTTTTTGAAAGGTGTCATGTACTGGCGCCTCTCGCAAAGCTTCAACGCCCGCCTATCGAACGAACGCCGCTCAGTCAAGGAACTCGCGGGAGCGTTGGTCGAAACGCGGGAGCGCGCGGTGTCCGTCAAGCAGGCGGAGGCCGGTGTGCCGGCCAACAGCGATGTCTACTCGGCTCGGGTAAGCGCCGTCGGTCGGCGGATCGACGAGTTGCAGCAGCGTCTGACGGCACTGTCCGGCCGGCAGGACCGCTATCTGCAGGACCTCGCCATCCGCGAGCTGCAGGCTCAGAAACAGCGTATCGAGATTTATCAAGTGCAGGCACGCTATGAATTGGCGGCGATCTACGACAAGGCTCTGTCGGGCAAGACACCGGCGGACAAGCCGAAGGCGCAGCCATGACGCGCCGGCTGGCGCGGCATTTGGTGGTTGCGGCGATCGGGCTCGCGAGCGGGACGGCCTGGGTGTCGCGCTGCACCGCGGCTGACGCGAAGAACCCGCCCACCATCAAGGATCTGCGCGGCGATCAAGTCGATGTGGACACCGCTCCTCCGCAAGGAATCGACAGCGACAAGGCGATGGACGGCTATCGACGCTTCCTGGACTTGAATGCCGGCGACTCCGGTTTGCGCGCCGAGGCACTGCGCCGTCTCGGCGACTTGAATCTGGAAAGCTCCGAATCCGAACGCATCGAGCGCGAACTCGTTACCAACGAGGGGCTGCGCGCCACCGAGGCCATCCATTTATACGCGGGCCTGCTGAAGGTCTATCCAGACTACGCGCGCAACGATGCGGTGCTGTATCAGCTGGCGCGCGCGTATGAGCTCAACGCCGAGCCCGACAAGGCGCTGACCGCTCTCGATCAGTTGGTCGCCCGCTATCCGCTCAGCCACTATCTCGACGAGGCGCAATTTCGGCGCGGCGAGATCCTGTTTTCGCTCAAGTCCTACGCCGGCGCGCAAGCCGCCTACGACGCGGTGGTGAACATCGGGCCGTCGTCCGCTTTTTATAATCAAAGTCTTTACAAAGAAGGCTGGTCGTTGTTCAAGCAGGGCGAAAACGAGAAAAGTCTGCAGGCCTTCGCCGGCGTACTCGACTCCGTACTGGTTTCGAAGCGCGACGTGTCGGCGCTCACCGACGTCGACCGGTTATCCCGCGCGAACCGAGAATTGGTGGAGGACACGCTGCGGGTCATGGCCATCACGTTTTCCTACCTCGACGGACCGAAAAGCATCGACGAGGTCGTCGATAAGGGCAAGCCGAAGCCATATACCTATCTGCTCTACCAGCGCTTGGGTGACTTATACATTGAGAAGGAGCGCTATACCGACGCCGCCGATGCTTACCGGGCGTTCGTTGCGCAGGATCGCGACAACGAAAAGGCGCCGCAGCTGCAAATGCAGGCCGTCGATGCCTATGCGAAGGGCGGCTTCCCGCAACTGGTGCTACAAGGCAAAAAAGAGTTCGTCGAGAGCTATAATTTCGGCACGGCGTTCTGGCTGAACCGCACGCCGCAGAGTGAACCCACGGTGGTGGCGGAACTCAAAGCCAGCTTGAAGGACGTGGCGCAGTACTACCATGCCCAGGCGCAGCGAACTCATAGCCTCGCGGATTATCAGGCGGCGGCGCAGGGGTACCGCAGCTTCATCGCTGCATTTCCCGATGCGCCAGAGACTGCAGACATGAATTTTCTGCTCGCCGATACGCTGTTCGAGAGCAAACAGTATCTTGCGGCCGCGCAAGAATACGAAACCACGGCCTACAACTACGGAGTTCACGACAAGGCGGCGGCGGCGGGCTACGCAGCCGTCGTGGCCTACGGCAAACAAGAGGACTTGTCGTCCGGCGATGCCCGCACGGCGTTGCATGCGAAAGATATCGACAGCTCCCTAAAATTCGCCCAGGCGTTTCCGGCTCATCCCGAAACGGCCCAGGTGTTGACCCGAGCCGCCACGGACTTGTACGCGGCGAAGGATTACCCGCGGGCCGTTGCGGCGGCACGGATCATCTTGTCGCGCGAGCCGCCCGCCGATCAAGGGAAGCGCCGCATCGCGTGGACGGTCATCGGCAATGCTGATTTCGAAGCGGGAGCTTACGACAAGGCAGAAGCCGAGTACGGCAGCGCACAGGCATTGATGGCACAGAACGATCCCGAGCGTGCGGCCATCGAGGAGCGCCTGGCCGCGGCGATTTACCGACAGGGCGAACAGAAAAACAAGGCGGGCGACAGCACCGGCGCGGTCGACGATTTTTTGCGCGTTGCGAAGGAAGCACCCAGCGCGAAGGTGCGGGCGAATGCCGATTTCGATGCGGCCGCGCTCCTCATCAAAGAGAAGCACTGGGATGAAGCGATTGCTGTGTTGGAAGGGTTTCGCCGCAACTTTCCACAGAGCACCCTGCAGGCGGACGTGACCCGCAATCTTGCGGTGGCTTATTCGCAGTCCGCGCATCCGGCGCAGGCAGCCGCTGAATTCGAGCGCATCGCGGAATCACCGAAAGAGACCCCCGACATTCAACGCGAAGCCACGCTCGAGGCGGCGGATTCGTACGAGCAGGCGGGCGATACGGCGAAATCCCGGGCGATGTGGACCGCCTTCGTAGCGCGCTTCCCGCAGCCCTTGAATCCGGCCGAGGACGCGCGCAGCAAACTGAGCGCCATGGCGGCCAAGGCCGGCGATTCGAGCGGACGGGATCGTTGGCTGCGCGAAATCATCGCAGCCGACCGCTCGGCCGGCACGGCGCGCACGGATCACAGCAGAGCCTTGGCGGCGAAGGCTACGTTGGCGCTCGCGGCTCCGGCACGCGAAGAGTTCGTGCGGATCAAGCTCGTCGCGCCGTTGAAGAAATCGCTGGCGGAAAAGCGCGTCGCCATGGCGGCGGCGCTCAAGGCGTACACCCAGGCGGCCGACTACCAAGTGACCGACGTGACCACGGCGGCGACATTCGAAAGCGCCGAGCTGTACCGGCAGTTGGGCAAGGATCTCCTCGGTTCCGAGCGCCCCAAGAACCTTTCCAAGGACGAACTCGAACAATACAACGTGCTGCTCGAGGAACAGGCGTTTCCCTTCGAGGAGGACTCGATCAAATTGCATGAGATCAACATAGCGCGGGCCAAGAGCGGCACCTACGATGAATGGGTGCAGAAGAGCTTCGGCGCGTTGGCGCAACTCAATCCAGGCCGTTACGGCAAGGTGGAGCTCGGTGAGCCGCTGGTCGAATCCATTCTTTAGCATCGCCGTGGCGATGTGGGTTGCAGCGTGCCATAGCCTGCCGCAGGCGGATCGTCATGCTGCGGCCGACGATGCGGCGTCGGGTGGGGCTGGCAACGCCGCTAACGCCATACCGATTCCACCGGCCGCCGCGCAACGATATGCGGACGCCTTGAATCTCATGCGGCAAGGACGTTCTTCGGAGGCCGAAGCCGCCATGCAGCAATTGATCGAAGCCTACCCGCAGTTTTCCGGTCCCGAGGTCAATTTGGGGCTTCTCTATCTCGACGCGGCGCAGCTGTCGGAAGCGCAAACCGCCTTCACGGCGGCATTGCAGAAAAATCCGGCGAATGCCGTGGCGGGGAATGAGTTGGGTATTACCGACCGTAAGCTCGGCAAATTTGCGGAAGCCGAAACCGCGTATCAGCGTACGATAGCGGCGGATCCGGACTACGCGCCCACCTATCTCAATCTGGGCGTACTTTACGACTTGTACCTCGCGGAGCCGAAAAAGGCGCTCGAGCAATTCGAGCATTACATGCAACTTGCCGGCCCGAACAAACAGGTGGCCGGTTGGGTGGTGGAGCTGCGCAAGCGTGTCGGTGCCCCACCATCCGCAGCCAAGAAGGAACCCGCATGAGCACGACTTTCGATACTTGGGTCTGCGCACTGCTGTTGACGTCGGTGTCGG
>CAZZXZ010000164.1:0-5925 GCA_964658135.1 uncultured Acetobacteraceae bacterium | reverse complement strand
CCGGTTCACGCTTCGCGTCGGTGCACGTCGATGAGTTGGTCTCGCTCGCCGCACGTATCTTCCGCGACGGTGTGCAACACGGCGATTTTCAAGCCGGCGACCCTGACTCGGTCGGGCGCGCGGTGCTCATGGCCACCAGTCGCTTTCACCACCCGGCCCACGCAGAAGAATGGCTCGATCCGGCCGTCGACACCGCCTACGAGGCCGTCTGGCAGCTATTGATGCGCGGGTTGTCGGCGGGGAGCCCGTCCGATCTTGCAGAAGCGCCGCACCCACAGACTCGATGAAACGCAATGATTCAGGTAAAGCAATCGCTACATTTCAGAACGGGATATCGTCGTCGAAGTCGTCCTTGCCGCCACCTGCCGGCGCGGGGGACTGATCGTAGTCTTCACGAGGGGGTGCACTCGAGCCGCCGCCGCGCTCCGCACCACCCATACCGCCACCACTGCCACTGCTCCCGCCGCCACCGCCCTTGCCGCCCAACATTTGCATGTTATCGCCGATGATCTCGGTGGTGTAACGGTCGTTTCCTTGCTTGTCCTGCCACTTGCGTGTACGCAGTTTGCCTTCGATGTACACCTGGGAACCCTTACGCAGGTATTCCGTGGCGATCTCACCCAGGCGACCGAACAGAGCAATGTTGTGCCACTCGGTACGCTCCTGCATCGCTCCGGATGTTTTATCCTTCCAAGACTCATTGGTCGCGATGCGGATGTTGGCGACCGTCATGCCGCTCGGCATCGAGCGCGTCTCCGGATCGGCGCCCAGCGTTCCCACCAAAATCACCTTGTTGACACCACGCGCCATGACGTACCCTCGAAGTTATCCTCGTTAAATTATACACCCGGAGGACGGCCGCCCTGGCACAGTCTGGCAGCGTATTCGCCGAAATTCACGGAGCGCGTTGCCGCCGGCCTGCGTCCCGCGGGGCTTCGACGCGGCGGTGAAGGAACCAAAACAACTGTGCCCAGAACTCAAGTACGCTCTGTTGAACAGACCGCGCTTGAACGCGGTTTTCCATGGCTCTTGCAGCCAATGTGTGGTGGTTCACGCACCCGGAGGATTTGGAAAATCCTCGCTGATTTCCCAGGCCGCCACGCTCCTAGACAGCGGCGCGGCGCAGCACTGGATCAGTCTGGACGAGGCGGACGCGCAACCGCAGACTCTGGTGCGCACTTTGCTGGGATGCGTAAATGCAGATCTCGACGGCCTCGGGCTGAAAGATAATAACGATCTGTTCGGCAGAGCGGCCAGCCATCGCATCTGGGCATCCTTCGCCGGCCGTGAAGCGCGCTCGGTCATCGTTCTCGATGACTATCAGTACGCCGAGTCTGCGGCGGTCGATGCGTTGCTGGGCCACCTCCTGCAGCGGATGCCTCCCACCATACGCATGGTGATCGCCGGCCGCCGATTGCCGAGTATTCCTTTGGCGAAGCTGAAGGCCGAGAATCGCCTGACCATTCTCGGCCCCGAAGAATTGAAATTCGATACGCTCGAAATGAGTCAGTGTCTGGCCGGCTTGGTCGACGCCGGCGGCATTCAGCTCATCGACAAGATGATCCGTGGCTGGCCCGCACTCGTTCAGCTCGTCCGGCAACAGGTTCACGCGTTCCCGGGCCCGCTCACCGGGCGTGATTTGCTTGAGCTGAGTTGGCCCGACATTGCCAATTACGTGACGACGGAAATTATCGACGAATTGCCGGAGGAGCTTCGGGAGTTCCTCATAGAAACAGCGCATCTGCAGGAACTGGACAGCGACGTGGCCAACGCTGTCTGCGGTATCGAGCACGCGGATAGGCTACTGGAATTGCTGGCGAAGGCGTGCCCTCTCCTGCAACGATCTCGGTCCTCGAAGCGGATCACCCACCACCCGATCATCGCACGCTTTCTGCGGGAGAAACTCGCCTTGCGCGGCCGACGTTACGAGGTCGTGCGCCATCGCCGTGCTGCCACCTGGTTGATGGCCAATCAGGAAATTGCCGCGGCTGGTCGGCATTTGGTTGCGGCCGGCGCAATGGACGACGTCGCGCGCTTGATCGAGGATCGGGGGGCCTTCCGGATATCCTTGGTCAATGGCTTCCCGGCATTGGCGGAATTGCTCGACCTTCTGCCGCCAAGCGTGATCGCGCGCTACCCACGGCTGCGTGTAGCGCAGTCTTGGGCATCCGCGAAGGTGGGCAATATACGGGATGCCAGGCTATGGTCGGGTGATGCCGCACTCTTGGACGGCGCGTCGCCTGGTGACGATGCCGTGCGCGCCGAGACCCTGTTCGTCGCCAAAATGGTGTGGGCAGCCTACGAGGAACATTGCTTCGGCATCGATGCCGTGTCCGAAATGGAGAGGCTCAGCATTTCGATTTCAAAGGACGACCCGAGCCTGCAGGGCTGGATTCGCAATATCTTGTGCATCCTGCATTGTCGGCGGGGTGACCTCGGCAAGGCAGAGGAAGAGGCTTTCCGGGCAATCGCAAGCTATCGAATGGGCGGCTCGCTGTATGGCGAGACATTCATGCATTTTCATCTCGCCCTGATCTACGTGATGTCCGGGCAATTCGACCTGGCGACGAGCCGGGCCGAGAACGCGAGCACGCTTACCCGGGAGGAGTTTCCCGGGGATTCTGGCCTGCTGGCCATGATAGATTCGCTGCGCGGCCATATCGCCTTCGAACGCGGTGATATCGAAACGGCAAAAAACTTCTTGAAACCCGCGATGCGCGAGATGATTCATGCGGAGGCTCTCGTCGAAGTACATGCCCTTGGCCTGACATCGCTGGCCAAGATCTTTCACCGCGAAAACCAAGCGGAAGCCGTCACGGCATGCCTCGATCAGATGCGCATAACGGGCGCGGACAAAGGACTGCGGCGACTTACATGGCTTGCGGCGCATTGCCGATACGAACTGCTCATCATGAACGGTCAATTTTCCGAGGCGAACACGTTGGCCGTCGAAGAGGATCTCGGTCTCGATAAACACTCCGCCGGTATCGCAACCTGGTTCGAGCGCGAACGGTGCGCACTCTCCCGCCTGCGCGGTTTGGTACGCTGCGCCGATTCGCCCGACACGGCGGAACAAATCGTGACATTCATCGACGAAGTCCGGTCGCTGGGCCGACATCGGGCCGCCGTTGAAGGCATGGTTCTGCTTGCACGACTGCACCAGGCGGCGGGCCGCAGCGATGCGGCGATCACCGTACTGAGCGAGGCATTGACCATCGCCGTATTACGCTCCATGGCCGGCGTATTCGTCATGGAAGGAGAGGCGATCGCACCGTTGTTGAAGGCGCTCCTAGGGCGCGGCGGCATTATTTCTCTATCTCCCACGATGCTGTCATTCATCATGAGAATTCTCGCCGTCATCAAAGGAGTTCCTTTCGGTGCCGGGGGTGCCAGCACGATCTTTAGCGAGCGAGAGCGGGAGGTGCTGGCTCTCTTGATTGCCGATCACTCCAACAAGATGATGGCGCGCAGGCTCAGCGTTTCGGAAGCGACCGTCAAATTTCATCTCGCCAATATTTATAAAAAACTCGGCGTGAACACTCGCTACGATGCAAAATCGCTGGCCCGCGAGCGCATCCTCGTCCCCGAGATGCCGATGTGAACCGCTACAGTCCTCAACGCGATGCGCACCCTCGGGACATGTGAACGTCATCGCCGGCCGGTTGCTGCACTTCAGACAACGTCAGGTTGCCGATTCCGTAGTCGCGCCATCCCTCATAGTCGAAATGCCACCATTCCTCGGCATATGCAGTGAACCCGTGCTGCGCCATTGCCCGACGCAACAAATCGCGGGCCCAGCGTTGACGCGAGGTACCCCCGACGTACTCGACGTGGGCGCGCCTCGACATATCATCGTAGGGACTGGTCATTTCCTCGGGATGCCCGCTGGCGATGTCGTACAGACTCAGGTCCACCGCACAGCCGCGATTGTGGCGCGACCCTACCGCCGGATCGGCGACGAAGCGGCGACTTCCGGGCGGCGTCGCATCCCAGAGCACCTTGGTGATGAACCATGGTCTGTAGGCATCGAAGACCAGCAGCCCATAGCCCATGGATTGCAGGCACTCAGCAACCCGACCCAGCGCCACGGCGGCCGGACGCTGCAGGAACGCGAGCGCCTGGTCGTACAGGGCGAAGCCCATGAGATTATTCGTGGACGCGTAGCGAATATCGAATCGAATGCTTGGATGGATGTTCGTCAACGAAACGAGGTCGCCGGCGTTCTTCGGAGGGATCTCGACGGGTGGCGATGCGCCAAGCGCCGCCGCGAACACATTGTCTGCACTCACGCCGAGGCCAGATCTTAGGGCGTTGATGACCTCGGCACCCACGCCGCGCCGCGGCCATTTCTTCCCGTCGATGGACACGGCATGGCAATCTCCCGTGGCGTTCACATGAAACTCGAAGCGCGTCCTCTCGCAGGCCGCGGAGGCATCGATCATGTATAAGAGCGGTTGCTGACACCGTAGCGGGACTTGGTACAGGCCGCGACCGTCGGCGTGCAACACCCCATGCGCCTCGTAGAGAGTGACCCACTCCGTGTCGACGCCGTATTCGCCGAGGAGGGCGCGCAAAGCTGGCGGCGGCTGCGGCGGCGGCATAACCCCCTCGGTCAAACCGAACTCACGCCTGGAAGCGGCCATAGCGGGCGATGGATAGATCCGCGGTTTCAATGTCCGTGCCTCTGCCGCTCATCATGTCCGTCAGAATCTGCGCCGAGCCGCAGGCCATCGTCCATCCCAGGGTACCGTGACCGGTGTTGAGGAATAGATTGCGGATCGTCGTGGGGCCGACGACCGGCGTTCCGTCCGGCGTCATCGGCCGCAGACCCGACCAGAACGAGGCCGCCCCAAGATCCGCTGCGTCTGGAAACAGACTTTTCGCTGAATACTCCAACGTCGCGCGCCGTTTGAAGGAAAGACCGGCGCTGAAGCCCGATATTTCAGCCATGCCCCCCACCCGGATACGCTGTCCCAGACGGGTTATGGCGACTTTGTGGCGCTCGTCCATCACGGTGGATTGCGGTGCCCGGACTGCATCGCGCAGAGGCGCCGTCAACGAGTATCCTTTCACCGGATAAACAGGCAGCTCAATGCTGAGCGGTCGCAGCAGGCCGGGCGTGTAGCTGCCCAAGGCGATGACGTAGGCATCGGCGCTGATCGCGCCGTGATCGGTAAGCACGGACTCCACGGCGTTGCCGGCAGCACGCAAGCCCTGCACGCGTTCCCCGTAACGAAACACCACGCCCCGGGTCGAGGCCAGGGCCGCCAGAGCGGTCGTGAATTCAAAGCAGTCGCCCGTCTCATCATTGGGCAGACGCAGACCACCCACGATATCGCACGCAGCCGATGCCAGGCCTGGCTCGGCCAAAACGCAACCTCGGCGATCGAGAATTTCGAAAGGGACTGCGTTGGCTTTGAGCACTTCCACGTCTTTGGCGACGCCTTCGAATTCCTTCTGAGAGCGAAACACCTCGAGCGTACCGAGCGTCCGTTGGCTGTATTGGATGCCGGTATTCGCGCGAAGCTCGATGAGTCGCTCACGGCTGTACTGCGCCACTCGCATCATTCGCTCCTTGTTCGCGACGTAACAAGAGTGCGTGCAATTGCGCAGCAGCGAAAACAACCAACGGATCATGGCCGGGTCGAGCCGCGCGCTCAAGATGAGTGGGGAGTGGCGCATGAACAGCCACCTGAGCGCCTTCAGCGGTAGGCCTGGAGCCGCCCAGGGCGAGGCGTACCCCGGCGAAATCTCTCCCGCATTGGCGAAACTGGTTTCCATTCCAGGCGCGGACTGCCGATCGATGACCACGACCTCGTGACCCTCGCCGGCCAGGTAGTAGGCGGAGGTAACGCCGATCACGCCGGCCCCCAATATCACCACCTTCACAATCTCATGCTCGACCCAACTTGCTCATGCTCAACC
>CAZZXZ010000163.1:2852-6076 GCA_964658135.1 uncultured Acetobacteraceae bacterium | reverse complement strand
GTCCGATGGCGCCATCGGAATCGTCCGCTCAGCGCCTCGGACGCTATCAGCTGGAGCGCGAGATCGGACGCGGCGCGATGGGCATCGTCTACCTCGGTCGGGATACCGCCATCAACCGGCTCGTCGCCATCAAGGCAATTCCGCTCGCCAGTGAGTTCAGCGATGCCGAGCTCGTCGAAGCCCGCGCGCGTTTCTTTCGCGAAGCCGAAACCGCCGGCCGCTTGAATCATCCGAACATCGTGACGATCTACGATGTCGGCGAAGAGCGCGGGCTGGCGTACATCGCGATGGAATACCTCAAAGGTCGGCATCTGAGCGACTACGTCAACGCGAGCAATCTGCTCGAACCGCGTAAGGTATTGGAGGTCATCGGCCGAACGGCAGATGCGCTCGGCTTCGCGCACAAGCAACAGGTGGTGCACCGGGATATCAAGCCGGCAAATTTGATGTTCGATGCGGCCACCGACATATTGAAAATCACCGACTTCGGAATTGCGCGTCTGTCGGGCGCGGGCAGCACCCGCACGGGCATCGTGTTGGGCACGCCGTCTTTCATGTCGCCGGAACAGCTCGAGGGGCGAACCGTGACCGGTCACTCGGACTTGTTTTCCCTGGGCGTCAGCCTCTTCCAGCTGTTGACCGGCCATTTACCTTTCACGGCCGACTCGATGACCGGACTCATGCAGCAGATCGCCGAAGCACCCCATCCCCGCCTGCGTGCGTACCGACCCGATCTGCCCGATTGCGTCGAGAGTGTCATCGACCGGGCGCTGGCCAAGACGCCGGAGGAGCGCTTCGATTCGGGGGCGCAGATGGCGGCGGCTTTGAACGATTGCAGAGCGCGGCTGCCAAGCGGTACGCCATGAGTCTACGCGGCAAAATCGCCAGCGTGGCAGTCACCGACACCGGCAAAGTGCGGGAACACAACGAGGACATGATCGGTGCGGAGGCGGATATCGGTTTGTTCGTACTCGCCGACGGCATGGGTGGCTACAACGCGGGCGAAGTGGCCAGCGGCATCGCCGTCAAGACCATCGTCAACCTGGTGCGCGACGCCCTGCTGCGGGAGGACCTCTCGGTGCGCGACTCCGAATCGGGACTCACGCGACCGAGCATCATCTTGCGCGATGCGATTCATCGCGCGAACAAGATCATCTATCACACCTCGAAAACGCAACCCCAGTGCGAGGGAATGGGCACGACCGTGGTGGCGTGTTTGTTCCACGATAATCGCATGTCGATTGCGCACGTGGGCGACTCGCGGTTGTATCGGCTGCGTGACAACCGCTTCGAGCAGATGACGCTGGATCATTCGCTGCTGCAAGAGTTGGTCGATCGCGGGTTTTATTCCCAGCAGGAGGCGCAACGCGCCACCAACAAAAATTACGTGACCCGGGCCTTGGGCGTCGAACAGAACGTCGAGGTGGAGATCCACGAGGAGCCGGTACAGAAAAGCGACTACTACGTACTGTGCTCCGACGGGCTGTCGGACATGATCGAGGATGAGGATATTCACCTAACGATCAGCACCTTTAGTGCTAACCTTGACACCATCGCCAAGCAGTTGATTCAGCTCTCTAACGACAATGGTGGACGAGATAACGTGTCGGTCATCATGGCGCATGTGGCCGAGCCGTTTCCGGCACATCGGCGTATTTTCGACAAAATTTTGGGATGGTTCGGCTAGGGAGATGGAGTCTAGATGGCACGCCTGATGCTCAGCTTGGACGGTTCCGTTCTCGCGGAATACAACATGAATAAAGAGCGCTACACGATAGGGCGCCTGCCGGACAACGATATTCGTATCGACAACCCGGCCGTGAGCGGGCACCACTCGCTCATCATCAACATCTTGAACGACTCGTTTCTCGAGGATCTGAACAGCACGAACGGGACCTACGTCAACGGTAAGCTCATCAAGAAGCACGCCATGCAGCACGGCGATGTGATTACCGTGGGCCATCATCAATTGCGCTTCATCGACAGCCAGGATGGCGAAACGGAACAGGACGAATTCGAGAAAACCATGGTCATCACGCCGGGTTCGGTCGGCGAGAATCGGGTCCGGCGGACGGCCACGGCGGTGGACCACGCGGGTACATCAGCCGGCGCCAAGCGCTCAAACGCGCCCATCGGTATTCCCGACAATGTGACGGCGCTGCCGAAGGCCAAACTGCAGGTGCTGAGCGGCGCCTTCGCAGGACGCGAGCTGGAGTTGACGAAGGCCCTGACCACATTGGGTCGCCCCGGCATTCAGGTCGCGGCGATCACGCGGCGCTCCGAAGGCTATTTCATCGTACACGTCGACAGCGGCAAGGAAAACGACTATCCGCAGGTCAATGGCGTGCCGATCGGTCCGCAGGCTCGGCGCCTGAACGACAACGACGTGATTCAACTCGCCGGCGTGAAGATGGGGTTCTTCGAGAACTGAGTGACCGCTACCCGCTGACTGATACCGCACAGCAGCTCGTAGGGAATGGTCTGCGCCCAGACCGCGATTTCTTCGACGGGCAAACGCTCGCCCCACAGGATCACGGGATCGCCCATCGCCGGCGCGACCCGCATTGAGGTGACGTCGATCCCGATCATGTCCATGGATACGCGCCCGGCCAGCGCCGCCCGCTCACCGTTGACCAACACCGGAGCACCCGATGGCAGACTACGCGGATAGCCGTCTCCGTAGCCCACGGCGGCCACCGCCAAGCGGGTCGGCCGCTCGGCAACCCAGGCGCCACCGTAACCCACGCGTTCTCCGACTTCGAGATTCTTGACGGCGATGACATGCGAATGCAACGTCATGGCAGGCCGCAGACCCCAGTCGGCACCGGTCGAGCCCGGGAACGGCGAGGCGCCATAGAGCAACAGCCCGGGGCGCACCCAATCGGCCTGAGCAGCCGGGAATCCCAGCATGCCGGCCGAGTTCGCGATGCTCCGCTCGCCGGCCAGAGACGCGGTGGCGGTCGAAAATAGCCTGAGTTGTTCGGCGGTCGAGGGCAGCTCGGGAACGTCGGCGGACGCCAGATGGGTGAACAGGTTGACCGGCGCCTGCACCGCTGCAATGCCGTTCAACGCCTCGAGCGCTGCGTGAAACGCGGCGCCCTTGAAGCCGAGCCGGTTCATGCCGGTATCGAGTTTCAGCCAGATCTTGAACGTGCTGCCGATTGCCGCCTCGCGCAGGAGCTGAATCTGTTCCGGTGCGTGCACGACGAGCTCGAAGCGGGGCG
>CAZZXZ010000163.1:0-2842 GCA_964658135.1 uncultured Acetobacteraceae bacterium | reverse complement strand
GCCCCGCAACTGGTCCCCGTCGAAGACGCCTTCCAGCAACACCGTGCGGGTTGCGATGCCCGCCTGCCGCAGCGTGAGGCCTTCGTCGACGCGAGCCACCGCGAGGGCATCCGCCGACTCCAACGCCCGGGCTGCAACGACGAGCCCGTGCCCGTAACCATTGGCCTTTATGACCGCCATGACCCGCGCACGCGGCGCCCGCTGCCGTACGACGCTCAAATTGTGTCGCAGCGCCTCCGTGTCGATGGTCGCGCTGACCATCGGCCTCACCTCGCGCAGGCGTCCACGGCGCTCAGCGAAAGACGCCTTCGGCGTAGGACTCGGGCGCATAGTTCTCGAACTTGGTGTATTGCCCGAGAAAAGTCAGCTGCACCTCCCCGGTCGGACCATTGCGCTGCTTCGCGATGATGATGTCGGCGATGCCTTTGCGCGTGGTGTTCACGTCGTACACCTCTTCGCGATAGATCAACAGGATGACGTCCGCATCCTGCTCGATAGCCCCCGATTCACGCAGATCCGACATCACCGGCTTCTTTTCCACTCGCTGCTCGACGCCCCGATTCAGCTGCGACAGCGCAATCACGGGAACCTTCAGTTCCTTCGCGAGTGCCTTCAGAGAACGTGAGATCTCTGAAATTTCCGTGGCGCGATTCTCCTTGGTGCCGGCGACCTGCATCAATTGCAGGTAGTCGACCACGATCAGGTCGAGCCCACGTTCGCGCTTCAAGCGGCGCGCGCGCGCCCGTACTTCGGTGGGCGTCAGTGCCGGCGTTTCATCCACGTAGATCTTGGCGGCACCGAGCTGCGTCATGGCCGAGTCGATGCGCGGCCAGTCGTCCTCGCTGAGCCGGCCCGAACGCAGGTGACTTTGGTTGATCCGGCCGAGCGATGAGATCATGCGCAGAGTCAGCGACTCGGCGGACATTTCCATACTGAATATGGCGGCCGACTTGTTCGACCCCAACGCGGCGTTCTCGGCGATGTTGACGGCGAGCGTGGTCTTACCCATCGACGGCCGTCCCGCCACGATGATGAGATCGCCGGCATTCATGCCGGAGGTCATGTCGTCGAGGACTTTGAAACCGGTGGAAATGCCGGTGAGCTTGCCGTCCGAATGGTACATCTCGTCGATTTTATTGACGACTTCTGGAAGGATGTTTTTGACGGCGCGGAATCCCACCTTGCCGCGCGAACCGCGCTCGGCGATCTCGAATACCACTCGTTCGGCACCGTCGACGATTTCGCGCGCTTCACGGCCCTCCGGCGCGAGTGCATTGGTGACGATCTCGTTGCCGGCCGTGATGAGCTGACGCAGCACGGAGCGCTCGCGGACGATGTCCGCATACGCACGGATGTTGGCCGCCGTGGGCGTGTCGCGGGCGAGCGTGCCCAAGTAAGACAGACCGCCCACCTGATCCAACACCCCCTGGCTTTCCAAATGGCCGGACAGGGTCACGGCATCGCAGGGTTGGCTACGTTCGATCAAACCTCTGACGGCATCGAAAATCAGGCGGTGGTCGTTACGATAAAAATCTTCGGCGAGGACGCGATCGGCCACCTGGTCCCACGCGGCTGCATCGAGCATCAAGCCGCCGAGCACGGATTGCTCGGCTTCCACCGAATGAGGCGGTAAACGTAGGTCGCTAACGCCGCTCGCCCCCATGGATCGGTTATCGCTGCGTGTCGGCCGCGCTACTCTTCGGCGACGACGGTGACCGTCATGGCCACGTCAATGTCGGTATGCAGGTGCAGCTGCACTTGATGGTCGCCCGTCGAGCGAATCGGTCCGTTCGGCATGCGCACTTCGCTGCGCGTGATGGGCTGTCCCGCCTTGACGGCAGCCTCGGCGATGTCCGATGTGCCGATGGAGCCGAACAACTTACCTTCAGAACCGGCCTTGGCCCGCAATTCGAGTTTGAAGTTTTCGAACTTGACGGCGCGCGCCTGGGCCGATTCCAGTTCCTGATTGGCTTTCGCCTCGAGTTCGTGGCGCTGTGCTTCGAACTTCGCAATGTTGGTCACCGTCGCCATGGTGGCCTTGCCGGTGGGTACCAGGAAGTTGCGCGCATAGCCGGACTTGACCTTGACGCGATCGCCGATCTGGCCGAGGTTCGCGACCTTCTGCAATAAAATGATGTCCATGGAAGTGGCCCTTACAGCTTAATGCTGATCGGTGTAAGGCAGCAGCGCCAGAAAACGCGCGCGGCGGATCGCCAGTTGCAGCTGGCGCTGGTAATGAGCGCGCGTACCGGTGATGCGGCTTGGTACGATCTTGCCGGTCTCGGTGACGTAACTCTTGAGAGTCGTCAGATCCTTGTAGTCGATCTGTTTGACTTCATCGGCGGTGAATCGGCAAAATTTCTTGCGGCGGAAAAAACGGGCCATGTTGTACTCCTAGTTCCGGGCGCCCATGGGCACGTCGTCATCGTCGCCATCGTCACCGAAATCGTCGTGACGGCGGGCATTCTCGTCGGGCGCACGCGCCATCGGCGAGGCTTCGGTGACGGCTTCGTCCATCTTCACGACCAGGCTACGCAGCACGGCGTCGCTGAAACGGAAGGATCCCGTCAACTCATCGAGCGTCTTCTGGTCGACTTCGATGTTCAATAAAATGTAATGCGCTTTGTGCACCTTCGAGATCGGAAAGGTGAGCTGACGTCGACCCCAATCCTCGAAGCGATGCACCTGGCCGCCGCCGGCACTGATCATGCCCTTGTAGCGATCGACCATGGCAGGAACCTGCTCGCTCTGATCCGGATGGACCAAGAGCACGATTTCGTAATGCCGCATTGTAGGCTCCCTACGGTTGTAGCCTCCCGTTGCGAGCGGTGAGGCAAGGAGT
>CAZZXZ010000162.1:0-6230 GCA_964658135.1 uncultured Acetobacteraceae bacterium | reverse complement strand
CGACGCCCGGCCGGGATTACGAGTATCGCTGAAATTCTGACCGTCAATTAATCGACGTTTATCGACGTCACCTGAACGTGGCTGATAGGCCAGATTGGTAACTATCGGAAAAATAAGCGAAAAATAAGTTAGCGGCCATCTGGCATAGAACTTGCTAATTACTAACGGCGGCAGTCGCGCCGCGTTAGGAATTGCACAACATGGCCGATACAGCCGACGACGCTCCCCCCCCGCCCCCGCCGAAATCCGGCGGCATGATGGGCAAGCTCGTGAACGGGGTCGGCATCTTCGTTTTGACGCTCGGTGCGGTGGTGGTCGGCGGCACCATCAACGCGCGCTTGCACCCGCTTCCCGATTTCAAACTAGACAAGGACGGCAAGATCACGGCCGTCGCGCCGGTGGCGGCAGCGGGCGGTCATGGTGAAGAGGGCGCTGGTAAGGCGGCTATGTATTACGCCATCGATCCTCCGCTGGTGGTCAATTTCGAAGACGGCTCGGTGGTGCGTTTTCTGCAGATCACGATGGAACTCATGGCCAGCAATCAGAAGGCCATCGAGAGCGTCACAAAGAACATCCCTATGATTCGCAACAACCTTTTGTTGCTGATGAGCAATCGCGACTATCAGTCGATGATGTCGCGCGAGGGTAAGGAGAAGCTGCGCATGGAAGCGCTAGCGGAGGTGCGCGCCGTGCAAAAGAAACAGGGCGGCGAAGACATCGACGATCTGTTGTTCACCAGCTTCGTGGTGCAGTAATGGCTGCCACCGACGTCGAGACCGCCGCTGCCGTGGCCGCCGCCTCGGGCTCACCCGCGAATTCGATCTCCGAAGAAGAAGTCTCCGCGCTCCTGGAGAAGACCGATCCGGCCAACGTCCGACCCTATGATTTGACGGCGGTGCGCATCAATCGCACCCAGTTGCCGATGCTCGAGATCGTCTGCAAGACGTTCGCGGATCGCATGACCGCGGCGCTCTCCACCCTGCTGGGACGCGACGTGCTCGCCCACTTCACCGCGCTCGATCTGGCCAAGGCCGGCGAGTTGCAGGCTGCGCTGCCGGTGCCGGCAAGCCTCGCGATGGTGCGCCTCAAGCCGTTGCCGGGGATCGCATTCGTCAGCATCGAACCCGCGTTGTTGCTGGCGTTGCTGGACGGTTTCTTCGGCGGCTCGGGGCGTGCCACGCCCGACGTTCAGGCGGCCATCGCGCCCGCTGCCCAGCGCTTCCAGGGGCTGTTGTTGCGCAGTATCGCGCCGGAATGGACTTTTGCCTGGACGCCGGTCGCGCCGCTCGAACCCGAACTGGTCAAGCTGGAGACCAATCCTCGTTTGATGCAGTTGGGCGCCCCGCAAGAGCCGCTGTTGGTGCTGAGGTTCAGCGTGGAATTCGGCGCCCGCAGCGGCCGCATCGAATGGCTGATACCGGAAGCCATGGTGGCCACCTTGCGTGAAGCGCTGGCCTCGGAGGGCGGCAGCGCCCCGGTTCGTAAACAAGCGGCTTGGGGTCCGACGCTGGGCACGGCGCTGCACGACGCGGAAGTGGAAACGCGCGCCATTCTTGCGCAGGCGCAAATTAGTCTGGGCGATCTCGTGCGGCTGACGCCGGGCGACGTCATTCCGATCGACGCACCGCAACACGTCACTTTATTGGCGGGTGAGGTGGCCCTGTACCGCGGCCGCTTCGGCGTCTCGCAGGGTCGCAATGCGCTGAAAATCCTTCCCGGAGGCTCGGCATGAGTGTCCCCGATCCGAAGAGCGCCGCCGTCGCGCGCGCGCAGTTCAACGAACTGAGCCCCGGTTCCGTCAGCGGCAACGGGCAAGAGATGAATCTGAACCTGATACTGGACGTGTCCGTCACGCTGGCCCTCGAAGTGGGCCGCGCGCGCATGCCGGTGCGGGATCTATTGCAATTGGCGCCGGGAGCCATCGTCGAATTGGATCGTCTGGCCGGCGAACCGCTCGACGTGCTGGTCAACGGCGTCCGCATCGCGCGCGGCGAGGTGGTCGTGGTCAACGACAAATTCGGGATCCGTCTGACCGACGTGGTGAGTGCCACGGAGAGGATGGAACACGCTCGATGAACGGTCTCGCGCAACCCACGTCGCCCGTGTCGGTGAGCAGCCTCGCGCAGCTCACCTTGAGTCTGCTGGCCATCGTCGCCTTGATCTTTGCCATCAGTTGGGCCGTCAAGCGGTTCAAGCTCGCCGGGCCCCGCGGACGGGGCGATATCGCCGTCGTCGACGAACTGGCGCTGGGTCCCCGCGAGCGCATCGTGTTGATCCGCGTCGGCGCCTCCCAGGTTCTCGTCGGCATCGGTGCGGGCGGTCTGGTGGGACTGACCCCGCTCGCCGCACCGCTGGTGCTCAAGGAGTCGACCGCGGCCCCGGTATTCGCCGATCGTCTACGCGAGTTCATGAGACGCCCCGGAGCGACCCCTTGAGCATCGGTCGGCGGTTCATCGCGCTGACGATCGCCGCCGCGTCGCCCATGGCCCTCGCGAGTGCGCAGGTATCGCTGCCCGCCGTCGCCATCAAAACCGCGGCCGACGGCGCGCAGTCCTACTCCTTGACGTTCCAGATCTTGATCTTGATGACGGTATTGACGCTGTTGCCGGCGATTTTGCTCGCAATGACGGCCTTCACCCGCATCATCATCGTGCTCTCGATCCTGCGTCAGGCCCTCGGCATGGCAACCACGCCTTCGAATCAAGTGCTCACCGGACTGGCCCTGTTTTTGACGTTCTTCGTCATGAGCGCCACCCTCGATCAGTCGTATGCCAACGGCATCAAACCGTACATGGACGGTCAGATCGCCGGCGAACTGGCGCTCGACCGGACGGTGGGTCCGCTGAAGAAGTTCATGCTCGCGCAGACCCGGGAAAACGATCTGCAGCTGTTCACGAAATTATCCGGCAAGAGCCAGTTCGCGAGTCCCGAGGACGTGCCGCTCACCGTGCTGCTGCCGACCTTCATCACCAGCGAGTTGAAGACCGCATTTCAGATCGGCTTCATGGTGTTCATTCCGTTCTTGGTCATCGATCTGGTCGTGGCAAGCGTCTTGATGTCCATGGGCATGATGATGCTGTCGCCGGTGCTCGTATCCTTGCCGTTCAAGATCATGCTGTTCGTCGTGGTGGACGGTTGGACCCTGCTGATCGGCACCTTGGCGTCGAGTTTCCATCAATGACCCCGGAATACGTCATGGATCTCGCGCACAGCACCTTGATGATCACCGCGATGGTTGCGGCGCCGATGCTGCTCGTCGCGCTCGTGACCGGACTCTTGATCGGCATGCTACAGGCGGCGACTCAGATCAACGAATCGACGCTGAGCTTCATTCCGAAACTGTTGCTGCTCGTCCTCACGTTGTTCGCCGCGGGACCGTGGATCCTGCGCATGCTGGTCGATTTTACGCACGACCTCTACGCCAGCATCCCGACCGTGATCGGTTGAACCGGATGCAACCCATCGTCATCAACGCAGTCGACTATTCGCAATGGGTAAGCCGCCTGTGGTGGCCGTCCTTGCGTATCGGCGGCTTCGTTGCAGCGGCGCCGATCGCGAGCGAAAAAACCATTCCCGGTCGCGTCAAGATCGTCCTGACGGTATCACTGACGGTGCTCGTCGCGCCGCTGGTGCCGGTGCCCGATGCGCTATCCATCTTCTCCGCGGCCGGCATGCTGACGGCGGTGCAGGAGATCCTGATCGGCGTCGCCATCGGCATGACCATGGAGTTGGCCTTCGAAGCGCTCACCTTCGCCGGGCAGGCCATTTCATCCACGATGGGATTGGGCTTCGCCACGCTGGTCGACCCGCAGCGCGGTGCGAACGTGCCCGTCCTCGGCCAGATGTTCATGATGATGGGCATCCTGACCTACCTGGCGATGAACGGTCACCTGGTGCTGTTGGGTGCCTTGGCGAACAGTTTTGAGACCCTTCCCATCGGGGCGGGCAATATCGACAAGGGCTTTCTGATCGCGGTCGCCACCTGGGGTGCGCGCATATTCGAGACCGGCACGCTGGTGGCGCTGCCGGCCGTCATCGCGCTCATCATCGTGAACCTCGCGCTCGGCGTGGTGACGCGCGCGGCACCGCAGTTAAACCTTTTCGGCATCGGGTTCACCATCACATTGATGTGCGGATTCTTCGTGCTCATCGTCGGCCTCGACGGCATCATGATCGGTATTTCCAGCCTGATAGACAGCGCGCTGCACGCGGTGATCGAGCTGGTCGGTACACCCACCGCGGGGGTGCACTGATGGCCGAAGCCGAATCGGGCGGCGAGAAGACCGAAGAACCATCGGCACGACGCCTCGAACAGGCGCGTGAGCGCGGACAACTGCCCCGCTCGCGCGAGTTGGTGAATTTCGCGACCATGATCGGCGGCAGCGCCACCTTGATCGCGGTCGGCGGGTCGTTGGCTGGGCGCATGTCGCATTTGATGCGCACCTCCCTGAGCATCGAGGCGGAGCGCTTGCGCGACAGCGACTCGATGACCGCGGCGCTCGGCAGTGCGGCAACCGACGCGGTGGTTGCGCTGCTGCCGATCTTCGGGACGCTGATCGTTCTCGTGCTGCTCGCCTCGGTGATGCTCGGCGGCTGGAATTTCAGCCCGGCGGCCATGACGCCGGACTTCTCGCGCATGAGTCCGCTGGAGGGCATGAAACGCCTGTTCGGCCTGCACGGTGTCGGCGAACTGGGTAAGGCGCTGTTGAAATGCGTGGTGATCGGCGGCGTGTGCGCCGGCATCGTGTCCTGGTTGTTCAGGGACGTGATGTCGTTGGGCCACATGGCACCGCGTGCCGCGATCGGGCGTGGCGCCGGTCTGCTCGGCTGGGCTTTCGTTTGGCTGTGCGCATCGCTCGCCATCATCGCCGCCGTCGACGTGCCGCTGCAGTTGTTTCAATTCAAGCGTGCGTTGCGCATGACGCGTCAGGAAGTGCGCGACGAGGCCAAGGAATCGGACGGCCGACCGGAGACCAAGCAGCGTATCCGTCAAATGCAACAGCAGCTGGCACGCCGGCGCATGATGCACAAAGTTCCCAGCGCGGACGTGGTGCTCGTCAATCCGACTCACTTTGCGGTGGCGCTCAAGTACGACCCGGCGAACATGCGTGCACCGCGCGTACTCGCGAAGGGCGCGGATCTGGTGGCCGCCAACATCCGCCGCATCGCGGAAGAGCATCGGGTGCCGGTGTTCGAAGCGGCGAAGTTGACGCGCGCGCTGTATAAATCCACCGACCTCGACCGTGAAATTCCCGCCGGTCTGTACGTCGCCGTGGCGCAAGTGCTCTCGTACATCTTCCGAGTCCGCCTGTTGAATCCCACACTGGCCGCGCGCGTGAGCCGCCCCAATCCCACCGTGGGCGACGAGTACGCCGACGTATGAACGGGCGCGCCGCAATCGCAACCGTCGGTGAGTTCGCCCGCAACGGCTTGGGCGTGCCGATCTTGGTGATGGCCGTCATCGCGATGATGGTGCTGCCGCTGCCGGCGTTTCTGCTCGACGTCTTCTTCACCTTCAATATTTCGCTCTCGCTCATCATTCTGCTCGCCGTCATCTACGTGCGGCGTGCGCTCGAGTTCGCGACGTTTCCCACGGTCCTGCTGGGGGCCACGCTGCTGAGATTGGGGTTGAACGTAGCCTCGACCCGTATCGTGTTGATGAACGGCCATACGGGTGCGCACGCGGCCGGCCATGTGATCGCGGCCTTCGGTCAGTTCGTGGTCGGCGGCAACTACGCCGTCGGCATGGTGGTGTTCGTCGTGCTGGTCATCATCAACTTCGTGGTCATCACGAAAGGCGCCGGCCGTATTTCCGAGGTCAGCGCACGCTTCACGCTGGATGCCATGCCGGGTCGGCAGATGGCCATCGATGCGGACCTGAACGCCGGCATCATCACGCAGGCGGAGGCCATCGTGCGGCGCCAAGAAGTGCGCGAAGAGGCAGATTTTTACGGCGCCATGGACGGTGCCAGCAAGTTCGTGCGCGGCGACGCCATCGCCGGCATCCTCATCGTGTTCATCAATCTTTTCGGCGGCACCATCATCGGCGCCGCGCAACACAACATGTCGTTGGCCGATGCCGGTAAAACGTACGCGCTGCTGACGATCGGCGATGGTTTGGTGGCGCAAATACCCGCCTTGTTACTGTCGGTGGCGGTGGCCATCCTGGTGACCCGCGTATCGCGCTCGCACGACATGAGCCAGCAGATCATGTCGCAGATGCTGGGGCA
>CAZZXZ010000161.1:0-6319 GCA_964658135.1 uncultured Acetobacteraceae bacterium | reverse complement strand
AGGAACGCCGCTTTTTGATGCGGTATGCGAGAACCGCCACCACCAGCGTGATACAACTGAACTTGAAATCTTGCTGTAGGCGCGGAGTAAAGGCCATGGCGCTCATGACCGCCACCATGCCCGCGATCGCCGCGTAGCTCAGCCAGGGAAACAACCACATGGTCACTGGGGGCGCCGCTACGCCGGCGCGCTCGCGCTGTCTGCGGAGTCTGATCTGGGCGAGAGCAATCGCCGTGTAGACAAAAACGATCAGAGCACCGGATGAGCTGACCAAGAAGTCGAAAACAGCTTGCGGCGCCTCGGTAGCCGCCACGATGCCCAAGAAGCCGGCCAAGGCACCGATCAACACCGAGGCCGAGGGGACCCGTCGAGCGTTCAGTTTGACCAACCGCTGCGGGGCATCGCCGCGAGCCGCGAGAATGAACAGCACCCGGGAGCTGACATAGAATGCCGAATTCATGCACGACAGGACGGCCGTCAGGATGATGACGCTCATGACCGCGCCGGCCCACGGCACGTGCATGGTGTCGAGCGCCAGGGTAAACGGCGATTCGCCCGAGCGGATCGTGTTCCAGGGCGTGACCGAAACGATCAGAAACAGCGAGATGACGTAAAAAATGAGTATGCGGCCGATGACGGCGGAACTCATCTTGGCCACCGCCTTGTCGGGCTGCGCAGATTCGGCCGCCGCGATGGTGGTGATTTCCGCGCCGGTCATGGCAAAAAATACGGTGGGTACCGTGGCCAGAACGGCGAGCCAACCGTGCGGCGTGAAACCGCCATGATCGACGAGATTGGCGAACGTGGCGTGCGGCGACGTCCATCCGAGGGCATACGAGGCGGCGATGACGATGAAGGCGAGAATCGCGGCGACTTTGATCGACGCGAACCAAAATTCGAATTCGGCATAGGAGCGGGCGGACATCAGATTGACGCCCGTCATCACCGTCATCAGGCCCCCGCCGATCTCGAGCGGGGAGAGGGGAATCCACGTTTGAAGGATTTTGGCGCCCGCGATCGCCTCGACCGGAACCGTAAGCACCCAGAAGTACCAGTACAGCCAGCCCACCACGAAGCCGGCGCCCTCGCCCAAACCGGCGCGGGCGAATTCCGTGAACGAGCGCACCTGTGGCATGGCCGTCGCCATTTCACCCAACATGCGCATGACCAGCAAAATGAGCACGCCCGTGACCGCATAGCTGATAAAGCTCGCCGGACCGCCCGCAATGATCGAGGTGCTGCTGCCCACGAACAGGCCTGCACCGATGATGCCGCCTATCGAAATCATCGTCAGGTGGCGCCCTTTGAGCGAGCGGCTGAGGTCATGGCCGCTCATCGCGGCTGGGTTCGCAGTCGGTGTGCATCGCCGGCCGGTGCGTTACCGTGCTCAAAAGGCCTCGCCGAGGCCATGTGCAACCCGCCTGCGCCCATGATGCCTGGGGTCGTCACAAGCATGCCGTCATCGACATACCACGCGGCGTCGGGCGTGCGCGGCCAATGAGAAAATGAAGGACACCACCACGACGATGACGGCGCGAAATCCGGTGTCGCCCAGCGCGGGAGGTAAACCCCAGCAAAAAACTTTCCCACTTCGCGATGCTGCGGTCGAAATACGAAACATAGCCCAAGGCGCGCAGCTGTTTCGCGTCTCGATCGGCCGCTGCGGATGAATGGTCGTGCACCGATTCTCCCTAGAACTTGTACTGAAATCGACGCTCAGAGTCCGCGGCTGGTTGGTCGCGGCGCGGGTGGTCGCAATGGTCGACGCCGCGATCTCGTTCGTCAAGTTGGTGCCGACCACACGGCAGGTCACGAGCGCGCATCAATTCGTAACATAGCGTTTACTCACCCGCAAGTTCATTGCGCGGTGGGTACGATGAATTGAATGCGCTTTCGCAGCGACTTCGCACTTTAGCAGGGCGTGCATTGCAAACCTCGCTATGCAAACGAGCGCATGACTCGCATCGTGCACTCCTCTACGATGCTCCGACACGATCCGACGATCGGGCAGAGGCAAAAGGTTCATGAGCGAAAACGCGACGGCAAGGCAGGCGCAGACGTCTTGGTCAAAGACGCTGTTGAGTCTTTGGAGCCTGCGCAGGGTGAATACCGTGCCGTCGGCCAGTCCTCTGCCGTCGTTGGGTGCACTCGTCGTACTGTGGCTGGGACTGTGGACCGCGCTCGACTGGTGGCAGCGTCAGCCGGAACCTGCGTTTGTCATCGACGGTGCGCCGCTGCTCGCCTGGTATGTGCTCGCGCTACTGGGATTGGCCGCCTTACTGCGCGCGCGTTCGCATCCCACGCCCCCATGGAGTGCGACGCTACTTCTCGTCACCGGTCTGGTACCGGTGCCGCTGTTGCTCATGGCGGTGGTGGGGGTGCTGGCTGCCCCGGTGTGGTTTTGGTGTTCCGCGGTCATCGTCGCGATGTATGGGTTGCTCTACCTCGGACGCGGCCTGCGCATGCTGACGGGTGAATCGCAGCGCATTGCCGCAGCGCTCGGCGTGGTCTTCATCGGCGGGTTCATCGTGCTGAGCGATGCCGTGAATGCGATTCCCGACCTGTGGAATCCGTTGGACACCGACAGCGCGGCGGCCGACCAAAATATCGAGCAACAGGAAGTGGCGCTGTTCGAGCAGTCGGATCGCATCGACAAGGCCCTCATGTCCGTGCGGCGCGAGTCGTCATTACGCGCCCAAGGATTCTTCGTGGGCTTCGCCGGCGTCGGCGATCAAAAAGTCTTTGCGCAAGAAATCGGCTTGGCGGCGCGAGTCATCGGCGAACGCTTCGGCACGATCGATCGGCAGATCTCGCTCATCAACGATGAGCGAGATCTCGACCGCGCACCGCTCGCGAGCGTGTCCGGACTCGACTATGCGTTGCAGGGAATCGCCGCGCACATGAAACTCGACCGCGACGTGCTGTTCCTAGCGATCTCCTCGCATGGTTCGATGGATGGGATCGCCGTCGAGAACTCGCATTTCCCGCTGATAGACCTCGCACCTGACGTGCTGGCACAGGCGCTGCACGATGCCGGCATCGAATGGCGGGTCATCGTCATCTCCGCCTGTTATGCCGGAATCTTCATCGATCCTCTGCGCGATGCCCGTACCGTCATCATCACGGCCGCCGCCGCCGATCGCACCTCGTTCGGTTGTTCCAACGATCGCGACCTCACCTATTTCGGCGAAGCTTTCTTTCGGGACGCGCTACCCGCGTCCAAAACCCTGCGCGACGCCTTCAACAAGGCGAAAGCAGCGGTGGCGGCGCGCGAGCGCGCCGAAGGCGAGACGCCCTCCGACCCCCAAGCCTATTTCGGTGCCGAGATCGAAAATCATCTAGCGGGGATCAGCAGAACCACGGCGAGCCCGGCCGAAGAGCCGGGCACCGAGTCGCTGTAGGGCGGCATCGCGGCGCTTCAGTCCGGCGCCGTGCCGGGGGTCGTCGTGGCGCCGTCGTCGTGCTGCGCAAGCCACTCGACCAGCGCGCCGTGATAGCGCGCCATGCCCTTGTACTCGATCAAGGCCGGATGCAGGCCTTTCAAAACGCGGTGCAAGCGACGACCCCATTTGGGCACGGTGACGAGTTCATCGAGGCTGATGAGATAGCAGCGGATGCCGAACAGCACCGCATTGCTGCGTGGTAATCGCCACAGACCCTGCAATTCCACCCGCAGATGCACCAACCCGCCCACGTTTTGCGCAGTGACGCGGCTACGGTCCGCGGCCCAGCGCGGATAATTCTCCGGCGACGTGTCCAGGCGGGGATGGATGGTGAGACTCCAGTTCAAACGCCGTACGGGTGATCCCAGACGCAAATTCAACAAGTATTTGAGCGCGCGCTCGAAGACGTTCAGTTCGTGGGCAAGGGGCACCGGACCGTGCCATTCCTCGAAGGTCATGCCCAGATTGAAATCCAAGGACCAATCCGCCTGGGTGGTGACGACGCCTGCTTCGGTCCATAGATCCCCGTCGCGCTGGTCCATGAGCACGAAGTCGCCCTGCGCCTGGCGGCCGATGTAGTCGAGCGGTTGCTGCGGCAAGGTGTCGCACGCGCCGAAGATGAAGCGCCGATCGACCCCGAGGAGCCGATTGACCCAGTGCCACCGATTGCCTTGTTTGACCAGCGAGAAATGGGATGGGTAATCGCGCGCGAACGACTCCATGACCAGTTCGAGACAGTCCCACTGCGCAGCGAGCATGTGCGGCAGCGCTTGGAAACGCAGCGGCTCGGCCGCCAGCACCAGTGCGCGTTCACGACATTCCGAGATGTAATGCTCATCGACGTCGAACGCGAATTCCGTGACGGAACCGGCGGCGCCCGCCGTATGCCGCTCGATGTTGACCGAGTACATGTAGCGATCGTCGGGGAACGGCATCGGGAAGCGGCGCACGGCCGTCGGGCTGTTGCAAAACGTGAAATCGTCCCGGAACGTCTCGTCGGCTTTGAACACCGTGCTCATGCGCCGCGCCTCACAGGTCGAGTACCAGAGTCTTGCACTGCGCGCGCGACACGCAAGGCATGATGCTCGTGCGCGCCGCCCGTTCCGCGTCCGATAAAAAGTGATCGTTGTGCACGAGTTCGCCCTCGAGCTGCGTTATGCGGGTCCGACAGTAGCCGCAGACGCCGCCGCGGCACAGATACGGAACCTCGATACCCGCAGCCTCGAGGCTCTCCAATAAACTGCGATCCCGCGGCACGTGCACGGTTTTCCGTGTTCGGCCCAGAAACACGTCGAACGCGTCGCCCACCGGCGGGGCGGCGAATTGCTCGGCATGGATGTGACTGTCCGGCCAGCCCCAGACGTGCGCGCTGTCCATGACGCGTCGTATGAGGCCGGCCGGTCCACATACATAGACATGGGTACCGAGCGGCTGGCTCGACAGCAGACGATCGAAGTCGATGGTTTGATGCGCGCTGTCGTCGTACAGGGTTAGCCGGTCGCCCGCGCGCTCGCGCAGCCGGTTCAAAAATGCGGCGTGGGCTGCCGACCGCACCGCATAATGCATCTCGTAGGGCACGGCTGCGCCGTGCAAATCCTCGAGCTGGGCTAGGAACGGCGTGATGCCGATGCCGCCGGCGATCAACACGTGCTTGCGCGCGATTTTATCCAGCGCAAAGAGATTCACCGGATGCGCGATGTCCAGGCGGGTACCCACCCGCACCGTGTCGTGCATGAACTGCGAACCACCGCGTGAATTCTCCATGTGCCGCACGCCGATCTCGTAGCGATCCAAATTGCGCGGCGAGCCGAGCAGCGAATAGGGGTTGCGATGTACGCGCAGCGGCGCATGCATCACGACGATGATGTGCGAGCCGCCGGAAAACGCCGGCAATGCGCCTCCGGCAGCCGCCACCAACGTGAAGTGTTTGATGAGCGGCGTCACCTGTTCCACGGCGGCCACTTCGACGGCCAGGGTCTGCGCGCTGCTCATGGATAGAGCACCTGCAACGCGGGCAGTTCGCCGGGTGCCTCCGCATCGGCCATGACGCCCATGTAGCCCGCGAGACGACGCGAGTAGTGATCGCGCACCAGCAACCAGCGCGCGCACCCCGAACAGCGCACGATGTTGGTCCGCACATCCTCGGTATCCGCGCGACAATGGACGCAGTGAACGCGGCGTGCCAACGTGCCGCAGGCTTCGGCACGAATTTCGTCTTTGTTGAGATCGAACTGCAAGGCCATGCGCAGCGCAAGCCCGATGAAACTCTCCGGCCCCGCGATGTACAGGCGAGTTCCCATCAGCGCCTGCTCGAGAACCACGCGCAAGTCGCCGAGCAGAGCGCTCGGTGCGGCGAACTCGGCGACCGACCGCAGTCCGCAGCGACGGAACGTTTCGGCGGCCGTACCCGCCGCGCCGGCCTCGGGAGCCAACAGCACGCGGGTTTCCGGCAGGCTGGCCGGCGCCGCCAACGCCAATTCGCGCACCACCCGCAGCAGCGCTTCCGCGCCGACACCCACGGCCACCATCACGGGATAGCGCCCGCGGGCATCGGCCTGCAGCGGCGCATAGACCGGTTTACTCCGCATTCAATACACCGCCGGCGGCGCGCAGGATACGGACGTGGGCTGAAACAGGATGTCGTGTTTGGGATCGCGAGTCACGTTGTCGAGTCCTTTGTGTCCGCATAGCCCCGCGGCGGCCATGCAACACAATTTAATATCACGTTAATTACTGCAGTGCAAATTAATTGCGTGCGGTGTAAATTAATGTTCCGACGCAGGAAACGGACTGGATTCGCGTGGCGCGCTTGGCAAAAAGAAAATCGACGTTCAAACCGTATGGTAGTTCGCTCGCGAGGGCCGGTGCGACCGGTG
>CAZZXZ010000160.1:0-6477 GCA_964658135.1 uncultured Acetobacteraceae bacterium | reverse complement strand
ATGCCCGGTAAAATCATTCAAAATCTTGCCAAGTGCGGCGTGCGCAATCCACTCTTTCTGCTGGATGAGATCGACAAGATGTCGACCGATTTCCGCGGCGATCCGTCCTCGGCCTTGCTCGAGGTGCTGGATCCGGAACAGAACAGCACCTTCAACGATCACTATCTCGAGGTGGATTTCGATCTGTCCGAGGTGATGTTCGTCTGCACCGCGAACAGCTTGAACATTCCGGCGCCATTACTCGATCGCATGGAGGTGATTCGGATCCCGGGCTACACCGAGGACGAGAAGGCGAACATCGCGCGGCGCTATCTCCTACCGAAGCAGGTGAAACAGAATGGCTTGAAAGTCGACGAGCTGGTGGTCAGCGACGTTGCGATCCAGGACATGATCCGGTTCTACACGCGGGAAGCCGGCGTGCGTAATCTCGAACGCGAACTGTCGAAGATCGGGCGCAAGGCGGTCAAGCAGCTGCTGCTGGCGCCCGCCGAGAAGACCGTCACCGTGGATGAGAAAAATCTCGACAAGTACTTGGGCGTGCGGCGCTTCCGGTACGGCAAGGCCGAAGAGAGCAACCGCATCGGCCAGGTCACCGGGTTGGCGTGGACCGAGGTGGGTGGCGAGTTGTTGACCATCGAGGCGGCCGTGGTGCCCGGCAAGGGCAAGCTTACGCATACCGGGCAATTGGGCGAAGTGATGCAGGAATCCATTCAGGCCGCCATGACCGTGGTGCGCAGTCGCTCGGCCATGCTCGGGTTGGACATGGATTTCTACCAGAAGTCCGACGTGCACATTCACGTGCCCGAAGGCGCCACCCCGAAGGACGGTCCGAGTGCGGGCGCCGGTATGTGCACGGCCTTGATCTCGGCGCTCACCAAGATTCCGGTGCGCTCGGAAGTGGCCATGACGGGTGAAATCACCTTGCGTGGCGAAGTACTTCCCATCGGCGGTTTGAAGGAGAAGTTGTTGGCGGCGCACCGCGGTGGCATCACCACGGTCTTGATTCCGGACGAGAACACCAAGGATCTCGCCGAAATAGCGGCCAACATCAAGGAAAAGCTCGACATTCGACCGGTCAAATGGATCGACGAGGTGTTGCAGGTGGCATTGACTCATATGCCCACGCCGCTGCCGGCGCCGGATGCCAAGCCGGCGGTCGCCACCATCGCGGGCGAAAAACGGCGGCGCAAGCCGGCCCGCGGCAAGGCACAGGCACGCGCGCATTGAGATTGTTGCGGGCACATTGGGGTGATATATAGATTCGATAGGGAATCTATATATCGGGCGAGGTGAAGCATGGCGGGTGTGACGAGTTTCGCATTGGACACGAAAGGTCGCGAAGCGCTCGATGAGCTGCGCGAGACGTTACATGCCAGTTCGAATGCCGAGGTGATTCGGCGCGCGCTCACGCTGTTACAGCTTGCGGCGCGGACCACGAATCAGAACGGCCAAGTCATCTTGCGCGAGAAGGACGGCAGGGAACGCGAGATCATCATGGGGTAGGGAGCGGCGACCCGCCGGCTGACGCGACTGCTGACGAGGCGGTGGGTAACCCTCGCGCCATCAATCTGGCGGTTCAGGCCGTCAAAGAATTTCCGAGCCCGCACGGCGAGGTCACCAAGGGGCGTCAGCGCTGGGTCATGCTGGTGGTGATCATCGTGTTGTTCGTGTCGCTCAATACCGCGGTGATGTGGCTGATCTACCGGGCCATCGGCATTGACGTCGCCTTCATCGCCGTGCATCCCGATCTCGCCGACAGGCGCATCATCACCAGCGCGGTGGTGCAGACCTTGATCGGTTCGACGGTGGTGCAGACCGGCGCGGTAACCTGGGCGATGGCGCGGTATCTCTTCCCGTACCCACACGATTGACTCCGGCGCGCCGACCCGGCGCCGGCCCCGACGTCGACACGTCACCAGCCACTAGCCAAGCGCCGATGTGTCGCGTAGACTTCCGCGCCTCTTGCCAGGGGGTGCTTAGCTCAGCTGGTAGAGCATCGCCTTTACACGGCGAGGGTCGGGGGTTCGATCCCCTCAGCACCCACCAGCATGCGGAGTGGTAGTTCAGCTGGTTAGAATACCGGCCTGTCACGCCGGGGGTCGCGGGTTCGAGTCCCGTCCACTCCGCCATTTCCTGACAAGAGTCCCGCGCGTGCCATCTGGCCGCGCCAAGGGCGTAAGAGGAAAAGCTACGGGGTTCTCAAGAGCATGCTGCAGACGATTCACGATAAGTTGAAGGGCTGGATGGCCGGCCTGATTTTAGGCGCGGTCGGTCTGGTGTTCGTGTTTTGGGGCATCAACTGGACCATGAGCGCGCCCACCTACGCCGCCAAGGTCAACGGCACCGAAATCGGCGGCAGCGACGTGCGCCAGGCCTACCAGCAACAACTCGCGCAGTACGAGAAACAAGCCAACGGTCCGCTCGACGATGCGCTACGCACGCAGATCAAACGTCACGTGCTCGACGAGTACGTCAACAGCGAAGCGGTGGTGACGCGGGCCGACGCCCTGGGTTATCGGGTGAGCGATGCCGACCTATTGAAAGCCATGAGCCAGGTGCCGGCCTTCCAGGTGGACGGCAAATTTGATCAGGCGCACGCCATCGCCGTGCTCCATGCGCAGGGGCGCTCGATCGCCGAGATCGAAGAGCTGTTCCGTCACGATGTCAAAGTAAGGCAGCTCGACACGGCCCTATCTCTCTCGAGTTTCACGACCCCCACCGAATTGACGCAGTTGCGCGCCTTGACCCGCGAACAGCGCGAAGTGTCGTGGTTCACTCTGTCGGCGGCGACGTATGCGGCCGGCGCGACGCCAGACGATGCGGCCATCAAGGCGTACTACGATGCGCACAAATCGCGTTACATGACGCCGGAGACCGTGAACCTGCGCTACGTCGAGATCAGCATGGCGCAGCTCGAGGCCAAAGTGGCGGTGACCGACGCCCAACTGAAGGCGTTTTACGAAGAGCAAAAGGTCAAGACGCCGGAACGCTTCACGCAGCCCGAGCAGCGCCGGGTGAGCCATATTTTACTGCAGGTCGCCGACCCGAAGGACGATGCCGCAACCAAGGCCAAGGCCGACGCACTGGTCAAACGCGCGCAGGGCGGTGAGGACTTCGCGAAGCTGGCCAAGCAATATTCGCAGGACACCGGCTCGGCCGAGCAGGGCGGCGACCTAGGGTTCGCCGAGAAGAAGACCTGGGTGCCGGAATTCGCCGATGCCGCGTTCAGCATGCAGGACGGCGAGATTCGCGGTCCGGTCAAGACGAAGTTCGGCTACCACATCCTCAAGCTCGAGGGCATTCATCCGGCCACCGTGAAGAGTTTCGAGGCCAGCAAAACCGAACTCGAGGCCGAATATCGGCGCAACGAGGCCGAGCGCCTGTTCAACAATGCCCAGGATCAGCTGGCCGACGCCGCCCTGCAAAACGCCACGGATCTCGATGTGGTGGCGCGCAAGGCGGGCCTGCCGGTGCACGACATTGCGCACTTCAGCCGGACCGACGGCGGCGGCGATTTCAAGGGCTCGGCGCCGGTGATCGAGGCCGCGTTCAGCCAGGACGTGCTCGACGGGCGTTTGAGTCCGACCGTCGAAGTCGAAAAGGGACGCGGCGTGGTGCTGCGGGCGACCGACCACACCCTGCCGCAACAGCAGCCGCTCGACGCCGTCAAGGCGGACGTCGTGGCGGCCTGGAAACAGCAGCGCGGTGCCGAACTCGCCGCCGCAGCGGCCGCTGACGCCGTGCAAAAGCTTACCGCGGGTCAGCCGTGGGGTGCGGTGGCGAAAACCCTGGGTACGACACCGGAGGCCGCCAAGTTCGTGGCCCGTACGGACCAGGCCGTGCCGCTCGAAATCCGACGCGAAGCGTTTCAGGCGCCGAAACCGCAGGGCAAGCCCGTGTATGAAAAACTGGCGCTGGGCGATGGCGACGGCGTGGTTCTCGAAGTGACCCAGGTGCGGGAAGACCCGAGCGGCGACGCGCCGGGACAGGATACCCAGCTGCGTCGCCAATTGGCACAACAGTCGGGCGCCGACGAGGCGCAAGCCTATGCGCTCGCCGCGCGCGCCGTGGCGAAGGTGACGCTGAACGAGCAGGCCCTCGATTAAGTGACCACCTGGCTGCAGCATTTTGCGGACTGGTATTTATCGGTCCTGGCACAGGGTGGTTATTGGCTGATCGCCGGGCTGATGGCGCTGGAAAGCACGTTGGTGCCCATCCCGAGCGAAGTCATCATTCCGCCGGCCGCCTACCTGGCGCACACCCAGGGCGAATTCAGTCTGTGGGGCGTGATTCTCGCCGGCACGGTGGGTTCGTGGCTGGGTGCCTCGATCATGTACTGGGGTTCGCGCTGGCTGGGACGCCCGCTGGTGCTGCGTTTGGGGCCCTACGTCGGGATCGCGGCCGCCAAGATCCGCATGGCCGAAGCCTGGTCCGCTCATTACGGTTGGGCCGGCGTATTTTTCTCGCGGCTCTTACCGGTGATCCGGCACCTCATCGGCATACCGGCCGGCATCTTGCGCATGGACTTTCGCTGGTACGCCGCGGCGACCCTGGGCGGTGCGCTGATCTGGACTTCGGTGCTCGCCTGGCTGGGCGAGTCCTTGGGTGCGCACCCGGAACTGCTGAACGGGTCGCTACACCGGTTTTTCGCCCTGGTCGTGGGGTTGGGCGTGGTGCTCGCCGCGCTGTACTACATCTTCGTGCAGCGCATCATCAAGCGCCCATAGCGGGCCGCGCTTACGTTGCGGTGCGCGGTCCCGGCGGCACGGGCGCGCCCAGGTTCGGAAACTTGTTGAAAATCGCGCTGGTCGCGGCGTTGATTTTCTGCACCGCGTACGGGCCGCTCAATTCGGCGACGTTTTGACTCACGCTGGCATGCCAGATGGGAATACGCGACTTCGCATCGAACAGATCGATCGAAATCCGCGTCTCGTTGTCGACGTACGGCCCGTCGAAGCCGAAACCGCCGTAACCGCCGAAGCCGCGCCGTCCGAAGCCGCCGCCCCAGCCCAAACCGACGCCGAAATTACCGTAATAATCGTCGAACACCTGACGGGTGGCCATGGCGTAGCCGACGATGCAATCGGCGGCGCGCCGGTCGGCGACCTTCTGGATGCCCTTGCTCATCATGTTGGCCTGAATCGCCACCCGCAGACGGTCGGCATTCAAGGGATTACCGAAGGCCGAGGGCTGGTCGGCGTTGGCAACGTGCTCGTCGGCGAAGGTGTAGCTGCGGCAGCTCGTCACGGACATGGCGGGGTTCAAGTCGGTGTGTACCGGCAAACCGGAACAAGCTCCGAGCGCGAGCAGCGTACCGCCCAGCGTCATCGACTTCACGATCGTTCTACCCCGCATACAACCCCCGTTTCAGTCAGCCGATCTTACCCGTATGTGCCTAACGCGACACGCTCTGCCGCGTTGACGCCATGCCGCGAATTTTTTTTGCCTTGAGCCGATTCAGCGGGTCACGCCGGTTCGTCCGCCGGGAAGCTCATGCCCACCGAATTGAAGCCGCCGTCGACGTAGGTCACCTCGCCGGTGATGCCGGCGGCGAGGTCCGAGCACAGGAAAGCGGCGACGTTGCCCACATCGTCGATGGTGACGTTGCGTTTGATCGGCGAGGCCGCCGCGACGTGCGCGAGCATGCGGCGCAAACCCGGGATGCCGGCCGCGGACAGCGTTTTGATCGGACCGGCGGAGATCGCGTTGACCCGCACGCCCAAGGGCCCCAGATCGGCGGCGAGGAACCGCACGTTGGCCTCCAGACTCGCCTTCGCCAGACCCATGACGTTGTAGCCGGGCAAGGAGCGCATGGCGCCCAGGTAGGACAGCGCGACGATGGCGCCGGCACGCCCGGTCATGAAGGGCAGCGACTCGCGCGCGAGCGCCGTCAAGCTGTAGCTCGAGATGTCGTGCGCGACGCGAAAGCCCTCGCGGTCGGTGGCCGTGACGAAACTCCCGGTGAGCGCCTCGCGCGAGGCGAAGGCGACTGCATGCACCAGGATGTCGAAATGCGGCCACCGCATCTTCAGATGGGCGAAGCCGCGTTCGATGTCCGCGTCGGCGCCGACGTCCATCGGGAACGTGAGGTCGGAGCCGAGTTGTTGGGCCAGCGGTTTGACCCGATCGGCCATGCGCTCGATGTACGAGAAGGCCAGTTCCGCGCCTTCGCGATGCATGGCCTTGGCGATACCCCAGGCAATGGAACGGTCGGTGGCGAGCCCGACGATCAAGGCGCGCTTGCCGCTCAAGAAACCCATAAATTCTCCCCTCGTGTTTTTTTAAAGCTCAGCCCTGCTGGCGGTTGGCCGCGACATACATGACCAAGCGCTTGCCGGCTCTGATCTGGTGGTGTTGGTTGATGCCGTTCCAGGTTTTGAGCTGGGCCACCGAGACCTGAAATTGTTTCGAAATGCTGAACACCGTGTCGCCGCGCCGCACCGTCTCGCCAAGGTTGCGCGACAAGGTGACGATGCG
>CAZZXZ010000159.1:0-6658 GCA_964658135.1 uncultured Acetobacteraceae bacterium | reverse complement strand
TTGAGTAGCGGAGAGGCCGATCGATACTTTTGACGTAGGACGGTTTCTCGACGAGCTCAAGGTGGGAGCGCTGCATCGCCGGGTGCTGTGGATCTGCGGCTTGATCGGTGCGGTCGAAGGCTACGATGCGCAGGCAGTGGGCTACATCGCGCCGAGCTTGAGCGCCGAGTGGCATCTGCGGGCGGGAGCGTTGGGGCCCGTGTTCTCGCTGAGCTTGTTCGGCTTGATGCTGGGCGCACTGTTCATTGCGCCGTTGGCCGATCGTTTCGGCCGCAGACCCATATTGTTGGGGTCGCTGATCATCTTCGGCCTGAGCACGCTGTCGACTGCCGCAGTGTCGAATTTGACGGAACTCATGGCATTGCGCTTCATCACCGGCCTTGGTCTCGGCGGCGCGATGCCCAACGCGGTGGCGTTGACCTCTGAATACATGCCCCGGCAACGGCGTGCGTTCTTGGTCATGATCATGTTCAACGGTTTCAACGTGGGATCCATGCTGGGCGGAATCGTGTCGTCCCAGTTCGTCGGTACGCTCGGCTGGCCGGCGGTCTTCGTGGTGGGGGGAGTGCTGCCCATGGTGCTGGCGCCCATCGTGTATTTCCGGTTGCCCGAGTCGGTCGCGTTTCTTGCATCTTCCAGGGCACCGCGGTCGCGAATCCTCGACTTGCTGAAACGGCTAAATCCGGACGTGCTCGTTGCCGATGGTCTGTCGCTGACGGCGGCGCCGCCGCACCGGCAAGCAGCCATTGCGGTGCGGCATCTGTTCGCGGAGGGTCGCGGTTTGATGACCGCGTTGATCTGGGTGATTTTCTTCAGCAGCTTGCTGGACATCTATCTGTTGGTCAGCTGGCTACCTACGGCGCTCAACGCGGGCGGCGCGCCGGTGAGGACGGCGATCACGGCGGGCATCGTTCTGCAGCTGGGCTCCGTCATCGGCTGCTTCCCGATCGGTTGGGCGCTCGACCGGTTCGGCGCGGCACCGGCCATGATAGTTGCCTATTTATTGGGCTCGCTATGTATTGCGGGCATCGGCGCGTTCTCGCACGACATTCCGTTGACGCTCGCCATCACGTTCGGTGCGGGCTTCGGCTTGATCGGCGGTCAGGCCGCGGCGAACGCGCTCGCAGCCACGTCTTACCCCACGGCCATACGTTCCACGGGCGTCGGATGGGCATTGGGTGTCGGTCGAATCGGTTCGATCATCGGTCCGCTGCTGGGGGCTGCCATGATGGGAGCCCACATCTCGATAGAGAAGTTGTTCGTCTGGACCGCTCTTCCCGCATTGATCGCGGCGCTCGCCCTGGTCGTGCTCGGTTTGACGCTCCGCAGACAGTGATGCGGTCGACTCGATGCGGTCGACGAGGGCTCGAAGCCCCCGTCGAACATCGGCGCGTGATGGCGCGCCGTAGGCCGTCAGCCGGCGGGACTGCCTTCCACTTGGATCTGCAGCATCACTTGCTGCTTGAAACCAAATTTATCGCCGAAGCTCACGCCGAAATCCCCACGATTGAACGTGGCCGACGCATCTGCGCCGCACACTTCTTTATGAGACATCGGATTCTGTTTGCAGAGAAATGAGTTGATCACCAGCGTCACCGGCTTGGTGACGCCATGCATGGTCAACGTACCCTGTGCTTCGGTGGGCGTGGCGCCGTCGAACTTGCTGAACTTGCCGGTGTAGGTTGCCGTGGGATATTTCGCCACGTCGAAGAGGTCCGGTCCTTTGGCATGTTCGTCCAATTTCGGCATGCCGAAATTGATCGAACTCATGTCCACGGTGACGTCGATGGAACCGCTCTTGGCGTCCTTGTCGTAAACCACCTTGCCGGACGTGCTGTCGAACTTACCACGCCAGACGGACAAGCCACCCATGTGATCGGCGGCGAAACTCGGAAACGTGTGAGCGGGATCCAGCACGTAGGTAACCGGTGCCGCGAAGCCGACCGTGCTCACCAGCGCGGCCATAGATGCCAAAACAATACGATTCATTGAGTGCTCCTTAGAGACAGACGAGAACTGATCGAAGAACGCTAGCCTGCGAACTTGGGCCGAAAGCATAGTCTAAGTGGTGGACGTTGTGGTTGAGAATTCGACGTTCTACTGTTTCGCAGCTGTCTCGGCCGCCTTGGCATCGGCCTTGGCTGCCGCGTAATCGGATTCCGCTCGATCCTTGCAGGTTCTGATGGCGGCTCCCGTCAGGGCCTCGCACTTCATCATGGCCACTTTGTGATCGCCGTCAGCCGCTGCGATGGCGACGTCGTAGGCAGCCTTCGCGGCGGTATTGTCGAGCGCCGCCGACTTATCGTCGACTTTAGCGGCCGCCTTCTCGACCTGAGAGACCGCCTTGTTTTCGGCTTCCTTTTGCTCGCGAGCCGCGACCTGTTCGGTCGCGGCCACATCCTTGGCCTGTTCCGCCGGTGATTTGGGACTGCTGCATCCCGTGAACAGCAACACCGCCAACAAACCGCCCGCGGTCCACCCGAATGAATTCATGTCGATGCCCTTATGTGCAAAATGTTGAGTCGAGTTCATGGTGCGACCGGATGCGGCATCACCACCAACATCGTCGCCACCGCGTTACTGTCGTTGCGGATCGCCCGTGCTTCACCGCCCGGAATGTGGCAGCTATCGAGCGGCAACAAAACGTGCGTCGTGCCGTCGGCCAGCTCGACGGTGACCTGTCCGGCGAGCACCACGTAAATTTTTTCGAGCGCACCCGCATCCATCTCTGCGCCACCTTGCGGCAAAAAATGCGACACACCCATCCACGCGAATTTCGCTGCAGTCACATCGCACCCCTGAATTCTCAAGGAGCGCATGTCGAAATGTTTGGGAGCGTCATAGCGCGGGGCTCGATCAAAACGGGTAATTTGCATGGGCGGAAAAATCCGATGGGGCGGTGGGGGTCAAGCGTCGGGTTGTCGATCGGGCGCCGCGGCGGCGAACGCCGGCAATGCGCCACAGGCGTCATCGATAGCGCGAATGATCGGAAAGGGCTCCAAATCCAGCTTGAAGCGGCGTGCACTGAAAATTTGCGGCACCAAGTAGCAGTCGGCAAGCGTCGGTGTGCTGCCGAAACAAAATCCGGAGCGGCTCGAATCCGCCGCAAGATAGGCCTCGAGCGCCGTGAAACCTGCGCTTATCCAGCCGCGGCACCATGCAGCGACGGTTTCCTCGTCGGCGCCGAATTGCGTCCTCAGTTGATTGAGTACGCGCAAATTATTGATGGGATGAATGTCGCAGCCCACCATGGCTGCCATGGCCCGCACGCGGGCCCGATCGGCGGCGCTGCGGGGCAGCAAGGGCGGATTCGGGTAGGTTTCTTCGAGCCACTCGAGAATGGCCGGCGACTGTACCAAAGGCTTGCCGTCCACCTTCAGCACCGGCACCAAGCCCTGCGGGTTGATGGCTAAAAAAGCGGCGGCTCTGTGCTCTTGCTTGGGCAGCGATACCGCCTCGTACTCGTAAGCCAGCCCTTTGAGGTTCAAGGCAATGCGCACCCGGTGCGAGGTACCGCTGCGAAAAAACCCAGCGAGTGCCAGAGGTGCGTTCAAAGTATTCAACGCGCCGACACTACGAGGCAATGCGAATGGACAGGTCGGTCAGCCCCGCCACGTGCCCGACAAGGTGGTCACCCGGATTGACGTTGCCGACATTCTCCGGCGTACCGGTATAGATGAGATCGCCGGGCTTCAGCGTCATGTAAGTGGACAAATCGGCGATCACCTCGGCAACGTTCCAGATCAGCAACGACAGGTCGCTGGTCTGCCGGACCTCACCGTTGATTTTCAACCAAATCGACCCCTCGGTGATCGGCCCCACGTCGGCGAGCCGCGAGATAGCCCCACACGGTGCCGAGTGGTCGAAACCCTTGCCCATATCCCAAGGACGCCCCGCCTTGCGAGCTTGCATCTGCAAGTCGCGACGCGTCATGTCCAAGCCCACCGCATAGCCGAATATATGGTCGTTGGCGTCCGCAACGGAGATATCGGCGCCCTCCTTACCGATCGCGACAACCAGTTCGATCTCGTGATGGTACTCCTTGGTATGCGGCGGAAAGGGCACCACGGCGCCGTCATGCACGATGTTGTCGGTGGGCTTCATGAAGAAAAAAGGTGCCTCGCGATCCGGGTCGACACCCATTTCCACCGCGTGCGCCCGATAGTTGCGACCGACGCAGTAGATCCGGCGCACCGGAAAGTTTCCACCGCCCACAATCGGAACGCTGATCGTATCCAGGACAAAACTCATGAAACCACTCCTCTTTCCTCGCGCCACAAGCCCAACACATCCTGCACGGGACGGTCGGATGCGCTGAACAAGACGGCATCCGAGGTCGCCTTGTGACTCAGCCACGTCCAACCCGGTGTAACGAAAATATCGCGCGGTTTCCAACGAATCACGGTATCGCCGACACGGGTCTCGCCTTCGCCTTCCACGCAGGTGTGAATCGTTGCATCGGTGGACCGGTAGCGCGTCGTCGTCAAACCGGCAGGTAACAGCTGAATGAACGTGCCGATGGTCGGCAACGGCGAACCACCGGTGGCGGGATTGACATAACGAAGTTTGTAACCGTGGCAAGCATCGGGCGCGCCATTACGGGCCAGCAGATCCAGCGATTCGCGAGAGCGGGAATACGGATAATTGAATATCGGCGAGTTTTTCGTCTGCGGTCGCCAGTCGACCGGAAACAAATTATTGGCATACCGCGCATTGGAATCGCCCAGCGGCCGGCTCACCTCTTGACTGTCGGCACCACCCGCCTGCGAGAAGCTGGCATCGAGCATGCGCACCATGGGTATGTCCAAAACATCCAACCACACCATGGGCTGCTGGGTGTCGTTACCGTGGTCGTGCCACGTCCAACTCGGCGTGGTGATGAAATCGCCGGGATACATCTGGGTACGCTCGCCGTCCACGGCCGTGTAGGCACCCTTACCGTCCATCACGAAGCGCAGCGCCGACTGAGTATGCCGGTGAGACGGGGCAACTTCGCCCGGCAGAATGAGCTGTACCCCGGCGTACAGCGTATGGGTGATCGACGCCTGTCCGCGCAGGCCCGGATTTTCCAAAATGAGCACGCGACGCTCCGCCTGCTTGGCGGTCAGCAACTCGCCCGCTTCCATGATGAGCGCACGAAGATCCCGGTCATAATCCCACTTGAACGGCTCGACGGGCGTGGTGGGTTCGCGGGTCACCAGGGCGTGCAGGCTTTCCCACAAGGGCGCCAGGTTCTCACCGTCCAGACGCTGGTAAAAATCCCGATAGGCCGAGTTGTTTGGGGCGACGATTGCGGACATGTTCGGATCCTCCCTTCACCGGCGATTTACACGATAATTAAGCTGTAATTATATCATACCGCCGGGACCGCGCCTTTGCGCCAATGTTCGCGGATGATCTACTCTAGTCGGCCGGCAGGCTAAAAATGGCGAGGTCAAAGTGCAACGTAGCGGCGAATCGGCGGCAGGCAAGACTGTTTTTTTCCTTTGTTTGGTCACCGCCCTTTTCGAAGGTGCCGACAACGTATCCCTGGGTCTTGCGGCGCCGAAAATCGCGCGGGAACTCGGCCTGCATCCGTCGCAAATAGGCTTGGCGCTCAGCGCCAGCTTGCTCGGTTTGATGTTGGGATCCTTTCTCGGCGGCAGATTGTCCGATTGGATCGGTCGCAAACGCGTGTTGATTCTATCGATGGCTGCATTGGGTGTGTTTTCGCTCGGCACGACGATCGTACGAGATTTGACCAGCCTTCTGGTGCTGCGTTTCCTGGTCGGGCTCGGCATCGGCGGCGCGTTTCCCATATTGATCGCCATGGCGAGCGAGGCGAGCAGTCCGGGCCGCCGCGCGACCGCCATCGGTCTGGTGTATTCGGGCAATCCGATCGGCGCATCGTTGTTGTCTCTGCTGATGGGATTGATGGGGGCGGGGGTCGATTGGCGTGCGATTTTCTACGTCGGTGGTGTCGGACCTTTGCTGCTCGTACCCATACTCATGATGTTTTTGCCCGAGTCCGCTGCGTATCGCGAGGCACGCGGCAAGCTTTCGACGACGGCTTCCGCCGCTCCTCGCGTGGGCGCCATCCTGTTCGCGGAGGGCCGAGCCGGGGCTACGCTGCTGCTGTGGGCGAGTTGCGCATTTACCTTATTCGTCGTTTATCTTCTATTGAATTGGTTGCCGTCGTTGATGGTTGCCAAAGGCATGACGGGCCCGCGCGCATCCATGGTATCCATGACCTTGAACCTGGGC
The DNA here is from genome assembly GCA_964658135.1 of uncultured Acetobacteraceae bacterium. Lineage (GTDB taxonomy): Bacteria > Pseudomonadota > Gammaproteobacteria > Steroidobacterales > Steroidobacteraceae > Bog-1198. The sequence goes on along the minus strand of CAZZXZ010000159.1, from coordinate 415 downwards.
GGCGCCCTGGGCGTGTTGATTTTCGGGGCGATCGTGGACAAGGGACATCAAAAGTACGCGATTCTCGGCTGCTATCTTGCGCTGCTCCTGTCGCTCGCGGGACTCGCCGGCTTGACGAGTTATCCCTTCATGTTGCTGTTCGCGGGGTTGGCTGGTTTTTTCATGCTGGGAAGCCAGCTGGTCCTGTATTCGTTGGCCACCGATTTTTATCCCACGTTGTCGCGCGGCACGGGTCTCGGCGCCATGGTGGCGGTGGGCAGAATCGGTGCAGTCAGCGCACCCTTCGTGGCCGGCATGTTGCTATCGGCCGGCTACGATGCGAGAGCCGTTTTGAGCACTGCGGTGGTCTGCGTGTTCGTCGCTGCGGCGCTGGCCTTCGTCCTGATGTCACGCCCTTCCGCGGTCACCCTGCAGC
>CAZZXZ010000158.1:0-6666 GCA_964658135.1 uncultured Acetobacteraceae bacterium | reverse complement strand
GATTCGGCCACCGGCAACTGGGTGGGATCGAGGTCCGCATAGCGCGGGTCGAAGCGTGCATGGCGTGGGTCATCCCAGCCGAGTGGGGGCGGTGGGATGTCGTAGCTGCGGCGCCAGATCTTGACCTGGGCTTCGCCGTGCTTTTCGACGGTCTGGGTTTTGTTGAGTCCTTGTAGAGCGCCGTAATGCCGCTCGTTGAGGCGCCAGCTGCGCTCGACCGGTATCCACATGCGATCCGTGCCGTCCAAAATCAGCCACAAGGTGCGAATCGCGCGGGTGAGCACCGAGGTGAATGCCACGTGCATGTCAAGCTTTTCGGCCATGAGTTCACGGGCCGCCTGGGCGGCCTCCAGACGACCTAGATCGCTGAGATCGACGTCGTGCCAGCCGGTGAACAGATTCTCGACGTTCCAAATACTCTGGCCATGACGAACCAGGATCAACTTGCCGGCCACGGGGGCCTCCTTGGGGTTTTTATTGAGAGTTTTTGTCGTTACTTCGGGCGGACCGACGCGGCGTAAACGCCTTCGAACTCGGTCGCCAGAATATCATTATGGTGGATTTCCACATTGAGACGAATGCGCCCCCGACCGGCGCGCAACAACATGCGTCTGAATTTGTCGATTTGCGACACGCCGGGCGACGGCAGAAACGCACGCAACTCGCCGCGTACCGGACTCAGGAAGCGCACGGTCGATTCCTGAATGACGGCTTCGGCCCGAATGTCGGTCACGGCGAGGTACCGTGTGACCCAGGACCAACCGGTGAGTACCGCCACCGAAAACAGGCTGCCACCGAACGCCGTGCCCTTGTCGTTGGCATTCGCGGCCAGCGGCGCCGCCAAGACGATGCCGTCATCGTCGGCCGACTCGACCACGAGGCCGATGTGCCGCGCGAGCGCAAACTCCGCCACGATGAGTTGCTGTAGATAATCTTTGCCGAACCGGGCGTCCGTATCGTCCGTCTTCATGCCAACCGCCTGACCGCTTGAATGGCGACCGACAGGGTGGCGAAGTCCGGTGCCGTGCCGGTACGCAAATCAACGACGATGCGTTTCAGCGATTCGACCGCGAGGGTCTGCCGCTGCATCCATCGATCGACGCGAGCGCCGGCGGTCTGGCCATGGCACGCCAAAATCGCGCCGGTAATCGCGCGTTGCAGGGCAAACAAGTTGTCGCTCAGCGTACCGCGCGCGACGGCCTGCCAGTGGCCGTCGGCCACCAGGTTTTCGATCTGGTCCTTGATCCACGTCAGCCCGATGCGTTCGCCGATGTCGAAATACACCCGTGCGGCGAAGCCTACTTTGAGACGGGCCGCCATCGCGGTCTCGACCAGATCCAAGGCGCAGTGCAGCGAGTCCAGGGAGGCGATTCGAGATGCCAGTCGTTCCGGCACGTGTTGTTCGATGAGCCGAGACCTCTGCAGCACGATGCGTGCCCGCGCGGTCGGACTCAATTCGGCGTTCAGGTTGTCGGCCAGTTCGGCCACCGGCGCCGCGTACCGTTTGACTGCACGTTCGATGTCGAGATCGTCGCGGCGATTCTCGAGCAGCCAGTAACTCATGTGCCTGAGCAGACGCGTGGTATGCGCCATGGCCGTGTACTGCACGTCCGCGGGAATCACCGTGTCGAGGGCCTCGATCTGGGCCCAGATGTCGCGCACGGCAAACACCTCGCGGGCGATGCTGTAGGCGCGCGCGATGGCCGCCGGATCGGCGCCGGTGTCGTCCTGGGCCCGCACCGGGAACACGGGACCCATTCGATTGATCAAACTATTGGTGATCGCGGTGGAGATGATCTCGCGGCGCAGCCGATGACGCTTGATGCGCGCCGCGAAGCGCCGCTGCACGGGAGCCGGAAAATAGCGCGCCAGTTCGCTCGAGAGATAGGAGTCCTCCGGGACGTTCGAATGAATCAACGCCCGATACAACCAGATTTTGCCGTAACTCAAGATGACGGCCAGCTCGGGGCGCGTCAGTCCCTCGCCGGCTTGGCGGCGTTCCGCGAGATCCTCATCGGACGGCAGGAACTCCAACGTTCGGTTCAGATCGCCGCCGCGTTCCAGCGCGCGGATGACGTACGCGCTCTCGCTCAGCCGTTCCTTGGCCTGGAATTCGCCGGTGCTGAGTGCCTGGCTCTGCAGGTAGTTGTTGCGCAGGACCAGACCGGCGACTTCGTCCGTCATCTGAACGAGGAGCCGATCACGGGCGCCGAGGGTGAGTTCTTGGGAGCGGACCGCGCCGTTCAGTAAGATCTTCAAATTGACTTCGACGTCCGAACAGTTGACGCCGGCCGAGTTGTCGATGAAATCGGTATTGAGCCGGCCGCCGCGCCGCGCGTACTCGATGCGGCCGAGCTGCGAGAAGCCCAAATTGCCGCCCTCGCCGATGACCTTGCAGTTCAACTCGCGGGCGTCGATCCGCACCGCGTCATTGCCGCGATCACCGACGTCGGTGTGACTTTCGCCGCCGGCCTTGACGTAGGTGCCGATACCGCCGTTCCACAGCAGATCGACGTGCGACTTGAGCAACGCCCGGATGACTTCATTCGGAGTCGACTGTGCCGGTAATTCGAGCATGAGCTGCGCTTCGCGCGACAACGTCAGGCTCTTCGCGCTGCGCGGGAAGATCGCGCCGCCGGGCGACAGGGCGGCCGTCGAGTAATCCTCCCACGAGGAGCGCGGCAAACCAAACAGCCGCTCGCGTTCCTTGAACGAGAGGGCGGCATCCGGATCCGGATCGAGGAAGATATGCTGATGGTTGAAGGCGCCGAGCAGACGAATGTGCGGTGATTGCAGCATGCCGTTGCCGAACACGTCGCCCGCCATGTCGCCGATACCGACGACGCTGAAATTCTGTTTCTGGATGTCGATGCCAATTTCCCTGAAATGCCGCTTGACGCATTCCCAGGCGCCGCGTGCGGTGATGGCCATTTTCTTGTGGTCGTAGCCGACCGAGCCGCCGGAGGCGAAGGCATCGCCCAGCCAGAATTTGTACTGCGCGGAGAGCGCATTCGCGATATCGGAGAAGGTGGCGGTGCCCTTGTCTGCGGCGACCACCAGATAGGCATCATCGCCGTCGTGGCGCACGACGTCCGGCGGCGCGACGATCTTATCGGCAACGATGTTGTCGGTGATGTCCAGCAACCCGCGGATCAGCGTCTGATAGCAGGCGATGACTTCGGCTTGTTGGGCCTCACGGTCGCCGAGCACGGCGCGCCTCACCACGAATCCGCCTTTGGCCCCCACCGGCACGATCACCGTATTCTTCACCTGCTGCGCTTTCATGAGGCCGAGTACTTCCGTTCGGAAGTCTTCGCGCCGATCGGACCAACGGATGCCGCCGCGCGCCACGAAGCCCATGCGCAAATGCACGCCCTCCATGCGGACCGAGAACACGAAGACCTCGAACAGCGGCTTAGGCAGCGGCAATTCGCGCAGCTTCTGGCTCTCGATCTTGAAAGACAAGTAGTCCTTGAAGTGATCGTGGTCTGCCGTCTGGTAGGCATTGGTGCGAACCGTTGCACCCAGCGCGTTCCACACGGCGCGCAGGATGCGGTCCTCGTCCGAACCGACGACGGCCTCGAGCTCCGTGCGAATGCGCTGATCGAGTCGTGCGAGGCTCTTGCTGCGGCCCGCAGTCGTCACTCGCGGATCGAAGCGCGCGGCAAACAAATCCGCGAAGGCGCGCGCAAGCGTGGGATTGCCGACCAAAACCTGGGCGATGTAGCCTTGACTGAACGGCAGCCCAGCCTGCAGCAAGTAACGGCAATAGGCACGCAGGATGGTGACCATGCGCCACGGAATGCCCGTGGTCAGCGTCAACTGGTTGAAGCCGTCGCTGTCCATTCGGCCGGTCCAGACCGCCGTGAAGGCCTCCTTGATCTCGCGGTCCAGCGCGTCGAATTTGATGACGGTGGAGGTTTGCATCACGAGTTCCAGATCCTCGATCCAGGCGCGTTTACCGCCCGGTAAACCGAGCTCGTAAGGCCGTTCGGCGATGACTTTGAGGCCCATGTTTTCGAGCATGGGTAGGAGGTCGGAGATCGGGATGGCATCGGGCGCACGAAAAATCTTCAGAAAGAAACAATCGTTCCTGCGCGGCTCGGGCCGGTAGATATCGAGGTGCAGGCGCTCCGGGGCCTGCTGCATCGCCTCCAGAAACGACACGTCGAGCGCGGCCGCGTCGCCCGCAAAGTCCTCCGTGTACGCCGCCGGAAAGGCCTGCGCGTACGTTGCGTACAATTGCAGGGCACGGGCCTCGTCGAAACGCGCGAACAAGGCGCTCTTGAATAAATCGGCCCAGGAGCGGACTGCGGCCACGATCAATCCCTCCACGGCATCCACGTCCACGCGTTCGGTCTCGACGGCCGAGGTACGCACGACGATGTGTATGCGGGCGAGGGTCGAGTCGGCGATCTGCACCCGAGACTCGATCCGGGTGGCGTTGAAGGCATCGCTGACCACGCGCTCGATGCGTTGCCGGACCACGGTGTTGTACTTTTCGCGGGGCACGAAAACCAGGCAGGAATAAAAACGTCGAAACGGATCGCGCCGCAGCAGCAGGCGGACCCGGGGTCGCTCCTGCAGGCCTGCTATGCCGGTAATGATTCGGTCCAGGTCACCGATGCTGGCCTGGAACAGCTCGTCGCGGGGAAAGGATTCGAGTATGTGTTGCAGCGCTTTGCCATCGTGGCTGTCGGGGGCCAGCGCGAAATGCTGAACGAGTTGGGCGACTTTGTGACGCACCAGCGGAATGTCGCGCGGATTGGTGCTGTACGCCGCAGAAGTCCACAGCCCGAGGAAGCGCCGTTCGCCGATCAATTGGCCCTTGGGGCCGAAATGCTTCACACCGATGTAGTCCAGATAGCCGGCCCGGTGCACGGTGGATTGAAAATTGGCCTTGGTGACCAGGGCCAGCACGCGCGACCGGCTTTGGCGGCGGATGTCGCTGGCCAGGATGCGGCTGCTGCTCTCGGGATGGCGGTGGCCGCGGCGCAGGATGCCGAGACCGCTGCTGTCGACGGCCTCGAGGGTTTCGTGTCCCGCTTTGCCGCGCAATCGATACTCGCGGTAGCCTAAGAACGTAAAGTTCCGACTTTGCATCCACTCGAGCAACGCCTGGGTTTCGGTGACGTCGCGCGGATCGAAACGCGTGCTCAGCGTATTCAGATCGTCGGCCGTCTGCCGTGCGGCCTGCCGCATCTTGTTCCAATCCGCGCACGCCACCCGGACGTCGCGCATGCTGCGTTCGATGTCCGTCTGCAACGCGCTCAAGAGGGCGGGATCGACGATGCGATCCACTTCGATATGCTGGAAGGACTCCAAACGCAGCTTGGTGCCGTCGGCCACCTCGCTGCGCTCCTGAATGGACTGCAGCGTTCCGGACGCGTCGCGCTTGACGGCAAAAACCGGATGTGCCAGGAAATGCAGGGTAAGCGAGCGCTGCGCGAGCGCAAGCCCGATCGAATCGACCAAGAACGACATGTCGTCGTTGACCATCTCGACGACGGTGTGGGCGGATACGTAGCCGTGCTCACGGAGCGTCGGATTGAAGACGCGCACCAGGGCGCGGCCGCGACGGCGCCTGGCGTAGTCCAGGTGACCCAGCGCAATGGTCGCCAATTCTGCGGGCTCGCGTCCGGCAAGATCGCCGACCTCCACGTGGGCGTAGTACGCGCGCAGGAAGGCGGGTGTCAACGCGCCGCGCAACACCTTGCTCGACCAAGCGCCCGGCGCTTGTGGTGAACCATGCGGTGACCGCCGCGCCGTCTGCCGCGAACCGCGCGCCGCCGGTAGACGCCTGCCCGCCGCCGCGATGGCGTCGACTAACTTGCGGTGTTGTTCTGCAAAGGCTTGCTGCATGTCGGCTCCCCCGAGCTATTTTGTTTTTTCTAGATCCGCGATCAGGGCCGCCAGAAACCTGCAGGCTTCACCACCGGTGATGCAGCGATGGTCGAAGCTCAGCGAGAGCGGCAGGCGGCGGTGTGCCACCACGCCGTCGGCGCCGACGACTGCCTCTTGGCGTGCTTTACCGACGCCCAGGATGGCGACTGCCGGCGGCACGACGAGCGGCACGCCGTAACGGCCGGCGAGCGTGCCGAAATTCGACAGCATGAACGTAAAATCGCGTAGATCGCCGGGCGCCACGCTGCGTTGGTGCGCGGCCGTCTTGGCGGCGCGCAGCGCGCCGCGCAATTCTTCGGCGGTTTTGTTCTGCACGTGGCGCAGTACCGGCACGATCAGGCCGCCGGGCGTGTCGACCGCCAGCGCCACGTCGATATGCGCCAGCACGACGCGAGCATTGGCGGACGGATCGTACCAAGCGTTGAGCGCGGGCTCCGCCGTGCATGCCGCGATCGTCGCGCGCAGCACTCGGTATGAATAATCGCCGCGCGCGGCCCAGGCATGCAAGTCGGCGTCGTCGCATACCGTACTGCCGGCCACCTGATCGCGCGAGCGCGACATGCTGTTGGCCATCGCGCGCCGCGCACCCCGTAACGGCTCCGCGGTCGAACCCGCCGGCACGGCGAGCGACGAGTTCGCCGCGCCGCCGATGTTGGCGTGCAACAAGACATCGTCCAGCGTGAGCACGCCGTCGGTCCCGCTGCCCACGATACCGTCGAGATTCAGCCCGAGACGTTTCGCCAAGGCGCGGGCCACCGGCAC
>CAZZXZ010000157.1:0-6733 GCA_964658135.1 uncultured Acetobacteraceae bacterium | reverse complement strand
AGATCGCACGCGAAATATTGCCCGTAAATCTCGAAGACGAGATGCGCAAATCCTATTTGGATTACGCGATGAGCGTCATCGTCGGACGTGCCTTGCCCGACGTGCGCGACGGCCTGAAGCCCGTGCACCGCCGCGTTCTCTTTGCGATGCGCGAACTGGCCAACGATTACAACAAAGCCTATAAAAAGAGCGCGCGCGTCGTCGGCGACGTGATCGGTAAATATCATCCCCATGGCGATGCGTCGGTTTACGATGCGATCGTGCGCATGGCACAGCCGTTCTCCATGCGCTATCTACTGGTCGACGGCCAGGGTAATTTTGGCTCGGTCGACGGCGATCCGCCGGCGGCGATGCGCTATACCGAAGTGCGTATGACACGGCTTGCCGGTGAGTTGCTCGCCGACATCGACAAGGAAACCGTCGATTTCAATCCGAACTACGACGAATCGGAAAGCGAGCCCGCGGTATTGCCGACGCGGATTCCCAATCTGCTCATCAATGGTTCCTCCGGTATCGCGGTCGGCATGGCGACCAATATCCCGCCGCATAATCTGACCGAGGTGGTGACCGCGTGCATAGCGCTCATCGAGGATCCGGAGATCTCGCTCGCCGACCTGATGAAAATCATTCCGGGTCCTGATTTTCCGACGGCCGGCTTCATCAACGGCGCCCAGGAAATCGTTGCCGCCTACAAGACGGGCCGCGGGCGTTTGCATGTCCGGGCGCGCACGCATTTCGAGGACGTGGGCAAGGGCGACCGCCAGGCCATCATCATCACCGAGCTGCCTTACCAGGTGAACAAGGCGCGTTTGATCGAACGCATTGCCGACTTGGTGCGCGACAAACTCATCGAGGGAATCGCCTCGGATGGTTTGCGCGACGAGTCGGATAAAGACGGCATGCGAGTCGTCATCGAGCTCAAGCGCGGCGAAACGCCGGAAATTCTGCTCAACAACTTATTCGCCCAAACCACCATGGAAACCGTGTTCGGGATCAACATGGTGGCCTTGGTCGACGGCCAACCGCGTCTGATGTCGCTGAAGGAAATGCTCGATGCGTTCCTGCGTCATCGGCGCGAAATCGTCACGCGCCGTACCATTTACGAGTTGCGCAAGGCGCGGGAACGCGGCCACATCTTGGAAGGCTTGGCGATTGCGCTGGCCAACATCGACGAGATCATCGCGGCCATCAAGGCGTCGGCCTCGCCGGCGGAGGCCAAGGTGGCGTTGACGGCGCGACCCTGGGGGTCCGGTGCCGTGCCTGAGATGTTGGCACGGGCCGGCGCGATCAGCACGCGGCCCGAAGGAGAGACGGCGCGGTTGGGCATCGTCGCGGGCGGCTACCTGCTCGACGACATTCAAGCGCAGGCCATTCTCGACATGCGCTTGAACCGCCTCACCGGGCTCGAGCAGGACAAGATCATCGCCGAGTTTCTCGAGTTGCTGACGGTGATTCGCGACCTGAGTGAGATCTTGGGCGATTCGAAGCGTCTTTTGCAGGTCATCCGCCAGGAACTTGAGCACATTCTGGAGACCTTCGGCGACAAGCGTCGCACCGTGATTCTGACGAATCACGAAGATCTGAGCATCGAAGATCTCATCACGCCGGAGGACGTCGTGGTGACCTTGTCGCACGGCGGCTATGCAAAAGCGCAGCCCGTCTCCGATTATCAAGCTCAGCGGCGCGGCGGCCGCGGCAAGGCCGCGACCAGCGTCAAGGACGAGGATTTCGTCGATCAATTGTTCGTCGCCAACACGCACGATACGCTGCTGTGTTTTTCCGATCACGGCAAGCTGTATTGGTTGAAGGTCTATCAATTGCCGCAGGCGAGCCGCGGCGCGCGCGGCAAGCCCATCGTCAATTTGCTGCCGCTGCAGCAGGGCGAACGCATCAGCGCGATGTTGTCGATCAAGGAGTTCGAAGAAGGAAAATTCGTTTTCATGGCAACCAGCCTGGGGACGGTCAAGAAGACGTCACTGGCGTTGTTTTCGCGGCCACGGGCCAATGGCATCATTGCGGTGGCGCTCGACGAGGGCGACAAGTTGGTGGGCGTCGCCATCACCGATGGCACCAAAGACATCATTTTGTTCACCACCGGCGGCAAGGCGATCCGCTTCGTCGAGGATGAAGTGCGTGCCATGGGCCGCGAGGCTGCCGGCGTACGCGGCATCAGACTCAGCGACGAGCACCGTGTGAATGCGTTGATCGTGGCCGAACAGGGCTACATTCTTACCGCCTCAGCCAACGGCTTCGGTAAATTGACGCCGCTCGAGGACTATCCGACGCACGGGCGCGGTGGTCAGGGCGTGATCGCCTTGCAGGTCACCGATCGCAATGGCGGGATGGTGGGCGCGCTGCAGGTGAGCGTCGACGATGAAATCATGTTGATGAGTCAAGCCGGCGTGCTGGTGCGTACGCCGGTCAAGGACATCTCCGTGGTGGGCCGCAACACCCAGGGCGTGCGCTTGATTCGGCTGGAGGAGGGCGATCGGCTTTCCGGTCTGGAGCGGATCGACGGCCTGCCGGGTGGCGTCGAGTTGGCGGACGACCTTGACCCACCGCTCGCCGACGATCCAGCGGCCGATACGTAAGCGCGGGAGCGGGAATGCGCGTATTCAATTTTTCCCCCGGTCCGGCCGTTCTGCCGGACGACGTCTTGGCGCAGGCCAGGGACGAGATGCTCAATTGGAACGGCGCCGGCATGTCGGTGATGGAGGTCAGCCACCGCGGAAAGGCTTTCATGCACATGGCCGCACAGGCCGAAGCCGACTTGCGCGAGTTGATGGGCATTCCCGCCAACTACAAGGTGTTGTTCATGCAGGGCGGCGCCTCCGCCCAGTTCGCCCTCGTGCCGATGAACCTCGCCGCTGCGGACGCTACCGTCGACTATGTCAACACCGGTCATTGGTCCACCAAGGCGATCGTCGAAGCGCGCCGGTATGCGAAGGTGCACGTCGCTGCTGACGTGGGTGGCGGTTACCGTCGCGCGCCCGCGCAAGGCGAACTCGAGGCGAGCGGAGCGGCAGCCTATTTCCATTACACGCCGAACGAGACGATCGGCGGAGTGGAGTTCGGATACGTTCCCCAGGTGGGTACGACGCCGTTGGTTGCCGACATGTCTTCGAGCATCCTGTCGCGGCCGATCGAGGTGGAAAAGTTCGGCTTGATCTATGCGGGCGCGCAGAAGAATATCGGCCCGTCCGGTTTGGTGATCGTCATCGTGCGCGAAGATCTGCTCGGCCGTGCGCGCGCGGATACGCCGTTGGTGTTCGATTACCGAGCGGTAGCCGACAACGACTCGATGCTGAATACGCCGCCCACGTTTGCTTGGTACGTGGCGGGCTTGGTGTTCAAATGGCTCAAGCGCGAGGGCGGGATCGACGCCATGGGCGAGCGCAATCGCGTGAAGGCGCGCACGCTGTACGCCGCCATAGATGCCTCGCCGTTTTATGCGAATTCGGTGACGCCGGACTCGCGGTCCTGGATGAACGTCACGTTCACGTTGGCCAACCCAGCATTGGACACCGATTTTCTCGAACGCGCGGCCGTCGCGGGGTTGATGAATTTGCGCGGCCATCGGGTGCTCGGCGGGATGCGCGCAAGTCTTTACAACGCCATGCCGTTGGCAGGTGTCGAGGCGTTGATCGCTTTCATGCGCGAGTTCGAGCGTACGCACGGTTGAGGTGAAGTAGAAGATGGCGCGTCGCACCAAATCATTGTCCGAGACGCCCCAGGGCGCGCAGGGCACGAAGGGCACCACGGCCACCGCAGCCCCCGGGGTCGCGCCTGCCGCCGGCGATCTTGCGGGAATGCGCGACCGTATCGATGCGGTCGACGAGCGCATTCACGCCTTGCTGAACGAGCGCGCTCGCTACGCCCAGTCAGTGGGCATCTCGAAAGCTTCGAGCGGTAAAGCGGTCGATTTCTATCGGCCGGAGCGCGAGGCCGACGTCTTGCGCAAGGCGCTAAAACGCAACCAAGGACCTTTGCGCGATGACGAAATCGCGCGCCTGTTTCGCGAAATCATGTCGGCGTGCCTGGCTCAGCAGGAGCCGCTGAAGGTGGGTTTCCTCGGCCCGGAGGGCACGTTCACGCAAGCGGCCGTGCTCAAGCATTTCGGCTCGTCGGTGCGGGCGCTGCCGCTCGTATCCATCGATGAGGTATTCCACGAGGTGGAAGGCGGGGTGGCCGACTTCGGCGTGGTTCCCATCGAGAATTCGAGCGAGGGATCGGTCAATCACACCCTCGATCTGTTCATCAATTCCGGGCTCAAGATCTGCGGCGAGGTGGAACTGCGCATCCACCATAATCTGATGGGTCGCTTCGGTGCCATGACCGAGGCGCTGCGTATCTGTGCGCACCCGCAGGCATTGGCCCAATGCCGCGGCTGGCTCGACGATCAATTACCCGAGGTCGAACGCGTACCCGTGTCGAGCAATGCCGAGGGCGCGCGGCGCGCGCGTGACGAACGCGGCACCGCCGCCATCGCGAGCCGGGCGGCCGCGGAAATCTACGGCCTTACCCTGCTCGCGACCGAGATCGAAGATCGCTCCGACAACACCACGCGCTTCCTGGTCGTCGGGCGCAAGCTGTTCGCGGCGAGCGGAGCGGACCGTACCACCCTGTTGGTGTCGGCGAGCGATACCGATGGCGCCGGCGCCCTGTGCCGACTCTTGGAGCCGCTGGCGCAGCATGGGGTCAACATGACGCGCATCGAATCGCGGCCGTCGCGCAAGCGTAAGTGGGATTACGTGTTTTTCATCGATATCGAAGGGCATGTCAGCGATGCACCCGTCGCCGAGGCCCTCGCCGCGTTGGAACAACGGGTGTCGCTGTACAAAGTGCTCGGTTCTTACCCGCGGGCGGTGTTGTGATGCGTCCGCCGGCGTCATGAGCGATTTTGACGTGCGGCCCGTACGGCGGGTCGCGGGCGCGTTGCAGGTGCCCGGCGATAAATCCATTTCGCACCGCTCGTTGATGCTGCTCGGTCTCGCGCAGGGCGCCAGCGAGGTGACCGGTTTCCTGGCCAGCGAGGATTGCCTGGCGACACTCAAGGCCATGCGCGCGTTGGGCGTGCGGATCGAGCAACCGAGCGCCGGCCACGTACTTATCGAGGGGGTCGGTTTGCGGGGTCTGGTGGCCGCCGGGCATGACCTGGACATGGGCAATGCGGGAACGGCCATGCGCCTCGCCACCGGACTGCTGGCCGGACAGCGGTTCGGGTCGCGGCTGGTGGGCGATGCCTCGCTGATGAAGCGACCCATGGAACGCGTCGCCAAGCCGCTGCGCGCCATGGGGGCCGATATTCGTACTTACGCGGGCACACCGCCCGTCGAGATCCTCGGCGGCCGACCGCTGCACGGCATCGAGTACCCCATGCCGATCGCGAGTGCGCAGGTAAAGTCCGCGGTCCTGCTGGCCGGCTTGTATGCCGACGGCCCGACCTCGGTGACCGCGCCCGCACCGTCGCGCGATCACAGTGAACGGATGTTGCTAAGCTGCGGCGTGCGGGTAACCGTGGAGGGCCTGCGCACCACCGTGGAGCCGCCCGCCCGGCTGCTCAGTCAGAGGCTCGAGGTACCGGGTGATTTCTCGTCGGCCGCTTTCTTCATCGTTGCCGGTCTGCTCGGCGCGGGACCGGAAGGCTTGTCGATTCGCGGCGTCGGCATGAACCCGACGCGGACTGGGCTGTTGGACATACTGCGCAGCATGGGCGCGCGCATCGAGGTGCTGAATGCGCGTGAAAGCGGCGCCGAACCGGTGGCCGATCTGCTGGTGCATGCCTCCGCGCTCACGGGGATCGACGTGCCGGCGGCGTGGGTGCCGCTTGCCATCGACGAGTTCCCCATCTTGTTCGTTGCCGCCGCCTGCGCCGAGGGCGCAACTCTCATCACGGGTGCGGAGGAATTGCGCGTCAAAGAAAGCGATCGGATCGCCGCCATGAGCGCCGGCTTTACCGCACTCGGCGTGCGGCACGAGGTGCTGCCCGACGGCATGCGCATCGAAGGTCGCGGCGAGGGTCCGGCATTCGGCGGCGGCGTCATCGACAGTCACGGCGATCATCGGATCGCGATGTCCTTCGCGATCGCCAGCCTGCGGGCCGCGGGGAACCTGCTGATTCGGGACGTTGCCAACGTCGCGACGTCGTTTCCTGGCTTCGTGGCGTTGGCGCGTGCGGTAGGGCTGGACGTCGCCGCGTGACCGAGGTGCCCGTCATGACCATCGATGGTCCGTCCGGTTCGGGAAAGGGGACGGTCAGCCGTGCGGCGGCGCGGGCGCTCGGCTGGGCCTTGCTCGACAGTGGGGCTCTTTATCGACTGGTTGCGCTGGCCGGGCGCCATGCACAGGTCAGTTTGGACGATGAGCCGGCATTGGCCGGCTTGGCCGAGCGACTCGACGTCCGGTTCGACTCCACCGACACGGGCGAGGAGGTGGTCTGGCTCGATAATCGCGACGTGACCCGCACGATACGCACGGAAACCGCCGGCAACGATGCATCTAAAGTGGCCGCCTTGCCGATGGTGCGGGCGGCGCTCCTCGGTCGTCAGCGGCGCTTCGCAACCCCGCCGGGGTTGGTGGCCGATGGCCGCGACATGGGTACCGTGGTATTTCCCGCCGCCCAGGTCAAGATTTTCCTCACCGCGAGCGCTGCCGAGCGTGCCGCGAGGCGCTATAAGCAGTTGAAAGAAAAGGGGGTTGCTGCTACCCTTGCCGCCCTTTCGCGGGAGATAGC
>CAZZXZ010000156.1:0-6752 GCA_964658135.1 uncultured Acetobacteraceae bacterium | reverse complement strand
TAGGTGGTCCGCGTCACCGACGGCCCGTTCAACGATTTCAACGGCGTGGTCGAGTCCGTGAATTACGAGAAAAACCGGCTGCAGGTGGCGGTGCAGATCCTGGGGCGTTCGACGCCCGTGGAATTGGATTTTTCGCAGGTCGAGAAGGGTTGATTTAAACCGGGGAGTTGCCTCACGGGGCGACGTTTGCACCCACAGGAGATTGAACAATGGCTAAGAAAGTCACTGGCTATATCAAGCTGCAGATCCCTGCAGGCCAGGCGAACCCGAGTCCGCCCGTCGGCCCCGCGTTGGGTCAGCAGGGTGTGAACATCATGGAGTTCTGCAAGGCATTCAATGCGCAGACCCAGTCACTGGAGAAGGGCTTGCCGACTCCGGTGGTGATCACGGTCTACAGCGATCGTAGTTTCACCTTCATCATGAAGACGCCGCCGGCGTCCGTGCTGATCGCCAAGGCCCTGGGCCTGGCGAAGGGCAGCGCAACCCCGAACACCGCCAAGGTGGGCCGGATTTCGCGCCAGCAGCTCGAGGACATCGCCAAATTGAAAATGCCCGATTTGACCGCCAGCGATCTCGAAGCCGCCGTGCGCACCATTGCCGGCAGCGCCCGGAGCATGGGCGTCGACGTGGAGGTCGCGTGACATGCCAGCCGTAGCCAAACGAATCAAATCCTGGAAAGAGAAGCTTCCGCCGGGCAAGTCCTATCCGATCGATGAGGCGCTGAAGCTCATCAAGGAATTCGCGACTGCGAAATTCAACGAGTCGGTCGACGTCTCCGTCAATCTCGGCGTGGACGCCACCAAGTCGGACCAGCAGGTCCGCGGCTCGACGGTGATGCCGAACGGCACCGGCAAGACGGTGCGCGTGGCGGTGTTCACGCAGGGCAAGAATGCCGATGCGGCGAAGGCCGCCGGTGCCGACATCGTCGGCTTCGAGGACCTGGCCGAGAAGGTCAAGGCCGGCCAGATCGATTTCGACGTGGTGATCGCCAGCCCCGATGCGATGCGCATCGTGGGTCAGCTGGGCCAGATTCTGGGTCCGCGCGGCCTGATGCCGAATCCCAAGGTTGGTACGGTCACGCCGAACGTGGCGGAAGCCGTGAAGAATGCCAAGTCGGGCCAGGTGCGGTATCGCACGGACAAGGCCGGCATCGTGCACGCGCAGATCGGGCGTGCCAGTTTCGAGCCGGCGGCGCTGAAGGAGAATCTCCTGGCGCTGGTGGCCGATCTGCAGAAGATCAAGCCGGCGACGTCGAAGGGCATCTACCTGCGCAAGCTGACACTGTCCTCGACCATGGGGCCGGGCGTGACCGTCGATCAGTCGACGCTGGGTTTGTAGTTGCACGTAAGTGCATGACGAAGGGGGACGCGGGTGGTCACAGGATTTCCCGCATCCACCGTCGAAGACCGCAGGCGGACCCAATGCCGCAAGGCAAACGGGGTCCTTAAAGAGGAAGCCTGCGCAGATGGTGGGACCCGAATCAGGTATCTCCTGGTGAAGGTCGCACCAAGAGCACGCGGGTGCTCGAGGGTGGGTGGGGCGACGGCGCTCTCACCTGGTGTGTGACGCTTCTTACCCGGGGACCAAAATATGGCACTCAAGTTAGAAGAGAAGAAAGTCGTGGTGGCAGAAGTCAACGCGGTGGCGGCGAAAGCCCTCTCCGTGGTCGGCGCAGAGAACCGTGGCTTGACCGTAACGCAGATGACCGACTTGCGCGCCAAAGCGCGTAAGAGCGGCGTTTATTTGCGGGTGATCAAGAACACGCTCGCGCGCAAGGCGGTTGCCGGCACGGCGTTCGAGTGCATTTCTCCGGCGCTGAGAGGACCCATTGTCCTCGCGTTTTCCAACGACGATCCGGGCGCGGCAGCGCGCATCGTCAAGGACTTCGCGAAAGGCAATGACAAACTGGTGACGATGTTGGTGTCGTTGGGTGGGCAGTTGCTCAAACCCGACGCCCTCGAGCGCGTGGCGTCATTGCCAACGCGCGCGCAGGCGGTGTCGTTGCTGTTAGGGGTGCTACAAGCGCCGATTTCAAAGTTCGTTGGTACGTTGGCTGCGCCCAACTCGAAGTTGGTCAGAACGCTTGCTGCCGTTCTTGAAGCCAAGAAGAGTACGGAAGCACCGGCGGCGGCGAATTAAACCTGATTCGGGGGTTGCGACCCCTTTTTATATTTGGAGACGATAATGGCTGTTACAAAAGACGAGATCCTCGACGCAATTTCCAACATGTCCGTGATGGAAGTGGTCGAGCTGATTTCCGATATGGAAAAGAAGTTCAACGTCACCGCCGCGGCGCCCGTCGCCGCTGCAGCGGCTGGTGGTGCCGCCGCCGCCGCGCCCGCGGCTGAAGTTCAGACCGAGTTCACGGTGACCATGACCGAGTTCGGCGCCAATAAGGTGGGCGTCATCAAGGTCATTCGCGAGATCACGGGATTGGGCTTGAAGGAAGCCAAGGACTTGGTCGAGGGTTCCCCGTCGACCGTCAAGGAAGGCATTCCGAAGGCGGATGCGGAGACGATCAAGACGAAGCTCGAGACCGCCGGCGCGAAGGCTGTCATCAAGTAGTGACCGCGGCCGACCTACGCGGGCCGATGGTTGTCGCTGCATTGGCGGCGACCGTCGGCTGCGTTTTCGATTTGAATTGGTGCTCGCATGGCGAGCAGTTATCGGACGGGGTCGCGGCGATCCCGTCAATTCGGCGCCCGGCGCCTGGGAAGTCCCGTTGCATTCGGCGCGTCAGCGCCTGGAGACCGCACTAATGGCCTATTCTTTCACCGAAAAGAAGCGCATTCGTAAGAACTTTGGCAAGCGTCCGAGCATCCTCGGAACGCCGTATCTGCTGGCGATCCAATTGGACTCGTACCGGCGATTCTTGCAGGCGGACACCGCGGAATCCAAACGCGACGAAATCGGCCTGCATGCGGCCTTCGACAGCGTATTCCCGATTTCCAGCTATTCGGGCAATGCGACCCTGGAGTACGTAAGTTATCGGCTGGGCGAACCGGTATTCGACGTCAAAGAGTGTCAGCTGCGCGGCCTGACGTACGCGGCACCGCTGCGCGTCAAAGTGCGCCTGGTCGTGCTCGACAAGGAAGCGAGCGGCGCCAAGAAGCCCGTCAAAGACGTGCGCGAACAAGAAGTGTACCTGGGCGAATTGCCCCTCATGACCGACAACGGCACGTTCATCATCAACGGCACCGAGCGTGTCATCGTTTCGCAGCTGCATCGCAGCCCCGGCGTGTTCTTCGATCACGACCGCGGCAAGACTCACTCGTCGGGCAAGTTATTGTTCTCCGCCCGGATCATTCCCTATCGCGGCTCGTGGCTCGATTTCGAGTTCGACCCGAAGGATTGCGTCTTCGCGCGCATCGATCGGCGCCGCAAGCTGCCGGTGACCATCATCCTGCGGGCGCTTGGCTTCACCGAGGAACAGGTGCTCGACATCTTTTTCGAGAAGAACACCTTTTATCTCGGCAAGAAAGAAATCGAATTCGAAGTCATTCCGCAGCGGTTGCGCGGCGAGACGGCGGCTTTCGAGATTCGCGTGGGCAAAAAAATCGTCGTGGAGGAAGGCCGCCGCATCACGGCACGACACGTCAAGGAACTCGAAGAGGCGCAGGTCAAGCGTTTGCCGGTGCCGATGGAATACATGCAGGGCAAGGTGCTCGCGCACGACATCGTCAACACGGAGACGGGCGAGATCCTGGCGAAGGCCAACGAGATCCTGACCGTACCTACCGTCGGCAAGTTGATCGAAAACGGCATCACGGAAATCCGCACGCTGTACGTCAACGACTTGGATCGCGGTCCGTACATATCGGACACGCTGCGCATCGATCCAACCAAGACCCGCCTCGAGGCGTTGGTCGAAATTTATCGGATGATGCGTCCCGGCGAACCGCCGACCAAAGATGCGGCCGAAAACCTGTTTCAGAATCTGTTCTTCAACGGCGAGCGCTACGACTTGTCGCCGGTCGGCCGCATGAAGTTCAACCGTCGCGTGGGCCGCGAGGAAATCACCGGGTCGGGCGTGCTCAGCAAGGAAGACATCATCGAGGTCATGAAGACCTTGATCGACATCCGCAACGGCAATGGCCACGTGGATGACATCGACCATCTGGGCAATCGCCGCGTCCGCAGCGTCGGTGAAATGGCCGAGAACGCATTCCGCATCGGTTTGGTACGCGTCGAGCGTGCCGTCAAGGAGCGTCTCACCATCGCCGAGAGCGAGCCGATCATGCCGCAGGAAATGATCAATGCGAAGCCGGTGGCGGCCGCGGTCAAGGAATTCTTCGGTTCCTCGCAGCTGTCGCAGTTCATGGATCAAAACAATCCGTTGTCGGAAGTCACGCACAAGCGCCGTGTCTCCGCATTGGGCCCGGGCGGCTTGACGCGCGAGCGTGCCGGATTCGAAGTTCGCGACGTGCATCCGACGCACTACGGCCGGGTATGCCCGATCGAGACGCCGGAAGGACCGAACATCGGTCTCATCAATTCGCTGGCCGTCTACGCGCGCACCAACGATTACGGATTCTTGGAGACTCCGTATCGGCGCGTGTCGAACGGCACGGTGAGCGATCAGATCGATTATTTGTCGGCCATCGAAGAAGGTCAGTACGTGATCGCGCAGGCGAACGCGGCGCTGAACGACAAAGGCGAATTCACCGACGACTTGATTTCGTGCCGCACGCAGAACGAGTTCGAACTGTCGGCGCCCGACAAGATCGACTTCATGGATGTGTCGCCAAAACAGATCGTGTCGGTCGCCGCCTCGTTGATTCCGTTCCTGGAACATGACGATGCGAACCGGGCGCTCATGGGCTCGAACATGCAGCGGCAGGCGGTTCCCACATTGCGTGCGGAGACACCCCTGGTGGGTACCGGGATGGAACGTGCGGTGGCCATCGACTCCGGAGTGACGGTCGTCGCCCGGCGCGGCGGCAGCGTCGACTCCGTAGATGCCTCGCGCATCGTGGTGCGGGTGAACGACGATGAAACGACGGCGGGCGAACCCGGTGTCGACATCTACTCGCTGACCAAGTACACGCGCTCGAATCAGAACACGTGCATCAACCAGCGTCCTTTGGTACGTGCCGGAGATTCCATCAACCGGGGCGACGTATTGGCCGACGGTCCGTCGACCGACCTTGGCGAACTCGCGCTGGGTCAGAATTTGTTGGTGGCCTTCATGCCGTGGAACGGCTACAACTTCGAGGATTCGATCCTCATCTCCGAGCGGGTGGTCGAAGAAGATCGTTTCACGACCATTCACATCGAAGAACTGACGTGCGTCGCGCGCGACACCAAGCTCGGGCCCGAAGAAATTACGGCCGACATCCCGAACGTCGGCGATTCGGCCCTCGCAAAGCTCGATGAAGCGGGTATCGCTTTCATCGGCGCCGAAGTGCGCGCGGGTGACATTTTGGTGGGCAAGGTGACGCCGAAGGGCGAAACCCAGCTGACGCCCGAAGAGAAGTTGCTGCGCGCGATCTTCGGCGAGAAGGCATCGGACGTGAAAGATACTTCGCTGCGCGTGCCTCCCGGCATGGACGGCACTGTGATCGACGTCCGCGTCTTCACGCGCGACGGGGTCGAGAAGGACTCGCGCGCGCTGGCGATCGAGAAATCGGAGCTCGAGCGGGTCCGCAAGGACCTGGCCGATCAGCAACGCATCCTGGAAGACGATTTATTCCAGCGTGTGCGTGGCATGATCGACGGCAAGGTGGCCGATGCGGGTCCGAAGAAGCTGAAGTCCGGCAGCGCGATCGACGAAGCTTATCTGTCGGATCTGCCGCGCGAGCAGTGGTTCGAAATTCGCTTCAAGGACGAGGAAACCAACACGCAACTGGAGACCGTCTCGGAGCGCTTGAAGGGTCAACGCAAGACGTTCGAGAAGCGTTTCGAGGAAAAGCGCGCCAAGATCACGGCGGGCGACGATTTGGCGCCGGGCGTGCTCAAGATGGTCAAGGTGTACCTGGCGGTCAAACGTCGCGTGCAGCCCGGCGACAAGATGGCCGGTCGTCACGGCAACAAGGGCGTGATCTCCTCCATCGTTCCGGTCGAGGATATGCCTTACATGGCCGACGGCACGCCGGTGGACATCGTGTTGAATCCCTTGGGCGTGCCGTCGCGCATGAACATCGGGCAGATTCTGGAAACCCATCTGGGGTGGGCCGCCAAGGGCCTGGGCGCGAAGATCGGCAAGATGCTGGAAGCGCAGCATGCCATCGTCGAACTGCGCAAGTTCCTCGGCCAGGTCTACAACGAGACCGGTGGGCAAAAGGAAGACATCAAGGGCATGACCGACGCCGAAGTCGTCGAACTGGCGAGCAACTTGAAGAAAGGCGTGCCGATGGCGACGCCGGTGTTTGACGGCGCCAGCGAGGAGGAGATCAAGAATCTTCTCACCCTCGCCGACCTGCCGACCTCGGGTCAGACCACGCTGCACGATGGACGTACCGGTGAACGATTCGATCGGCCGGTGACCGTCGGGTACATGTACATGTTGAAGTTGAACCATCTGGTCGACGACAAGATGCATGCGCGGTCAACGGGACCGTACAGCCTGGTCACGCAGCAGCCGCTCGGCGGCAAGGCGCAGTTCGGCGGTCAGCGCTTCGGCGAGATGGAAGTGTGGGCGCTCGAGGCGTATGGCGCCGCGTACACCTTGCAGGAAATGCTCACCGTCAAATCCGACGACGTCAACGGGCGCACGCAGATGTACAAGGCGATCGTCGATGGCAACCATGAAA
>CAZZXZ010000155.1:0-6758 GCA_964658135.1 uncultured Acetobacteraceae bacterium | reverse complement strand
GTTGAAATTGCGCGACGGGCGCGGCCGACGCCGGACTGGAGGTCACGGCGGCCAGCGACATGAGCGCAGCGCAGACGACGAAGAACAGTCCTGAAAAACGGCGGCGTTGGGTCATCGGCGTCTCCTCCTGCTTCGGTCGGCCGATGATAGCAACAACCCGCGCGCCGGATGGATCCTTATGTCAACTGAGCGGCGCGCGCCACGCGCGCCGGCGCGCCTATCGATCCGCGCACCCCGGCAGTTCGGGACGAAAGTCTTGTTTATGGGATCTTCTGACATACACCGGCGGCGGTTCCGGGCATGATATTTTACGGCCAATTGCACAGGCGACGAGAGAAATGCGCCCCATCGAGATTGCCGCGAGCCAGGAACATGGCAGGGTGGCGGGAGACAGTGCCGGCGGTGTGAACCGGTTCCGGCGCGACGACGCGGGGTGCGTCGGCGAGGCTTTCGGGTGCTGACGCCCTCGATTCCTGCGGCGGACGGCGCGACGGTGGAACTCAATCCCCGGTGCAAATCGCGCGGGTCGCGATACTCCGACGCCGCGGGCAGCATCGAGGTCGGGCGCGTTCTGCGGGATCGTTATGTCATCCAGGATCGCCTGGGATCTGGCGGTCGGGGTACGGTGTTTCGCGTGCTCGATCGCTACCGGTCGTCGCTCCCCCAGTCCGAGCAGTACGTCGCCCTGAAGGTTCTGCACACCGGCGGCGACTGCACGGCGCAGCGGATCAGCGATCTGCGGCGCGAGCTGCATTGTGCCCAGGTGTTGTCCCACCAGAACATCGTCAACGTGTTCGAACTCGACCGGGATGGCGACGTCGTGTTCTTCACGATGGAGCTGCTGGAGGGAGAACTGCTGGCCGACGTCCTGGCACGGATGCGCCCCGCGGCCATGCAACGCGCGCAGGCGCTGCAGCTCATCCGGCAACTCGGCGCAGGACTGGCACACGCCCACAAGAACGGCGTGGTGCACGGCGATTTGAAGCCACGGAACATTCTCATCACGCGCGATGGCCAGCTTCGCATCCTCGATTTCGGCGCGGCGCGTCTGATGGCCTGCGCACAACCGGACGAGCGGGCCTCCGTGACGGGTACGCCGGCCTATGCGAGCTGCGAAATCCTGGAGGGACGGCCTGCCGATGTCGGCGACGACCTGTATGCGCTGGCGTGCATCTGTCATGAACTGCTCGGCGGCACCCACCCGTTCGCCGGGAGGCCTGCCACCGAGGCACGTCTTTTCGGCATCAAGGCCTGCCGGCCCCACGGCCTGACCGGCCGACAATGGAAGACGTTGCAGCGCGGACTTTCTTTCCATCGCGCCGGGCGATCCATGGGCGTGCCTGCCTTCATGCGCGGCCTGACGCATGCAACCGCGGAAAAGGCAGCGACCACGCCGTTGAATGAACTCGCCGCCAAGGAGGTGGCGCGGCCGCGGCTGCGCGCCGGCGCTGCCGTTTGGATGGGGGCGTTGGTGATCGTGGCGTCGTGCATTGCGCTGTTGCATGAGACGTCGCGGGGACGATCCGGCGGCGAAGCAGCATCGGGGCTCGACCGGGCGCCGGCCGCGGCGCGAACGCCGGAGTCTGCGGCACCTGCGCTCGTGCCTGCGCCGGGGCCGCCGCCGGCCGACGCGGTGGCGAGCGTGCGCCCTGCGGCGGAAAACGCGGCCGCGGCCGGCGTCGAGGCCAAACCCCCGGCGCGACGAGCGGCGGCGCCCGCGGTGATCTCGGTCGACGGGTATCGGTTGAGCATCGGCGATCATTTCGTCGAAATCCGGGTGCACCGTGATCAACTGCGGACCCGGGCGGACTTTGCGTGGTGGACGGAGCCTGCCACCGCGAAACGGGATGTCGATTACGTGCATCAACCGAAGGCCATCCAGACCTTCGCGCCGGATCAACGCTCGACCCGCTTCTACGTGAAACTGCTGCCGGACTCGGGTCGATCGCAGCGTGATTATTTCTATGTCGCCATCGCGCAGCCGGGACGCCCGCACGAATCCGGCAAGGTGCAGCGGGTTCAGATCTGGCTGCCGACGGCGCGCGATCGGATGCAGGCGAATCGCTGAACGGCCGCCATCCCGGCGCGCATCCGCCGGGCCGAGGCCACCGGTCGGCAACCACATCACGCACCCCGGCCGCCAGCGGCCATCGCGGCGCATCGCGGCTCCGTCTTGCCATGCGTGAACGGTCCGCGCTCGAGGTGCTCTTGGTCTTTCTCAGGCTGGGACTGACTTCGTTCGGCGGGCCGGTCGCCCACATCGGCTATTTCCGTGAAGAACTCGTGGTGCGCCGCCGCTGGGTCGACGAGGGGACCTACGGCGATCTCGTGGCGCTGTGCCAATTCCTTCCCGGTCCCGCGAGCAGCCAGGTTGGATTCACACTGGGCCTGCTGCGCGCGGGATACCCGGGAGCCGCCCTGGCGTGGATGGGGTTCACGCTGCCATCCGCCATCCTGCTCACGGCGTTCGCCTTCGGCGCGGGCTGGTTCGGCAATCCCGTGGGCGCCGGCCTGCTCCATGGGCTCGAGCTGGTCGCCGTGGCGATCGTCGCCCAGGCGGTGTGGGGCATGAGCCGCGTTTTCTGCACGGACCGCACGCGCGCGGGCATCGCCGTCGCCGCGGCGTTCGCGACGTGGTACGGCGCCTCGCCGGTCGCTCAGCTGGGAACGATCTTGCTGAGCGGGATGGCGGGTTTCTGGCTGTGCCGGGCGGCGGGGGTCGCCGCGGCCGGCACGTTGCGCATCGGCGTGTCGCGCCGCATGGCAGCGGGCGCCCTCGCGGTTTTTTTGGCGTGCCTGATCGTACCGTCCGCGCTGCACGGGCCATGGCGAGGCATCGAGCTCTTCCAGGCGTTCTATCGTTCCGGGGCTCTGGTTTTCGGCGGCGGACACGTCGTCCTGCCGCTGCTGAACGAAGCGTTCGTGACGCCCGGCTGGGTGGATGGGAATACCTTTCTGGCCGGATACGGCGCGGCACAAGCCGTACCCGGACCCTTGTTCACGTTTGCCGCCTACCTCGGTGCGGCGGTCATGCTGCCGGCTCACGGCGTCGCCGGGGCGATTCTCGGGCTGGTGGCCATCTTTCTGCCGGGCATGCTGATTCTCGTCGGGACACTGCCGTTCTGGGACGCGTTTCGCCGGCGCCCCGGCGCCCAGGCCACCATGCGCGGCATCAATGCCGCCGTGGTGGGACTGCTGGGCGCGGCTCTGTACGACCCGCTGTGGGTCGGTGCGGTGCGATCCGCCCTCGACCTCTCGGTGGTGCTGGGCGGCATCGTCCTGCTGCTGGCGTGTCGCGCACCGCCGTTGCTCGTCGTCGTGCTGGGTGCGCTGGCGGGTGCCGCCGGCGCCTGAGTGCCGGCGCGGCCTGAGGCCTGTATTCGTCGACTGACGACCTGGCGAAGTTCGTTCGCTGGCAGCTCGACGAATAGGACCCGTCGGTGAAGCTGTCGCATCGACCGTTGGTGGGCAGCGAACGTGATGGCGTCGGTGCGGAACGACACCCTCGTCGCGGCGTGCCGCCATCGGCGATGCACTTCTGTTTCGTGCCGAACGCTACCGCTTGTTTCCCAGTGCAGCGAGCAACGAAGCAGCGCAGGAATCCAATGAGGGTGTGGCGGAGTACACCGGGGTTCGAGTCGGCTTGTTTACCCCCATGGATCGCGTCCGCTACGCTCTTCGTGACCTTTCGACATACACCGATGCGCCGAGCTTGGTGCGGTCGTTTGCCTATGCGACAGGTCCTGCGTATGGCCTGCTCCTGGATCGGGCTGCTCCCAACTGGTTGAACGACTTTTCACACAACCCGCTGGCCATGCGCTTGGATCAGCGCCTAGGCAGCGCGCTGAACTTGCCGCCGCCGGACTTTTCGCGTCTGCAAAAGGCTGAGGCCTTGTACGATGGCGGTGGAATATTGCGCGCAAGCGAAGTTGCACGCGAGCAGGAGAAACGCTCGCTGCGGGCCAGCTACCGGGCCAGGCTCGTAGAGGGCCCCGTGCTGACCTTGCCGCTGGCGAATTCGAGTTTTCAATTCAAGCCAGCAAGCCTGGTGCCGCTGGATGATTTGGGTACCGTCTATCCGGCAATGAATTTACAGGACGACTGGGGCGCGCTCATAGTCGACCACGGTGGGGTACTTATTCGCAACCAACTCAAGGTGGCTACGCTGTCCTCGGCCGGTTTCGACCCGGTGACATTCCACGGCGACGGCTTCACCCTTAACTTGAAGCCCGGTTGGGTGGTCGCGTCAGGCCCCCGGTCTGGCGACTTCGTCGTCAGCAGGGACCAAAGCGCGGCCCATTAATTGCCCGGGCTTGGGGGTTCGGGTGCGGCTTTCACCGGATAGAGCGCCCCGCGCCGCCGCAGACACTCGTTGACCGTTGAACCGCCTGCTCATGTCTGAGGTTGCGCACACGGCGGACATGCCCCCGCGCTTGAGTAAGCGCCGTCGTCCCTAAGCCGATTCAATCAGGAGGGCATAAACGACGGTGTTGAGACCTACAGCGATAACTGTGTTGGCCAAGGTAATGACGACGGCCGCGACTGCCGAGGGAAGAAGCTTGAGTTCGTAGAAGCGACGAATCGCCAGGCACCAGTAGACCGGCAGCGCCGTCATGGCGATCAGGGATTGACCCTGGGTATCAAGGGTTGCAAGCCGGTGTCGATCGACAGCCCAAACCAGAAGCTTGCAAACGATGAGGGCGACCATGAAAAAAGATGCAACATTGAGAGCGAGCGCGACATGCTCAAGGTAGCGGCGGTGGAGTCTGAAAAAAATCAGCTTTTGGACACAGGCGACAACCATGAAAATTAACAAAGTGGCCAGTTCGCTCAACCAATGACCAAGCTCGCGCACGTGTGCGGTTATCTCCGGGCTTTGCCAATCGACGTTCGAGCGTGATTTCATGAGCTCAGAGAGAAGGCCGAACGAATCAGACGCCTGAACGCGTTCAACTATCGAGGTGCCATGGCCTTGGAGCGCCGCGCCGATCACCACCTGCAGTAGAAACGCCATGATGTAAATGCGAAGAGGGCTGACGAACGGCTGGCGCCGTCCCGCAACGTAGTTCTTGGCGAGTGCACCCGGCTGCATCATCAAAAGGTGCAAGGTTCTCGGGAGCTTGCCGTCTACATGCAGAAATTCTTCCGGCAGATGTTCGAACAAAAATTGTTTCAGTTCAAAATCTTCATGCGAGATGAATTTTTCGCCGCAGTCGATGCAATAACGGCCACGCTGGACTGCTCCACAGCTCGGACATTTCGACTCTGAAAGGGGCATGCTGCCGCTCATATAGGGATTTTCATAGCGGGCGGTCCCCAACTGCTACGTGCAATTCCGGAATATACGCATACTTTTTGCATCCGGAAAGTTTGCGATGCTGACTCCAAAGAGAGACGTACCGGGCAGACGCAGTACGGATTGTGAATACCGAAGTCGGACGGACGGGACCGGCAACCAAACCGTGTGCTTGCGGCAACCGCCATATGGTGGGAGGAAGTCAGCCATCGGAGTGGGGTTTTCCGTATGGTCGAGGGGCAATTCGCAGGGTTCGGTTGATCTCGTTCAGATCGAATCCTGCGGGGTCAAATGCTCCGCCGATCCATTCCAACATTCTGTTGTGCTCTTCGTGCTTCGGATCATTGATGGCGGACAAGAACTCTTCGTACCCGTGTACGCCGCCGACATCTTCGGGCGGTACGGCTCCAGCGCCGGCGACGCAGAGCGGATAGGACCAATCGGATCTTGGTTTGGCAACCGGAGTCACAGCGATCTGATGTCGCCAGCTATCACCGAAATCGTACTCGTAGATCAACTCACGAATCGAGTCGCCGAGAACATCGCCGCGCGTGCACTTCTTCTCGTTCAACATCTTCAGCTCGTCGAGATCCGTCCCATCCATACCGAAGGTCCGTTCGCTGACCTCAAAGCTGATCGACGTGCGGCGGTGCCCCGGCGACATCATCCGCACCCTGCAGCGGACTTTCGCGAAGGAGCGGCGTGACTTCGAAATCGTGGGACCGTCCGGGGGCGCGTGCGGCGAGCGTGGGC
This sequence comes from uncultured Acetobacteraceae bacterium, assembly GCA_964658135.1. GTDB lineage: Bacteria > Pseudomonadota > Gammaproteobacteria > Steroidobacterales > Steroidobacteraceae > Bog-1198. The sequence goes on along the minus strand of CAZZXZ010000155.1, from coordinate 709 downwards.
CGGATCGCCGCCGAAGGCCTGGCCGATGAGCATCAAGACCGGCGGTACCTCATGGTCGACGGCATCGACGGCCGGGCGCACTACCTCACCGCCAGTACCGATGGCATGGAATTGCCGATGGGCGCCATCGTCGCCGTCACCGCCAACAATCAACCGCGGAGCGCCGATCTGACCATCGCCAAGCTGGCCAGCCAGGGCCTGTACCTGACGAAAGATGTCACGGCTGTGCCTGAGTCACCAGCAAGTCAGCAGGCATTAAAACGAACTTGCCGAATCTCGGCGCCGACGCGTAACTAGTTGTTTTTATTGGTCGGGGAGACAGGATTCGAACCTGCGACATCTACGTCCCAAAAATTCTCGAAGCGCTTTTTCAACTCACTGATCTTGCGCAAAATAATTCGTAACCCGCTGAATTCCCTAATTTACATCTACGACCACGTTTGCCCTTCTACGCCCTGATTCGCTGAGCTTTTCACCCTATTGAGTCACCCGTAATCTCGGCTCACCCAAGCTCATGCGCACAAAACACACCCAAAACGTAGTCGTTTCCGCCTGCCCTAAACAGCGCGATCAATTCCTCAACGACGTCGGGTTAATGGGATTCGAACTCCGTGTTCGACCGACGGGCGCCAAGATCTGGTACTACCGGTACCGCTGTTAGCGCCGATTGTAATGTGACCCACCCCGTCGGGGTAAAAGTGGACCACCT
>CAZZXZ010000154.1:0-7387 GCA_964658135.1 uncultured Acetobacteraceae bacterium | reverse complement strand
TGTTCGGCCGGCCGGCCGTACTCACGGAAACCGCCTGGCGCGAGCTCCTATCGGAATTCGTCGTGCCGCGCTTAGGCGCGCTTCACGGCACATCGACCCTGGTGGCGCCGGCTCGTTGGCATGCGTCGAAGGACACGGGCGCCCAGCTGGCACGTATTTTAATGTCTGCGCAGTCGGATCATATTGCGCGACATGTGGATGCACTATTGGCATTGGGTGCCAGCGTCGATTGCCTGTACGGCGAGGTTTTCGAGCCGGCACAGCGCATGTTGGGTCAGTTATGGACCGACGATCTCTGCAATGATTTTGAACTCACTCTGGCCTTGGCGAAGCTGCAGATCGAGGTGCGGCGGCTCGGCGTGACGCTGACGCCCGTGTCTGCACTGCACGGTGTGCGCTCCGTGCTAATGTCGCCGCAACCGGGGGAGCTGCATCGCGCGGGAATTGCCATGTCGTCCGAGCTTTTCTTGCGCGGGGGATGGGATGTGACCTGCGAATATCCCACCAACGATCAAGGCGTGTGCGATTTGGTGCACCGCCGCTGGTTCGATGTCTTGGAACTCTCGCTGAGCGGTGCGTTGCGCCGGGACCATCAACTTCCCGGCATGTTGACGACGATCCGCCTGGCACATGCGGCCTCGCTGAATCCGGGCTTGACCATCATCGTGGACGGTCGGACTTTTTTCGAACAGCCTCGCGCCTATCTCGACATTGCGGCGGATGCCGGTTGCAGCAGCGTCCTCGACGGCGTGCGCGCCGCCGACTTGTTGATAGACACCATGCGCTCGAACGCGAATTGACTTCGACTGGCTGTCCGCGGCTCAATCGCTGGACCGTAGCGCCCAATTCCACAGCCGCTCGCTCGGCAGGGGAATGACCATGAACCAATGCTCGATGACGGCCAACGCGAGCAAGCTGGTCAACAACGCATAGGAAGTGGTCTCGAAAGGCGCGGTGGCGATGAGAAATTTCTTCGCGAGACCGACGGTGACCACGGTCGAGACACCCACTGAGAATGGGAATAGAAAATTCATCGCGCGCTTGCGGAAAAAACCTTTCAAGTACTCCAAGTGCGCCGGGAGAAACTTATCCCCGATGTTGGGCACGCCCAGGAATAGGTTCAATTTCGCGCTCACTCGCATCGCCCAAAGCACCAGGTAGGTCCACAAGGCGACGCGGTTCGGGCTGTTCCAGGTCGCCGCTGCGATGGCAGCGGCGCCGGCAAGCGTCGCCAGCTCGTTGTAAATGATGGCTTCGGTGGCATGCACGAAGCGCGACCATCCCGAGCACCGCTCACCGCAGCCGTGTTTGCGTGTCCCGGTGATGAATCCCATCAAAAAACTCATTTCCAACCAACCCCAGATCAGGATGGCGGCGGTGAACGCCAGATAGGCACCGTGCATGCTGGGGTCGGATGCGCTGCTGTGCACCGCATAGGCTGCGCCGCCGAGAACGACGGTCGCCCCGAGCATGCTCCAGCGGAAGGTCGTACGCCGTAAACCGTCCAGAAACAAGATGATCCCCGTCGTGAACCACCAAACCAGCACGGTATAGAAAGCTGGTGCGGCAAATTCTTTCATGGACGTGCGGGCTCCCGATAGCGTGCATTGCCTACCAAGCGGGAGCCATGCACACCTGCTCGGGCAAGGCGTGGCGCTGAACGGGGAGGGTGTACAAGCGGACGAAAGTCGCCGCTGCGGCAGTCATCAGACCGACTCGCTGCATTGCACCCCACACGCCGCCACGGCGCTTCGCGGCAGCATTTCTCACCGAGATTTTTCGCAGACGCTCCAGTCCGTCGCGGAATTTTGGATTGTCGAGATCCAGGGACAGCGGGAATACCTGTTTGGAAATCTCGCTGGTTATGCGAAACACGGTGAAATCGTAGTCGGTGGGGTCCATATCGAAGGCCGCGTGCATCAGGGGACGATCATGATCGCGAACGTACATGGTGGCGAACACGGCCAGCAAAAAGAAACGGATCCACAGCTTGTTGTGCCCGCGCAGCAGAGCGGGATTCGCGCGCATGATGAGTGCGAACGCTTCGCCGTGACGGAATTCATCGTTGCACCACCGCTCGAACCACCGAAAAATCGGATGGAAGCGATTCTCCGGATGCTTTTCCAGATGGCGGAAAATGGTGATGTAGCGCGCGTACCCTATTTTTTCCGACAGGTAGGTCGCGTAGTAAATGAACTTCGGCCGAAAATGCGTGTACTTCTTGTCGCGGCGCAGGAATCCGAGATCCACTCCCACGCCGAAATCTTTCAGCGCCTGGTTGATGAATCCTGCATGGCGCGCCTCATCCCGCGCCATGAACCCCATCAGGTCGCGCATGTCGGGATTCGCGACCCGTTTCCTGATTTCGCTGTACAACACACAGCCGGAAAACTCGGCGGTGACCGAACTGATGAGGAAGTCGAGAAATTCCTGGTGGAGGTCGGCCGGCAGCTTCTTCACTTCGGCATCGAACTCGGGCGTGCGTTCGAAATGATCGCGGTTCACATCCCGTTTGAACTCGCTCATCATGCGGTCCCATTCGCCGCGTACCCCGCTCACGTCGAGCCGCTCGAGCGCCGCATAGTCGGTCTTGTAGAACCGAGGGCTCAGTAACGTATTCGCTTCGGCCTTGCGGGTGGCGGCGCCACCGGAACTGATGCAGCTGACTTCGTCGATCATGACTTATCCCCTTTGTCGCCGGCGATCAATATATCCGCGAAGGCACCGGCATTGGTGGGCCCGAACACTTCCAAGTCCACATGGCGGCCGGTGGACGGATCATCCAGCGACAATCGCCCATCCGCCCAGCGCGTCAGGCGAAAGGGTGGCAGCGTGCCGATTTTGTCTGCGTTGCGCTCGCGGACCAAGCCGCGCATGACGCCGCGGACGAAACCATTGGTTCCGGGTGGCAAGGTGTCCACCAATCGATCGCCGGCGGCCGAATAGATCAACACGGCACCATCGCTGCGATCAACGAAGCGCAGATCGGCGCGTTCCACCACGGCACTTACGGGAGGTTCGGCCGGACGAAAGCCGGTGAGTCGTGCGCCGATGACCAGTAGAAGCGATGCCCCCACCAGCCCGCCTGCACCGAACAGGAGTCCACGCGGTATCTTGTTGTCGTGCACCGGCATGGCCCTGGCTCGCACGCTCACGCGGTTGCCGCGGAGCGCGGATTCACGGCTCGGGTCCCGGTAGGCGGAAGCGACGTCGGACGTGCCGGAGTGGTTGCGCCGACGTCGAGTGTCACTGCCGCGCCCGCGCCGGCGTCGAGCGCCAAGGCCGCGCTCAATATATCCGCTGCCCGCGCCGCACCCGGCACCGTTCGAAAGCTTGGCTGTGGGCGGGTGAGATAGCCCGGCCGCAGATGCGGCCAGGTGATGAGATAGCCCACCCGCTGATTTTTCGGAACCGCGAGTGCGATGTCGCCCGTGCCATCGTCGAAAACCTTCAACGCCGCGCCATCGATCAGCTTCAGCGGGACATCCATGGTCATGGGCACGGCGATACCATGGCGGATCAACACGCGTCGGCTGGTGATGCTGTAAACGGTCGAACGGCTCGAGAAATAGGCGAGGGTGGCCAATACTCCCATGGCGATACTGCCCAACACGATCAACATGACGCACGACACGAGGACGTCGTGCACGGCATGCGAGTTGACGACGCCGTAGAGGACGCTGCAGGCGAGGAGCGCCAGGAAATACACTCCGACCTTGCGCACGTGGTAGGCACGGATGGCGAACGACTTCCAATCGGGAGTTCCTTGCCACAACAGCGTTTCGCCGCGCGGCAACGGGGCGGGTAAGCCCGGCGTGGGCTCGAAAGCGAAATCATCGTGACTCATAGCAGCGGCTCCGAGCGAGCGGGCGTCGCGTACAGCGTACCGCCCGAATAATAGGCCATGATGCGATCCTCTTCGCGTCGCGTCACCTGATCGAGCGTCGCCGTCGTCGGCACGGTGGCGAACTGCGAACCGAGAATGGACTTAACGTTGACACGGCGCCGACCGGCGTCGAATCGTACGTAGGTGATGGGGAGCAGCACGTGGCCGGCCGCAGCGCCGGTATTTGCCGCGCTTGGGCTCACCTCGAGATACCGAATCTGCGCTTCAGCACGGTCCACCCAGATATCCGTCACGGTGCCGCCCAAGACCCGATCGGCACCGAACACCTGCATGCCCCGTGGGTCAGGATCCTTGCCTGCGATCGTGAATTCCGGCGCCAGACGGGCTGGTACGATGATCGGTGTGCCATCGACCAAAAAATCCGGGTGGTTGGCGCGCTCGGCGTAGGATGCGGGTCCCACGGCATCGATCATGGGATTACCGGTAGGCACCAACGGCGCCCCGAGGTAGGGGCCCAGAGGTTCGGCGAGAATTTTCCGGGTGTCACGTTCGATGCGCGGCGCATAGACCAATCCGCCGCCGGCGATCCTGAATGTCTTAGGCGCCGGCACGCGCGGGAAGCCCTGCACTTCCACCCGGCCGGAGCGATCGGATTCCAGCGGATAGCCTTCGCGCTTGTCTTCTCGATGGAGGTAATAAATGAGGCCCGCGAAGAAAATCCAAAATGCGTAGAGCACCAGCTGAGCGACATCGATGTAGCCGGTGATGGCGCCGGTGTGTATACCTGTATCCATTGACACAACCCCTTAAATTAAAATACTCAATTGGGAAATTCGGCCAAATCGTAGGACTGCCGGGTCGCGTCGGCCCGATGACCGGAGCGAACCAACGGGCCGATGGCCACCAACGTCGCGAACAACAAGACGATCTCGATTTGGTACACCGCGCTGTAGCCGGTCGACGCATTCGTGAGCACCGTGCCCAGCGCACCGTGAGTCGCGAGGCTGGTGATGCCGTCGCGTACGACGCCGCCCAAGGCGATCGCCAGACCGGCACTGGTGGCCTGGACGGCGCCCCACGCGCCGAGCGCTAGGCCGCTTTCGCCGTTACGCTCGCGGGCCATCGCGCCGGCCAAGGTACCCACCGAGAAGAATCCGCCGCCGAAGCCGATACCCAGCACGCCGAGCCGAAACATCAACGCGGATTGCAGCGGAGCCGCGAACAGCACGGCTGCGAAGGCGAACAATCCCATCACGGCGCCGTAGGCCGCCAGGCGATAGGGGTCGGCACCATGACCCAAAAAACGCGCCGCCAACGAGTAGGCTGCGAGCGCACCGCCGGCGAGCATGGCCGTCAACGCCGTGGTCGCACCCACCGGGAGATGCAGGATCTCGCCGCCGTAGGGTTCCAGAACGATGTCCTGCATGTTGAAGGCGGCCGTTCCGAGGCCGACGGTAACCAAGAAGCGAATCGAACGGCTGTGGCGCGTGAATTCGCGCCATGAATCGATAAATCTGACGCTGGAGACGACGAGGGCCTTGCGCACCGTGCCGCGGGCTTCTTGTTTCCACAGTGCCAGGAGATTGAGCCCCATGGTCACCACGGCTGCACCCTGTATGACTTGTATGAGCCGCAGTTCGGAGAAATTCGCGAGCAATTTGCCGAACGCGAGCCCGGAAGCCACCATGCCCACCAACAACATGGTGTACATCAGCGAGATGACGTTGGGCCGCACCGCCTCGGGCGCCAAATCGGTGGCGAGAGCCAGTCCGGCGGTTTGCGTGGTTTGCAAGCCGGCGCCCACCAGGAGAAATGCGAAGGCCGAAGCGACTTGACCGATCCAGAGCGGTCCATGTGTGTCGCCGGAGAGTATCAGCAGGGCGAACGGCATGATGGCGAGCCCGCCGAATTGCAACAGCGTTCCGATCCAAATATAGGGCACACGACGCCAACCGAGCGCCGACCGATGATTGTCGGAGCGAAAACCGATGAATGCGCGAAACGGCGCGAATACCAGCGGCAAGCCGACCATCAAAGACACCAACCAGGCGGGTACGCCCAGCTCGACGATCAGCACGCGGTTCAGCGTACCGATCAACAGCACGGTCGCCATCCCGACCGACACCTGGAACAGAGATAAGCGCAGCAGTTGCGACAGCGGAAGTTCGCTGCTCGCCGCATCGGCAAAGGGTAGAAAATCGCTGCCTAGCCGCATCCACTTCTTTGTGAGGCGTTGTCCGAGACCCGTCATAGTCTGATGAGCTCCATGGCTTGAGATTTATAGAATCCGCTGGTGACGCGTTGGGTCCTCCCCACACGCCACAGCTTGAGCGCGGGTTCCCGGCGAATCTGCTCGCGCAGTGCGCGCTCGGAAATCGGTTCCAAAGCCGGCGCGCGATCCTTGCGCGGGAATAACCGGCCCACCGTCCACATGACGGCAAGCGCCGGCGTCTTGGGGGCGAAGGTGAACACGATCGAGCGTTCGGTCCGGGCTGCGAATCCGGCGAGAACGCGCACCACGTCGGCTGCCGGGTAATGAATCAACGAATCCATGGCGACGACATGATCGTACGATCCCAAGGCGGCATCGAACATGTCGCCGACCCGAAAGTCGATGCTTCCCAGCGCCAGTTGGGCGGGCAGCCGCTCCCGAGCCAGATCCACCAGCGTCGGCGACAAGTCGATGGCGACGACACGGGCACCGCGTTTGGCAGCCTCCACGCTGAGCGCCCCGGTACCGCACCCTGCGTCGAGCACGCGGCGCGCCTGCAAATCGGCGGGCAGGAAGCCGAGCAGCGTTGCCCGCATGGCGTCGCGTCCGGCACGTACGGTGGCGCGGATGCGGCTGACGGGAGCCGTCGAGGTCAGCCGAGCCCACGCCTCGACGGCGGTTCTGTCGAAGTAGGTCTGCAGCTGACCGCGCCGCTCCTGGTAGCTGACGGTGGCCATCAGTCGAATCCCAGCAGGTCGAAAATGTCCCGGTCTTTCATGGACTCGGCAATGAGCGGATCGGTGCCGTCCCAAAGTGACTGGGCGAGGCGCATGTACTCCTCCTGCACCGCAGTCAATTCCGGCGAGCTTTCCATTTCAAACAAGGTGGCCTTCTTCAAGCGGCTACGCCGGATGACGTCCAGGTCCGGGAAACGGGCCATGGTTTTCAACCCGACCTTGTTGTTGAATTTGTCGATTTGATCGGTACCGGCGCTGCGATTCGCGATCACGCCGCCGAGCCGCACCGCATAGTTTTTCGATTTGGCTTGAATTGCCGCGACGATGCGATTCATGGCGAAAATGGAATCGAAATCGTTGGCCGTGACGATGAGCGCCCGGTCGGCGTGCTGCAACGGTGCGGCAAAGCCGCCGCAAACCACGTCGCCCAACACGTCGAAAATCACCACGTCGGTATCCTCCAACAGATGATGTTCCTTGAGCAGCTTGACCGTCTGACCGACCACATAGCCGCCACACCCGGTACCGGCGGGCGGCCCCCCGGCCTCGACGCACATCACGCCGTTATAGCCCTCGTAGACGAAATCCTCG
>CAZZXZ010000153.1:0-7555 GCA_964658135.1 uncultured Acetobacteraceae bacterium | reverse complement strand
GGCGCCTACGCGTTTTACAACGACTCGCTGTACTTCGAACTGACGGCCTATCACTCCGCCGTCGCCGGCGGCAATTCACCCACCGTCGACAGCGGCAGTCTTGCCGCCAATGGTGGGGCCGTCGATCGATTCGCTCCATACGCGCGTCTCGCGTACGAGCGCGACTGGGGTTATCACTCCGCGGAGATCGGCGCGAGCGCCTTGTACGTCAACTGGATTCCGTCGGTGGGCTACATCTCCGCGCAACAACAGGCTGCAGCGGCGTTGTCCGGCAATACCTACACGCCCGCGCAGACCTTCAACCCGGGCGCCGTCAATCGTTATACCGATCTCAGCGTCGATTGGCAGTATCAGTACAACGGACAGCAAAATATCTTCAGTTTTTTGGGTCACGTCACCCACGAGCGGCAACAGAACAGCAATCAGCTCGTCGCGGCCACCTTCACCGGTGCGTCGTCGCCGATTTACACCAACCCGACGGACACGCTGACGCAGTTCCTGGTCACCGGTGAGTATTTCCGCACTCGTCGCTATGGCGGCCTCGTGAGCTTCACGCGGACGAAAGGCACGTACGACCCGCTCTCGAATGGGGGGAACGGTTCGCCGGCGAATCAATACGAGACTTTCGAGCTCGATTACGTTCCCTGGCTGAACTTCAGGTTGATCCTGCAATACGATGCTTACCAGGTGGTGGCCAACAACCAGAGCCCTTTCAATCTGAATCACGCCAACTTTCCCAATTCGCCCGGCTTCCCCAATGTCAAAGCCTCCGACAACAATACCTGGGTGCTGGGACTATGGATGGACTACTGATGGCCAGGCTCGAGAAACCGTCGCTCATCGCCGCCGTGCTCGTGCTTGGCTTTCTGGTGGGCCGTCCCGCCCCCGCCGCCGACGCGTTCATCGTCGTGCCGCCGGATGCGTCGCTCGTCAACGATGCCCGTCAGCTCGTCAGCAATGCGTGTTCGAAGTGTCACGGTGTCACGGGCAACGGCATCAGCATCTCCGCGCTGTTTCCCATTCTTGCCGCACAGCAGCAAACCTACCTCGAGGCCCAGTTGAAGAAGTTGCGGCAGCGGGATCGGAGCGACCCGCATGCCCGAGCTTTCATGTGGGGAATCGCCCGAGGTCTTTCCGACGAGCAGATCGAAGGCGTCGCCCGGTATTTTGCCAGCCAGCCGGCCGCGCCCTCGCCTCCCGTGCCGGACGCTACCCTGGCGCAGAAGGGGAAGGAAATCTACGAAAATCCGCTACAGCTGGAGAATGGTGCCGTCAATTGCGCGAATTGCCACGGGCTCCACGGGGAGGGGAAGAGCAAGCAGGCCATCCCCCGGCTGGCCGGTCAGCACCCCGGCTATCTGAACCTTCAGGTGCATTACTATCGGTGGATGCAGCGCAACAGCGCCATCATGAACCAGGTCTCGGCGGCCCTCACGGAGGAACAGATCGCCGCGGTCGCCACGTATGCCGCGAGCCTCTCGCCTGGAAATTCGCCCGACGCTACGAGTGGGAAATGAACCGCGTCACGCGTTTCCTGGACCGGGTCACCAATGGCATGGGCATGGCCTTGATGGCATCGACCAACGGTCGGCGACCCACAGTCGAGGGGTGGACCCCCATTTTTCGGATATAGCTGTTGAAGGCCCGGGTGTGGCCCAGCGCGCGAGATTTTACGGTCTCGAACACGACGGAATAAGAGATCGACAGCGTCTCCTTCGTACGAACCCAGTGGGGCGCGTTTTGCGGCTGGTAAAAACCGTCGCCCGGCCGGAGCTGATAGACCATCTCCTGCGCGGGATCGCATCGTTCCAAATCGAAAGGACCGACGCTGACGAGGCCCTTGGCATAAAAATCTTCCAGATTGCGTTCCTCGATAACCCGCGGCGGGAACACGTGGTACTCCTTGTCGCCGGCAATCTGCATGAACAGCGCCGTCTCCGGGTCGAAGTGAAACGGCGTGATGGCCGCGGCGGCACTGATGAATATGGCGGATTCGACACGCACGAAACCATCGGCGGGCTCGTGAAGCTTGCCGACCTTCGCCAGCAGCTCGTCGAGCAACAACCGGAAGCGCGGATCGTGTTTTTCAGGCCGTTTCAGCAGGAGCCGGCGTCCCGCCTTGCTCAGGCTGTCCAATGCCTGGTTCGGCCCAAGGGCCACACTGGCATCGGAGTCGAAGAACAACCCGGGCTTGCCGGCGCTGTCGGCAACGTAATAATCGGCCGGAAACGCTTCGTACCGGCTCGCAAGATCCGCCAGGGAATCCATGGCCAGTGCCGGGTGGCGGTTCAGCGCGTGTTGGAAGGAAAAAGATGCTCCATCGCGATGACTTCGATAAGTCTGCGGTTCGATTTCGAAAAGCCGTGCTGACCGACAAGCCTGTTTGTCGCCCATGTCGACGCTCGATGTGATGGAATGGCATACAGGGTAACGCGCGAGATCGCATTCGGCGTACGCCAAACTGACTTAATCATGTAGGTTTTTTTGAGATTGTCGTCACACCGGAGCCTTGATGCGGTGCACGATGACCATTGCGAAAATCGCCGGCTGCGCGGGCAACATGGCCTTGCGATCCCGCCGAGCTGAGCGCAATATCGGGACATGTGTCAGGGATCGGCATGTGTCATGGCGGCGACCGCTGCCCCGACGGCGCGCCCATCCGTTGCACGTTCGGAAAACACGAGAGATTAGCGCTGCGCGATCGGCTTCCTGAAGCCGCCACAGCGGACGGGGGGGATGGGTGAGAGGCGCAACGCTGCGGCAGTTGAGAGCGTTCTCAGTGGTGGCTCGCTGTCGAAGCTTTTCACGCGCCGCCGCCGAACTGCATCTGACGCCCTCCGCCGTCTCCCTGCAGATCAAAGAGCTCGAGCAGTCCGTGGGCCTCCCCCTGTTCGGACGTGCCGGGAGATCGTCGTCCTTGACGCCGGCCGGCGAGATGCTGCTGGTGGACGTGAATAAGGCCTTTCTCGCCTTGAAATCCGCCGAGGACACGTTGGACCGCCTGCGAGGCCGGGAAACGGGCACCGTATCCGTGGGCATGGTCGGCAACGCCACCTGTTTCGTGCCGCGGCTGCTGGCGGATTTTCATGCGCTGCATCCCTCGATCGAGATGCGGGTGTGCGTTGCGAATCGGGAACAGCTGCTGAAGAAGCTGACCGGCGACGAAATCGACTTTGCAATCATGGGTCAGCCTCCTCAGGGCATCGATGCCTGCTCCGAACTCCTGAAATCGCAGTCCTTGGGAATCATCGCCGCGCCGGAGCACGCCCTTGCGCGGGAACGCAGTATCTCCGCGCACACGCTCGGCGACTTCGAGTTCATCGTGCGCGAGATCGGATCCGGCACCCGGGCGGCGATGGATAGGTTTTTCGCCACGGCGGGGGTGGCACCGCGACCCCTGGTGGAACTGGCCAATAACGAGTCGATCAAGCATGCCGTGATCGCCAACATGGGATTGGCATTCCTGTCCCTGCAGAGCGCCGACTTGGAACTTCGAGACGCCCTGCTCGTCGTCCTGGACGTCGTCGGTCTGCCCCTGCTGCGTGCATGGCATGTGGTGAAAATCGGTTCGGAGCCGCGAAGTCTGGCTGCCGAGTCCTTGCGCCGGTTCATCGTCGAGAGCGGCAGGATGCCCGAGGGGTGCCCCTTCGTGGATGCCGTGGCCCTGAAGTCCGTCGCCATCAACTGATCCTCCGCCAAGGATCGAACGGCTTGTGGCCGCCGGGCTGCGATGGGTCGGCACGGCTGCGACGGGTCGGCGACGCCGCCCCGGCCCCTTCGCTATAATGCGGCGGCCACCCGTTTCAGGAATCCCGATGAGACCCACCGTCAAGGTCGAGCAGCTGCTCGTCGATCGAGCGCTGTACGATTTCGTCAACCAGGAGGCCCTGCCGGGCACCGAAGTCGACCGCGCGAGCTTCTGGACCGGCTTTGCCGGCCTGGTCGACCGGTTGGCGCCGCGCAATGCGGTGTTACTGTCCAAGCGCGACCGGCTGCAGTCGTTGATCGACGACTGGCATCGGGCGCATGCGGGTGCCGGTTTCGATCCGGCGCGCTATCGGGAATTCCTGGTGGACATCGGCTACCTGGTTCCCGAGGGATCGCCGTTCGAGGTCAGCACGGCGAACGTGGACGATGAAATCGCCCGGCTCGCCGGGCCGCAGTTGGTGGTACCGGTCAACAACGCCCGCTATGCCTTGAACGCCGCCAACGCGCGCTGGGGTAGTCTGTACGACGCGCTCTACGGTACGGACGTCATCGCCGAGGACGGCGGCGCGGTACGCGGGGACGGCTACAACCCGCAGCGCGGCGCGCGGGTGATCGCCTTCGCGCGGCATTTCCTGGACGAGACCTTTCCCCTGGACGCGGGTTCTCACCGCGATGCAACACGCTACGCGGTGACGGCGAACGGCTTGGAGGTGCAGCTGCCCGGGGGGGTCGCGGCTCTGCGCCATCCCACGGCCCTGGCGGGATATGGAGGTGATCCGGCGGCACCGGACGTCATCCTGCTGCGGCACCACGGTCTCCACGTCGAGGTGCGCATCGATCGACACCATCTCATCGGGCGCGATGACCCGGCCGGCATCAGTGACGTGGTGCTGGAATCGGCCATCACCACCATCCAGGACTGCGAGGATTCGGTGGCCGCCGTGAGCGCCGACGACAAGGTGCTGGTGTACCGCAATTGGCTGGGACTGATGAAGGGCACGCTGCAGGCGCAGCTCGCCAAGGGCGGCAGGACCGTGACGCGACGGCTCGAGGGCGATCGTCGCTATCGCACCCCCGCCGGCGCGGAGTTGGTGCTGCCCGGACGCAGTCTCATGCTCGTGCGCAACGTCGCTCACCACATGCTGACCGACATCGTCACGCAGCAGGGCGCGCCGGTCCCGGAGACGTTCATCGACGCCGCGGTGACCGCGCTGATCGCCCTGCACGACCTGCGGGGCGCCGGCGTCCGGCGTAATTCGCGCACCGGCTCCGTGTACATCGTCAAACCCAAGATGCACGGTCCGGAAGAAGTCGCCTTCGCCGGCGAGTTGTTCGGCGCGGTGGAGGACATGCTCGGCCTCGGACGGCACACCTTGAAAATCGGGATCATGGACGAGGAACGCCGTACCAGCGTCAATCTGATGGAATGCATCCGCGCAGCGAAGGAGCGCGTCGCGTTCATCAACACCGGCTTCCTCGATCGCACGGGCGACGAGATCCATACGTCCATGGAAGCCGCCGCCGTGCCCCGGAAGGCCGAATTGAAGTCGGCCATCTGGCTCGACGCCTACGAGCGTCGGAACGTGGACATCGGACTTGCCTGCGGCTTGCGCGGCCACGCCCAGATCGGCAAGGGCATGTGGGCCATGCCGGATCGCATGGCGGACATGCTGCGCTCCAAGTCGGCGCATCCCAGAGCCGGTGCGAATACGGCGTGGGTGCCCTCGCCCACCGCCGCCACCTTGCACTCGCTGCACTATCATGAGGTCGACGTGGCCGCGGTGCAGGCCGAGCTGGCGCATCGTCAGCGGGCGTCGCTCGACGACGTGTTGACCCCGCCCTTGGTCGCACGGCCGGATTGGTCTGCCGAAGCGGTGACCGAAGAGCTCAACAACAACGCGCAGAGCATCCTGGGCTACGTGGTCCGCTGGATCGATTTCGGCGTGGGATGCTCCAAGGTGCCCGATTATTACGACGTCGCGCTCATGGAGGACCGGGCCACGCTGCGCATCTCCAGCCAGCACGTGGCGAACTGGCTGCGGCACGGGGTCTGCTCCCGGGAACAGGTGGCTGCCGCACTGGAGCGCATGGCCGGGGTGGTCGACGCGCAGAACGCCGGCGATCCGGCCTACCGGCCCATGAGCGGCCATCTCGACACCAGCATTGCCTTCCAGGCCGCGGCCGATCTGGTCTTTCTGGGCCGCGACCAACCGAACGGTTACACCGAAGCGATTCTCACGGCGCGACGGCTGCAGAAGATTTCGCAAATCGCAATGCCCATCGCGGCACGGAGCGTTCCATGACCCGGCTGACCCTGTCCCAGGCGAATCAGATCATCGCGGCGGCGCTGGCGGCGGCGCGCGCCAAGTCTCACCGTGCCATGGCGGTGGTGGTGCTCGACGAGGCCGGACACGTGCGCGCCGTGCAACGCGAGGATGGCGCGAGCATGTTTCGCATCGAGATCGCCACCGGCAAGGCGTGGGCCGCCGTCGGCATGGGAGCGTCGAGCCGCACCCTGGGCGAGCGGGCGCGGGAAAATCCCACGTTCTACGGCGCGTTGCCGGCGACCGCGGGGGGCAGGTTCCTGGCACAGACCGGCGCCGTGGTCATCAAGACCGCGGCGGGCGAGATCATCGGGGCGGTGGGTGCCAGCGGTGGCACGGGCGATGAAGATGAGGCGATCTGCATGGTCGGCGTCGCGGCGGCCGGGTTGCAACACGGCTGAGAGCCGCATGCTGGACGCGGCGGCGGTATCGCGGTAACATGGCTGCTGTCAAAGACAAGCCGGCACTCGGTCAGTGCCGCTTCTCGAGTTCGAGCGTATCTCAACGCCCTCGCATACCCCCTCGCTGCTGACCGCTGCGGAGTTCCAAGCTCCGTCGTGCGAGTCCATTTCTTTTTCAAGGATTCATTAGATGTCATTTTCCGATCTCGGGCTCCTGCCCGAATTGCTGCGTGCCGTTGCCGATAAAGGCTACGACACGCCCTCGCCCATTCAGGCACAGGCCATCCCGGCGGTGCTCGCCGGCCGCGATGTGCTGGCCGGGGCCCAAACCGGCACCGGCAAGACCGCGGGGTTCGTCCTTCCCATCCTGCAGCGGCTCATCGCCGAGGGAACCCAGGGCGGCGGCCGGGCGCCGCGGGCACTGGTGCTCGCGCCCACCCGCGAACTCGCCGCACAAGTTGCGCAGAGCGCGCGAGATTACGGCAAGTATCTCAAGCTGCAGACGTACCAGGTGTTCGGCGGCGTCAGCATCAATCCGCAGATCAGCAGCCTGCGCGGCGGCTGCGACGTGCTCGTGGCCACGCCCGGCCGCCTCCTCGATCTGGCGCAGCAGCGCTGCGTCGACCTCTCCAAGGTACAGACCCTGGTGCTGGACGAGGCGGATCGGATGCTGGACATGGGCTTCATCAACGACATCCGGAAGATCATCCGGCTGCTGCCGCCGAAGCGGCAGAATTTATTGTTCTCCGCCACGTATTCGGACGACATCCGCGCGCTCGCCGAACGGCTGTTGCACGATCCGTTGTCCATCCAGGTGGCCCCGCGCAATGCCGCCATCGAGCTGGTGGAGCAATGCGCCTACCGCGTCCAGAAGGAGCAGAAGCGGCACCTGCTCACGCATTTGATCCAGGAAGGCGGCTGGCACCAGGTCTTGATCTTCACCCGCACCAAGCACGGTGCGAACCGTCTGACCCAGCAGCTCGAGGGCGCCGGCGTCAAGGCGGCGGCGATCCACGGCAACAAGAGCCAGGCGGCCCGCGTCAAAGCCCTGGACATGTTCAAGCGCGGTCAGGTGACGGCGCTGGTGGCCACGGAAGTCGCGGCGCGCGGACTCGACATCAA